>JBGPXY010000103.1:0-9586 GCA_041492985.1 Candidatus Eiseniibacteriota bacterium
CAAGCAGGCGGAGGCCACGATCGAAGGGCTCCGGGAGGAGCGGGAGACGACGGCCCGCGTGCGGGCCGCGGTCGCGGTGGGACGACAAGGCGATGGTGAGGACGACGAGGACGTGGCCCGGGCGGCCTGATTCGCGGCACCGAAGCCCAGATTCCACTGGCCTTAAGCGTCCTGGCTGCCGAAAACCAGGGCAATGCCCGGGAGGCAGCACCCTGTCCGCGCGCGGCGGGCGCGGCGCCCCCGGCCCGCACCAGGGATGATCCCGCGGCATGTGGAGAGTCCCGGAATGCCGACGTATCGGGCCATGAATGCGGCGCTCGTGTGCGCCGCCGTGTTGGCGCTCGCCTCGTCGGCGGGTGCCGGGGCCCTCCGCTGCCCGCCCGAGTCGGGCACGCTCGTGGACGCCGGCTGGAAGGCGTACCGGGCCGACTCGATCGCCTCGGCGGCGATGCGGTTCGCCCGCGCCGACCGCATCTGCGCAGCGGGCCTGGACGCCAAGGTCGGCCTCGGGTTCGCGTGGCTGCGTCTGGGCGTGCCGGCGCGCGCGGAGTCCCTCTTCACGATCGTGGTCGCCGCCGACTCCGCCTACACGGACGGCTGGCAGGGGCTGATGTTCGCCGCCCGCCGCACGGGGCACGACGCCGTGGCGCTGCGCGCCGCGCGGACCGCGTGGAAGCTCGCCCCCGGTGACGCCGAGACACGCGCCGTGCTGGACCAGCTGAGCCCGGCAGGGGCGCGACCGGCACGCGCACACCGGGCGCGCGGGGCCCGGCTCATCGCCCAGGCGCGCACGCATGGCGAGCGTTTCGAGGTGCCCACGCGAGATGGTTGGGCGCCGTTCTTCGTCCAGGGGGTGAACCTCGGCGTCGCCCTGCCGGGACGGTTCCCCGCCGAGTTCCCGACCGACTCGGTGCGCTACGCCGGGTGGCTCGACACCATCGCCTCCATGAATGCCAACACCCTGCGCGTCTACACCATCCTGCCTCCGGCCTTCTACCGCGCGCTGACCGCCTGGAACGGCGGGCATCCGAGCCACCTGCTGTGGCTGATCCACGGGGTGTGGGCCGAACTGCCGGAAGGGGGTGACTTCGACGACCGGTCGTGGAAGGCCGCGTTCCGAGACGAGATGAGGGACGTGCTGGGCGTCATCCACGGCGACGCCGACATCCCGCAACGTCCCGGGCACGCGCACGGTCGCTACGACGCCGACGTCTCGCGATGGACGCTGGCCTACATCATCGGACGCGAATGGGAGCCGTTCGCGGTCGCGGCCTTCGAGAGTCGCTCGCGTCGCCCGCGGCGCTTCACGGGTCGCTTCCTCTCGATGCCCGACGGGTCCGCCATGGAGGGGTGGACCGCCGAGCAGTGTGACTGGATGCTGTCGGCCGAGGTCGGGCGGTACAACACCATTCGTCCGATCGCCTACACCAACTGGCCGACGCTGGACCCGCTCCATCACCGGACCGAGGCGAGCACCGCCGAGGAGCGCGTGTGGCGGACACGCGCCGGCAGGCCGATCCAGTATCAGAAGCTCGAATACGACAACGACGTGGTGAGCCTCGATGCCGCCCGGGTGCGCCCCACGTCCGCGAATCCGGCAGGATGGTTCGCCAGCTACCACGCCTATCCCTACTACCCGGATTTCATGCTCTACGATCCGGACTACTCCCGGGCGCGTTCGAGCGAAGGGGTCTCGAACTACTTCGGCTACCTCACCGCGTTGCGCCGTCAGCTGCCCGGGATCCCGCTGCTGATCGCCGAGTACGGGGTCCCGTCCAGCCGCGGTCTGGCCCACCTTCAGCCGCAGGGCTGGACCCATGGCGGTCACGACGAGGCGGCCATGGCCGCGATCGATGCCCGCCTGACCCGCGAGATCCGCGAGAGCGGCTGCGCGGGAGGGGTCCTGTTCGCGTGGATCGATGAGTGGTTCAAGAAGAACTGGGCGGTGATCGACCTCGAGATCCCGGCGGAGCGCACGCCACGCTGGCACAATCGCATGGACGCGGAGCAGAACTACGGCGTGCTCGCCATGGACGCGGGACCGGCGGATGGACCCGTGCTGGGGGGAGACGCCGCGCGCTGGCTGGCACTCCAGACACTCGCGCGCGGGCCGGCCCGCGCGAACCCCGGCCAGCCCGCGTCGCTTCGCGTCGGCCAGGACGCGTCGTACCTCTACCTCGCGGTCGCGATGCCCGGATTCCAGGGCAGCGCGCTTCCGTGGGATTCGCTCGAGGTGCAGATCGCCCTCGACACCCATCGTGCCGACCTCGGCCAGCACGCCCTGCCCGGGGGACGGGTCACGAGCGATGTCGGGTTCGAATACCTCGTGGATCTTCGGAGCGACACGGACGCTCACCTGCTCATCACGCCCGACTACGACCCCTACGTGGGCCCTCGGGCGATCCAGGACGGTGACGACTTCGGCCGGTTCTACCATCGGCCGGCCCGTTCGGTGAGCCGGGACGATGGTGTATTCGATTCCATGTACGTGATCGTCAATCGGACGCGGTTCGGTCGCGACGGCACGTTCTTCCCGGCGCGCGCCTGGGAGCGCGGGCGGCTCCGTCATGGCCGCGATGTCGAGTCCTCGCTCTCGGACTGGTACTACGATCCCGCCGCCGGGCTGATCGAGGTGCGCATCCCCTGGGCGTTGCTCAACGTCACCGATCCTTCGAGCGCCACCGTGCTCGACGACCGCCTCGCCCGTGGAGGCGACTTCGGCACCACGCGGACCGACGGATTCCGGATCGGCGTGCTGACGATCCGCCGGGATCGGCCGGCGCAGGTGCTCGGCGCCCTGCCCGCGCTGGGTCCCGGAGCGCGCTGGCGTGGCGCCGACTTCCACACCTGGACGTGGCCGTCGTGGGATGAACCGGTCTACCACGCACGGCTCAAGCCGGTGTTCGACTCCATGAAGGCCGTGTGGCGCGGCACGGGGGAGGAGTGGATCAGCCGGGGCAAGCCGCGATGATCGCCGTGGGACTGCTGGCCCTCGCGATGCTCACGGCGCTGCCCGATGGGTTCCCATCGAGCGCTGGCGGGGCCGCGCCCGATCCGGTCGAGCGCGACCTCGTGCGTGCCGACTCGGCCTACGTCGCGGGCCGCGATGACGAGGCGCGCGCGGCGTACCGCCTGGTGCTGAGCCACGACCCCCGGTCGGTGCGCGCCAACCACCGTCTGGCGCTGCTGCTCTCCCGCATCGACCAGTCCGACTCGGCGCTCCTCCTCGTGCAACGGGCGCGGATGCTCGAGCCGAGCGATGCCGGGCTGCTCATCACCGAGGCGAGGCTGCTCTCGTGGGCCGGTCGACTCGACGAGTCCATCGCGGACTACGATGCCCTCCTGGCGCTGGATCCCAGCCACCGCGAGGGACGGCTCGGGCGCTCACGTGTCCTCGGGTGGGCCGGCCGCTACGCCGCGGCGGATTCGATGTATGCCGCGATGCTGGCCGCCGATCCGAACGATGTCGACGCGTTGACCGGCCGGGCCCAGAACGCGGCATGGCGCGGCCGGCTCGACCTCGCCGAAGCCGGGTATGTCGCAGCGACCCGGATCGACGCCGACAACGTCGACGCCCTCATCGGCCTGGCCCGACTGCGACACGGTCAGGGCCGCCAGCGCTCCGCCGCCGATCAGGTGTCACGCGCCCTGGCGCTCGAGCCCGGCAGTCGCACGGCGCAGACCCTGCGCCGCGAGATCCGCGCCGCCCAGCGCCCGCAGGTCGATCTCGCCTTCAGCGTCAACCAGGATTCGGACCGGAACATCGGTTGGTCGCGCACGTTCTCCACCTCGATCGCGCTCGCCGATGGTCTGCGTGGATCCTTCGCCGGCGGCTCTCTGGCGGCCAGCGATCCGATCCGTGACGCCCAGCGCACGCTCGGTGAGGTCGGACTCGATGCATCCTATGGACGGGCTCAGGCGATCATCGCCGTGGGCACACGCTGGCTCGACGCCTCGACCGGCCCCGCCCGGTCCAGCGCGTCCTATCGAACGTCGCTCAGCTACCGTGTCAGGGACCGGCTCAGCGCCGGGGTGGGTGTCGCGCGCTTCCCGATGGACGAGACGGCGCTGCTGATCGGCAGCGGGCTCCGGCAGACCGAGTTGCAGGCCAGCGTGGATGGCGAGACCGGACACGGTGTCGCCGTCAGCGCGGGCGGGGGCACGGCACGCTTGAGCGATGGCAACCACCGCGCCTCGGGAGTGCTGGCCGTCATGCACCCATGGGGTCGTCACGGTTCGGTCGGTGTGCTCGGCCGGGTCCTGTCCTTCGAAGAGCGCGGGGTCGGCTACTTCTCGCCCGACCGGTTCACGCTCGCCGAGGCGCGGGGCACGCTGTCACTGAAGCGTCATGCCTGGAGTGGCCGCCTGAACGGAGGGCTCGGTGTGCAGCAGGTCGGTGGACAGGCGGCGGGACAGCTGGCGTGGAGGGCGGCCGGGCAGCTGCGTTTCGGCTGGGCCGTCATCGACCACGCCGAGGCCTCGCTCGGCGCCTCGAACAGCGCCGCCAGCTCGACCACCGGCGCCTTCCGGTACCTGACCGCGGGCGTGTCGCTGAGGCTGGGGCTGTAGCGCCGCAGCGGTCCCGAGCGGGACCGCGGAGGGGGAGAGGACGCATGCGGCTCACCGGGACCACGCACCTGCTGGCGGCCGGTCTTGGCGTGCTCTCCCTCCTGGCGCTGTCGCTCGCGGCGGCGGTGCTCATCTGGCACCGCTGGTCGACATTGCGGGAGGCCCGGGTGGCGAGGGACAGCCACGCGCTGGCCGTCGCGTTCGCCCGCTTCCTCTCGGGTCAGGTCGACGTCGTGACGCTCGTGCTCACCGCGGTCGAGGCGCGGCCCCGGGTATTCTGGGCCGCAGTCGAGACCTTCGCGGACAGTGTCGCGGGCGAGGAATGGGCCCGGCTGTCCGCCGTGCTGCGGGGACTGGGTCACGTGGCCCACGAGCGGCACCGGCTGGCGCACGGTCGCGCGTGGCCTCGAGCGCTCGCGGCCCGACACCTCGGCATGCTCGACGATCCGGCGAACCGCGAACCGCTGCGGCGTGCCATGGCGACCGGACCCTCCACCGTGACGCTCATGGCGGCGTTGGTCCTCGCCCGCATGCGCGACCACGCGGCGCTCGTCTGGTTGCTCGACCACTCGGAAACGCTGGAGCGGCTCAGCCGGCATCAGCTGGTGGCGCTCATCAAGCGGTTCGGTCCTGAGGCGTTGCCGACGCTGCGATTCGGACTGGCCGCCGCGGATTTTCAGCGCCCGAGCGGCCTCGCGGCCGTGGACGTCCTCGGGCTGTGGCGGGACGCCGAGGCGCGCCTGCAGCTCGAGGATCTTCTGAGGGACGGCGATCGAGAGGCTCGCATCGCGGCGGCGCGGGCCCTCGGCAGCATCGCCGAACCCGACTCCATCGGCGTCCTGTGCGCGGCGCTCCACGACGATGCCTGGCAGGTCCGCGCCCAGGCGGCACGCGCGCTCGGGGGTCTCGGTGCGTCCGCCGCGATCACGTCATTGGCCCCCTGTCTGCGCGACGTCTCCTGGTGGGTACGACGCAATTCGGCCTACGCGCTGGGTGCGCTGGGCGAGGCGGGGCGCACGGCGTTGAGCGGGATCGCGACCGGGAGCGACGATCCGTACGCCCGCGGCGCCGCCAACGAGGTGCTGCAGGCGCTCGAATGGGACCGCGAGAGTCCGGGTGGAGTGAGCCGTGTGGGCTGACCAGGCCTTTGTCCTGGCCGATTCCCTGTTCGGACGCTTCGTGCTGTTCTACGGCGCGATGATCTTCGCGCAGTACTTCGTGCTCGGCATGCTCGCCTTCGTCGACGCCCGTCGCGAGCTCAGACGGCAGCAGATTTCGGACCGTCTGAGCCTGTTCGAGGGCGACCTCGCCCCACCCATCAGCATCCTGGTGCCGGCCCACAACGAAGGTCCGACCATCGTCGACGCGATCCGCTCGCTCATGCACCTGCGCTACCCCTCGTTCGAGATCGTGGTCGTGAATGACGGCTCGAGCGACCACACGCTCGACGCCATGATCGAAGCGTTCCGCCTGCAGCCCTCCCTGCGCACGCTGCGCGCCCGCGTGCCGCGCGAGCGCATCCGCGGCGTGTACTCCTCACCGGACTATCCGTTCCTCGTGGTGCTGGATACGGTGAACGGGGGCAAGGCGCAGGCCCTCAACACGGCGCTGGCGGTCGCGCGGCATCCGCTGTTCTGCGCGATCGACGCGGATTCGATGTTGGAGCGCGACACCCTGCTCCAGCTCGCGTTGCCCTTCTACCTGGACGCATCGGTGGTGGTGACCGGCGGGGTGGTCCGCCCCGCAAACGGGAGCGTGTTCGAGCACGGCGGCATGGTGAAGACCGGCCTCTCGGATCGCGCGATGGTGCGACTGCAGACCGTGGAATACCTGCGCGGCATGCTCGCCGGCCGCATGGGATGGAATCTGATCGACAGCCTCTACATCGTCTCCGGGGCCTTGGGGTTGTTCTCGCGCGAGGCGGTGTTGGCGGTGGGTGGCTATCGCACCGACACCCTCGGCGAGGACATGGAGCTGGTGATGCGCCTGCAGCGCTGGGCGCAACGCAACGGGAGGCGTCGCGCCGTCCGCTTCGTGTCCAGCGCCGTCGCGTGGACCGAAGTGCCCGAGACCATCGCCGCATTGGCGCGGCAACGCGCGCGCTGGCATCAAGGGCTGGCGGAGTCGTTGTGGAACAATCGCCGACTGCTGCTGACCGAGACCTTCGCGCCCCATCATGGAGTAGCCTTCCTCTCGCAGCTCCTGGTCGAGCTGTTCGGCCCGCCGATCGAATTGCTGGGGCTCGTCCTCACGGTGGGGGTCGTTGTCAGCGGCCACGTCCACTCGGTCTTTCCGTTGCTCTACTTCGGCATGTTCGTGATCGGCGGCACGGTGAACTCGTTCCTCGGTCTGGCGCTGGAGACGGTGGTGTGCCCGCGGTACGCTCGTGGACGCGACTTCATCATCCTGATGGCCTACGCCGCGCTCGAGAACTTCGGCTACCGGCAGATGACGGCCTGGTTCCGGGTGCGCGGGCTCTGGAACGCGCTCAAGCGACGGCACACCTGGGGCGACATGGCGAGGCAGGGACATGCCGCGCCCGAGGACTCCGGCGAGATCAAGCGGGCGGCGTGACGGGCCGGCAGCGCCGTGAAGCGACCGCGCGCTACATCGAGTACGGGCTCGATCGCGCAAGCCCTGAACGGCCGGTGTTCTGACCGCCGTCCGCGTCCGAGTGCTCTCGAGGCGGGCTTTCGAGGCTCGCGACCCGGACGTATGATGCCGGACCTGCTCGCCGCCGCGCCCGACGCCCACCCGCTCATGGAGGCCTCGCCATGACCCACCCCTTGGATTCGACGCCCGTCGGGTCTCCGACCCGTTCGATGCGCATCTCGGCTCTGCTCGTGGTCGCCCTCGGCGCCGTCGCGATGTTCCCGGCGACCACACTCGCTGGCGAACCGAAAGCCGTCGGCGCGAAGGCGAACACCGGCGGCCTGGCGTCGATCGACCTTCCGCACTACGTCGCGCCCGACGCGTACAGTGTCGATCTCGTCATCCAGTCGCCGAAGGCGAACATGGTCATGAAGCGCTTCATCGACCACGGCCGCATCCGTACCGAGATGAACGCTTCCGGGATGGACGTGGTGATGATCGAGATGGGCGACGCCAGGGGAACGAGCCTGACGCTGATGCCCAAGGAGAAGCGGGCGATCAAGCAATCGCGCGAGGGGATGGCGTCGCAGATGGGTGACCAGGCGAAGGCGGGCGTCAAGGGCGCGGAGTCCGAAGGTGCCCCGCAGGCGCCGCCCGACATGCGCGTCGAGGACCTCGGCGACGAGACGCTGGACGGCAAGCCCGTGAAGAAGGTCCGGATCTCGCAACCCGAGGGAAGCTCGCTGGGCTGGTTCGACAAGGTCACCGGGGCTCCCGTCCGGATGGAAGGCACGGTCGACGGCGAGACCGCGGTCATCGAATGGAAGGACTACAAGGTCGCCCCACAGCCCGCGAAGCTGTTCGAAGCGCCCAAGGAATACGATCTGACCGACATGGACGAGATGCTGTCGAAGATGAAGGACATGGGCGGCCCGGGTGCCATGAAGGGGATGATGGGTGGCATGCCCGGCATGGGCGGGATGGGAGTGAAGGGCATGATGGGCGGGATGGGGCAGAGTCTGGGTGGGAACCTGGGTGGAAGTCTGGGAGGAACACTCGGCGGCGCGCTGGGCGGACCGCTGGGCGCCTTGGCGGGGCAGTACTTGGGGGGCAAGGTGGGTGGCATGATCGGGAGGAAGGCCGTCGCCGCCGTGACACCGGGAAACTGAGTGCAGACGGTCCATCGCCTCAGTCCAGACCTTAGCTGACGACCTCAATCAGAAGCCCCTGTGGGAGTTGCCGACCCACTGGGGCTTCGTGCGTGAGGCGGATGCCGGCGGCGCAGGTGTGACTGAACTCATTCGGAGATCGCTCGATGACGGTTTCTTTCCGGTCCGCACGCAATGGAGATCGGAAGCACGGCTCCACCCAGGTTCGAAGGGCGTCCCCCCGAAGGCCGTACGACTGGGATCTCGACGCGCACTTCCTCTGAGGGCACCCATGACACTCATCCCGTCGGCCCAACCGGGGCGTCACATCCAACGCGCCCCGCGTCTCGCGCAGCTCGTGCTCGGCCTCTGCGGCCTGTGGGTCGCGACATCACCCCTGTGGCCGGCGCCGGTCCAGGCCCAACGGCCCGATACGACGCTGTGGGTTGCCAACGCCCCGGTGACCGCGATCACGAAAGCCGGGAACACGCTCTACATGGGTGGCACGTTCACCCTCGTGTACCCGAACATCGGCGGCGGCGCTGCGCTCGACCTGCCGACCGGCATTCCCGCGAGCCCGTTCCCGAGGATCGGCGGGATCGTCTACGCCGTCGCGCCGGATGGCGCCGGCGGGTGGTACATCGGCGGGAACTTCACCTCCGTCGGGAGCCTCACCCGCTCCCATCTCGCCCACGTGCTCGCGAACGGGACCATCTCGCCGTGGAATCCCGTCGCGAACGGCGAGGTCTACTCGATCGTGGTGAGCGGAGCCACCGTGTATGTGGGTGGGGCCTTCACCTTCGTGGGCGGACAGACGCGCAATCGCATCGCCGCGCTCGACGCGACCACCGGAGCCGCCGTCTTCACATGGAATCCGAACGCCAACAACTTCGTCTACGCCCTGACACTGAACGGATCCTCGCTGTATGCGGGAGGTGCGTTCACCAGCATCGCCGCGCAGATGCGGAGCGGCATCGCCGAACTGGTCGCCTCCACCGGCGCCGCAACGGCCTGGAATCCGAATTCGATCGGTACGGTGCGCTGCCTGGCGATCAGCGGCAGCTCGATGTACGCCGGCGGGATCTTCACCAACATCGGCGGTCAGCCGCGCAACCGTATCGCCCAACTTGACCTCACGACTGGGGCAGCATCCGCTTGGGACCCGAACGCGAACAACACCGTGTACTCCATCGTGGTGAACGGCTCGACCGTGTACGCGGGCGGGGGATTCACCGTCATCGGCGGCCAGACGCGCAATCGCATCGCCGCTCTCGATG
>JBGPXY010000149.1:0-6798 GCA_041492985.1 Candidatus Eiseniibacteriota bacterium
TCAGCGCGTGGTGTACGGCGAGGAGGAGGCCGCCAAGGAGGCGACCAAGCTCGGCTTCCCGGTGGTGGTCAAGCCCTACAACGGCAATCACGGCCGCGGCGTCGCGCTGAATCTCATGGACGCCGCACACGTGCGCGAGGCGTTCCACAAAGCGCGCGAGCACAGCCGGGCGGTGGTGGTGGAGCAGTTCGTCACCGGACGCGACTACCGCATGCTGGTGGTGAACGGGAATCTGGTCGCGGTGGCGGAGCGCGTGCCGGGGCACGTGATGGGCGACGGCACGCACACGGTCGAGGAGCTGCTCGAGGTCACCAACCGCGACCCGCGGCGCGGCATCGGGCACGAGAAGGTGCTGACAAGGCTCGAGCTGGACCATCAGGCCGAGCGCTGCCTGCGCGAGAGGGGCTACACGCCGCAGACCGTTCCCGCGGCAGGCGAGATGGTGCGGCTGCGGCTGACCGGGAATCTCTCCACCGGCGGCACCGCCATCGACGTGACCGACGCCGTGCATCCCGACAACATCGAGATGGCGGTGCGCTCCATCAAGGCGGTCGGCCTGGACGTGGGAGGCGTCGACTTCATCTCGCCCGACATCGCCGAGAGCTACCGCGATGTGGGTGGCGCCATCTGCGAGGTGAACGCCGCCCCCGGCTTCCGCATGCACGTGGCGCCCAGCGAGGGCAAGCCGCGCGACGTGGCGGGCCCGGTGATGGACATGCTGTTCCCGCCCGGCACGCCGACGCGCATCCCGATCGCCTCGATCACCGGCACCAACGGCAAGACCACGACCGCCCGCATGGTGGCGCACATCCTCAAGCTGGCCGGGCGCACGGTGGGGCTGTGCACCACCGACGGCGTCTACATCGACGGCCAGCTCACGGTGAAGGGCGACATGACCGGCCCGATCGCCGCGCGCATGGTGCTGCGCGACCCGTCGGTGGACGTGGCGGTGCTCGAGAGTGCGCGCGGCGGCATCATCCGCCGCGGCCTGGGCTATCGGAAGTGCACGGTCGGCGCGGTGCTCAACATCGCCTCGGACCACCTGGGCTTGAAGGGCATCGACACGCTCGAGCAGCTCGCCGAGGTGAAGCGGGTGGTGATCGAGGTGGCGAAGGACACCGCGGTGCTGAACGCCGACGATCCGAACTGCCTGCGCATGGCCGACTACACGAAGGCCGCGCACCTCTGCTACGTCACCATGAGCATCGAGCACCCGCTGGTGAAGGAGCACATCCGCGCCGGCGGGCGGGCGGTGGTGCTGGAGCCCGGCATCAACGGCCACATGATCACGCTCTACGACCACGGCGCCCACATCCCACTGCTGTGGACGCACCTCATCCCGGCCACGCTCGAAGGTCGCGCCCTCCACAACGTGCAGAACGCGATGTTCGCCTCGGGCGTCGCCTTCAGCCTCGGCGTGAAGCTCGAGGACATCAAGCACGGACTGCGCACCTTCGACACCACGTTCTTCCAGGCGCCCGGGCGGCTGAACGTGTTCGACGAGCACCCGTTCAAGGTGATCGTCGACTACGGCCACAATCCCGCGGCGGTGAAGGTGATGTGCGAGCTGGTGGACCGGCTCGAGGTGAAGGGGCGTCGCATCGTGGTCATCGCCGCCCCTGGCGACCGGCGCAATGAGGACGTGCTCGCCATCGGCCGCACCGCGGCCGGGCACTTCGACCACTACATCCTGCGCCGCGACGATGGCCGTCGCGGCCGCGGGCCCGACGAGATCCCGCGCCTGCTGCGCGAGGCGCTGGTGGGCGCGGGCGTGGCGGAGAAGAAGCTGCAGCTCATCCCCGACGAGGCGAGTGCCGTGGCGGCGGCGCTGGCGATGGCCAAGCCCGGCGATCTGCTGCTGCTGTTCGCCGACGCGCTCACGCGCACCTGGAAGCAGGTGACGCAATTCACGCCCACGTCCGGCGGGGCGCCGCGCGCGGAGAACGCCGCACCGCCGACCGTCGAGCTGCCGGTGGTGCCTGCCATGAACCTCGAGGACGGACCGTCGCTGGTGCGCGACGAGCGCGGCGTGCGGCTGGCGCGCGAGACCGAGACGGCGGACTGATGGGGCCGACCGACTCGGCCCGCCGAGGTCCGGGCTGCGCCGCCTCCCCCGCAACGCCGCGCTGAGCCCATGCGCATCCTCGACTCGCGGCGGCTGACCGGGCCCAACCTGCTGCTCGACGGCCCAGGTGTAATCCTCGACGTGACGCTCGCCGGCCTGGACCCCGACGCGGCTGTCGCCGCATGGCGGGCGGCGCTCTTTCCGCTGCTCGACACCGTCGGCTTCGGCGACTCGCGTACCTCGACGCGCGCGTACCAGGGCGGACTGCTGCTCGCGTTCTCGGCGCCGATCGACGTGCTCTACACGGCGACGGAGGTGAACGAAGCCGCGTGGCACGCCGCCGCCCAATCTCTCGGAGGCGGCGAGACACCCCGAGAACACCACCACGACCCGCACGATCCAGATTTGGAATCGGCCGACGAGGACGGCGATGCTCCATCCGACCCCGACGCGACGATTGCCCGGCTGCGCAATGCCCTCGCCCACGAGCGCGCGCCCGCCCTGACCACATTGGCACGCGAAGCGGTGCGCCGCGGCGTCACGTTGCTCGCCGACGATCGTCGCGTCTCGGTCGGGCTGGGCACAGGTTCGCGCGTGTGGCCCACCGAAGAGACCGCGACCATCGCCCCGCGCCTGCCGTGGGCCGAGCTGCACGACATCCCGGTGGCGCTCGTTACCGGCACCAACGGCAAGACCACGACCGTGAGACTTATCGGAGCGATGGCGAAGGCGGCCGGACTCACCGCCGGGGTCACGTCGACCGATCGCGTGACCGTGGGCGACGACGTGGTGGCCGAGGGCGACTACTCGGGCCCTAACGGCGCGCGCACCGTGTTGCGCGATCGCCGCGTGCAGGTGGCGCTGCTCGAGGTGGCGCGTGGCGGGCTGCTGCGTCGCGGGCTGGCGCTCCCGCGGGCGCGTGCGGCGGTGGTGACGAACGTCGCCAACGATCACCTGGGCGAGTTCGGCATCTTCGACCTGCCCTCGCTGGCCGACACCAAGATGGTGGTGGCGAAGGCACTCGGCCCGGAGGGCAAGCTGGTGCTCAACGCCGACGACCCGCTGCTGGTCGAGCGTGGCGGCTGGCAGGCGACGCCCGTCATCTGGTTCACGCTCGACGCCGCGAATCCGCTGGTGACCCGCCATCTCGCGCGCGGCGGGGAAGCGTGCTGGTCGGATGGTGCGACGCTGTTCTTCGCGCGCGGGCGGGAACGGCGGGAGGTCGTGAGCTGTGGAGAGGTCCCGATGACAATGGGCGGCGCCGCGCGACACAACGTGGCCAACGCGCTCGCGGCGATCGGTGTCGCTCTGGCGCTGGGATTCCCGGAGGACGCGGTGCGCCGCGGACTCACGGAATTCGAGAGCACGCCGGCGCAGAACCCCGGCCGAGCGAACGTGTTCGAACTCGCCGGCGTGACGGTCATCGTCGACTTCGCCCACAACCCCCACGGCCTGACGGCGCTCACCGCGATGGCAGGCGCGATGCCGGCCAAGCGCCGCGCCATCGTCGTCGGGCAGGCTGGCGACCGCGACGACGAGTCCATCCGCGAGTTCGCCCGCGCCGCCTGGACGCTGCGCCCCGACCGCGTGTTCATCAAGGAGATGGAGTACTACCTACGCGGCCGCGAGCGCGGCGTGGTGCCCGACCTGATCGAGCGCGAGCTGTTGCGGCTCGGAGCGCGCACGGAGTCACTCGTGCGCTGTGCGTCGGAGATGGCCGCAGTGCGTGCGGCGCTCCTCTGGGCGACCGAGGGCGACCTGCTGCTCATGACCACGCACGAGGTGCGCGACGAGGTGATCGCGCTGGTCGAGCGGCTGGTGGGAGGCGGATGGAAGCCGGGGAACTCGTTGATCGAGGCGATGCGGCCGGGAAGTCTCGCTTGAGGGTGTTCCCCATGGCGACGTCACTGCATGGATCGCACGCGCTCACTGTCGCCGTCTGTCTTGCGATCGTGGCCTCCGTGGCCGCCGCCGACGACGGAAGCGTCGAATCCGTGCACGGCTCGGTGCGCCTCATGAAGGAGCATGGGAACATTCGCATGGTCTCTGAGACGGTTCGCGCCCGCGTCTCGAAGCAAGTCATCGAGGTGGACTGCGTCTTCACGATGAAGAACGAAGGGTCTGCCGACACGGTGCTCGTGGGCTTCCCCGACGGCCCCATGGATGGGTACGGCATCAGTTCGTTCCTCAGCTGGGTGGACGGAGTCGAAGTGAAGTGCGGGCACGAGCCCGACGGGAACGATTCTGACGCGTCCTGGTGGACCAGACGCGTCGTCTTCCCCTCAGGTGCCGTGCGCACCTTTCGAGATCACTACAAGGTTTCTCCCTCATGGTTTCCAATAGACCGGAGCCGCGGCTTCCGATACATCCTCAAGTCGGGTGCGAGTTGGAAGGGCACCATCGGCGCGGCCGACATACTCGCGACTCTGGATGGGATCCCGCTCGGTTGGATCACTGGATCGGATCCCGAGGCTCGCCGAGTCGGTCGCAGCTTCCGCTGGTCATTCCGGGATTTCGAACCCGGGTCGACTGACGGCTCCCCTTCAAGCGTGACGCTGGGATGGCGGCTGCCGGAGCCTGAGTGGAACGTCGAGACGTCTGACACCCTCGCGAGGTAGATGGTGCGGAGGCTGTCGGGTACACAGCTCTGATTGAGCGATGGGGTCATCCAGATATGCGGAGCGGAGAACGGGAACGACGGCGAGCGCGGCCAGGTCGACGGGGCTTCGCTTGCGCGGCCACGCTGCTCATCGCGGCCGCGTGCACCCCCTCCAGCGCGAAGCCTGGGGTAGAGCGATCCACGACGACGCGCGCAGCCACATTTGTCACGCTGATGGGATTGGACACGATAAGCGTCGAGCACGTGCGCGACGTCGCGGACGGCTATGTAGGCGAGATCATCGGTGCCAAGGGAATCCCCTGGATCCGCTACCGGGTTTGGCTCGGACCGAAGGAGACGGTGACTCGGATCGATATCGACATGACATCCATGGTCGGAGCCTCGCGCGGCAACGTTCCGATGCCCTTGCTCTCTGCTCGTCTTGGGCGGGACAGCATCGTCATTTCGCCTGCCGACGGCATGGCCGGGATGGTCACATTTCGCGAGCGAGTCCCGAGCTCGGCACTCCTGGTGATCGGCGCCTCGATCGCATCCGACGAGCAAGCGATCCGCCGAGCGAGGGAACTCGGAAACGGGGAGGTCTCCCTCCCACTGGTCGAATCCATGAATGGCCAGATCTGGAATGCAACCATCACGCCGCTCCGAGGGGAACTGGTCCGAGTAAGGATCGTCACGGAGGAGTGGCAGTTCACATGCGATCGGCGCGGACACATCCAGCGAGGGCGGGATTCGGGCGGGCTCGAGATCAAGCGCATCGACCCCGGGCTACCGCTCCCGGTGAACCAGACGATCAGCATTCCAGACAGCACACGACAGGTGGAGTTGGACTCCAGGCGGTCGCACTTCGAACACCAGACTTCGCTCGAGGGTGAGTTCCAGAGCGTTCTCGGAAATGATTGGTCTCCCGAGAGGATCAGCTCGGCGGTCGATCCTCTGATCGCGGAGATGGGGGAGCGTGGCGGCGCATTCCAGGCCCAACTCTGCGTGGCAGCAGCGTCCTGCCTGCGCCAGCGGAAGGGCGGTCTCGCGGCTGCCGAGCGCTACGCCCACCGAGCAGTAGCCTACGCCGACGCTCATGACGTCTTGAGCTATGGCGACAACGGCCTCCTCGCCGCCCGGACTGCGTCGAGGAAGGCCCTTGGAGAGATTCAGTTCGCGCTGGGGCAGACCGACAGCGCTTTCCTCATGGTCCGGAGTGCCATCGAGATGCTTCCGGAGTTCGAGGAGCTCGCGCTTCAGAGCGACCTCCGCGTCTCTCTGGGAGGGTTCTTTGCGGCCAGAGGCCGGGATGAAGAAGCGATTGCCACACTCTTCGAGTCCGTGGCGTTGGACCCCAACGAGAACAGCGTCGCCGCGGTGCCTGCCCTTCGCAGAGTGTGGAAGAGGCGATTCGGCGATGACGCCGATCTCGATGGGCGGATCAAGCTGGCTCAGGGCCGGAAATGGGCGTCCGCGATGGGCGGTGGCCTCAGAACACCGACCCCCCGACAGGCTCCGTCCTGGTCTCTACGCGATCTGGCGGGAGGCATCAAGCAATCCACGGCGTTTGTCGGAAGACCGATGGTGCTGGTTTTCTGGGGCGGATGGACAGGGGCCAATCGCGCCATCCTGCGGTCCGCTGAGCACTGGTACCGGCACAGCATCTCGCTTGGGGTTGACGTCGTCAGCATGAACTGGGAGCTTCCGGGACTTGGCCCCATCAGCGCCGGGCTCGCGAGACAATTGATCGCGCGCAACCACTACACGCTGCCGGTGCTGCTCGACCACGATCAAGCGGTATTCAAGCGCTTCGGTGGCGAAGCCTACCCCCAGGTGTTCTTCATCGACGGCAGCGGGTTGGTGAATAGAACAGTCTTCGGGGGCGCGGCAGCTTCGTACGACAGTCTTGATGCATGGGTCGGGGCGCTAGGTGACGCGTCGCGTCGGTAGGCGAAGGGAGCTGCACGAGCGTCATCAGGCGTCATCAGGCGGCGGAAGTTCCTGACGATCGTCGCCAACGCGACGGCCTGCCGCTCTACTCCTCGACCCGGATCCTCAGTTCCTTCAGCTGCGCCGGCTCGACCTCGCTCGGACTTCCGTCCATGAGACACGCGGCGCTGGCGCTCTTCGGGAA
>JBGPXY010000061.1:0-12718 GCA_041492985.1 Candidatus Eiseniibacteriota bacterium
CGCACGGTGCGGCTCGAGGAAGCGCGACGGGTGGGCGCCATGATGGGGTTCGAGTCGTTGATCTTCTGGGAGGAGGACAACGCGCACTTCCGGGAGCGTGAGGAACGCGTACGGGAGCTCTCGGAGCTGCTCTACCGCTCGAAGCCGCGGCTCATCTTCACCCCGTTCGTCACCGACGTCCACCCGGACCATCGTGTGTTGAGCCGCATGCTTGCTCGCGCGATCCGCGACGCGGGGCGCGTCCTCGAGTCGAGCCGCGTGCTGAGTTACCAGGTGTGGTCCGCGGTGCCGCCCAACCTCTACTGCGATATCAGGGACGTCGTCGAACACCAGGAGCGCGCCTTGATGCTGTACTCCACGGCCATGAAGGTGGATGACTACGTGCACTTCTGCCAGGATCGCAACTATCATGACGCCGTCACGGTCGTCGGTCGTCCCGGATTCGTCGAGTGCTTCTTCGCCACCTCGGCCGGGGCCTATCCCGACCTGGCGGCCACCGTGGAGGGAATGGATGCCTGAAGCGACCCAGGTCCGGCCGTGGCGCCTCGAGCGCTATCGCCCGGGAGACGAGCAGGCGATCCTCGAGCTGTTCCGGACGGTCTTCGGCAAGAGCCGATCCCTGGCCCACTGGACCTGGCAGTTCAAGGACAACCCCTACGGTGGCCCGTTCATCTCGCTGGCGCGCCGCGAGGACGACGGCGCCGTGGTAGGGAGCTACAGCGTGATGCCGGTGAAGCTCAACGTCATGGGGCGACCGGTGCTCGGCTGCCAGTCCGTGGACACGGCCGTTCATCCCGATCATCGCGGACAGCGGGTGTTCGAGCAGACCGCGAGCGACTGCTACGCGTGGTGCGCCAGCAGCGGGGTGAAGGCGGTGGTCGGTTTCCCCAACGCGAGTTCGTACCCCGGATTCATGCGCACGCTGGATTGGCGGCGGATTGCGTTCCCCATGCAGTACTCGAGCCGCCTCGGCGTCGGCGCGCTGCTCCGGCGCGCCACCGGGCTTCCCCTCCTGCCGGGGCTCGGAGACGCGCTCTACCGCATGGCCAGGGGAGCCCGGCTCTCCTGGCGCCGGGCTATCGCCCGGAGACTCGCCGGCCGCGAGGCTGAGTTTCGGATCGCCACCACCGTGCCCGAAGGCTACGACGGGCTGTGGAACGCGTGGCGTTCGCAGGAGGTGCTCTCGATCTGGAAAGACGCCGAGTATCTGCGCTGGCGCTACGACCGGAACCCCGACCATCGATTCACGTACTTTCAGCTCACTGGGGGCACCGAGCTGCTCGCGCTGTCGGTGGGAGTCGAGATGGACGGCGCCCTGGTCCTCTGCGAGCTGATGGTGGGAGGCCGCAATGTCGCGCTGGGACGGTGGCTGGCGCTCGAGATCTGCCTACATGCGCTCGACCGGGGCATGAAGGCGGTGACCTTCCTGGGGTCGGACGCGGGCATCTTCGACGACGCGCTGGTCGGGTTCAGCCGCCAGAAGTCGTACACGAACGTCTTCTGTGGACGCGCGTTCGAGCCCGGCCTCCTGGCCGAGATCCTCCCGCAGGCTCAGAACTGGACGGTGACGTTCGGAGACGGAGACTTCGTCTGACGCCGTCGCGGTCCCGTCTATTCCAGAATCACCGCTTTCGCCTGGAACACGTGCTTCCCCTGATCGAGTCGAACGAGATAGACGCCGGAGGACAAGCGACCCGATGGAGCGAGCAACACCATGTGCCGCCCGGCGCCGGTCACCCACCTCGACGCGACCTGGCGCCCCGCCGCATCCACCAGTGTCAGCCGTGCGGGCTCGACACCGGGCAGCGTGAACGACACCCGTAGCTCGCCGTCGAGCGATGGATTGGGCCAGACGCCGTGGAGCGCGAGCATCAGATCCGTCCCGTCGACCGCGGTGGTGGCGGGCATGCTCACGACCGCGTAGGGACTCTCGTTTCCATGCGTGTCGACCGCAGTGAGTTTGTAGGTGTGCCCTGCGCCCTTCGGGTCGACGTAGCCGGTATCGGGCTGGGACGAGATCAGGTCGCCCGCCTTCGGGACGAAGTTCGGGGAGTCGCCCCGGTACAGGCGATAGCCGAGGAGATCCGTGGCGGCGTTGGCGTCCCAGTGCAGGGCGACGCCCAGTGGACCCGCCGCTTGAGCCACCAGGTACTGGGGCCCCGACGGCGCCAGATTGTCGACCGAATAGCCACTGTCGACGTTCGATGAATAGAACACATTGAAATCGCCGGTCAGTGCCGTGATGAAGAACGCGGTGTACGGATTGCTGCCCGGCAGCGAGTCCTGCGTGGTGGCGGCGGTGTAGCCGTAGCCCTCCATCCTCTGGGCGGGCAAGGTCGCGAGCGGCTCCCAGTACTCGACCGCCGCGTCCGTGACCCCGTCGACCGGACGCGCGATCCACCGTGGCGCGGGCTCCGAACCCAATCCTCCCGCGACGGCCCCCACCGCCAGCTCGGCGGGGATCCGTCTCCATACGCGATAGCTCGTGACCGGGCCACCACTCACGTCGAGCGAACTCCGGGTCCAGGTCACGAACACCCGGCCTCCCTGATCGTTCGGCACATCGCGCACCCGGGTGAGCACGGGCGCGCGAGGATCCGCCTCGCACGTCCCGAGCAGAACGGAGATGTCGTCGTCGAAGTAGTTGGGGACCGCGCAATCCAGCTTCCCATCGGCGTTGAAGTTCCCGAGCACCGCCTGGATGGGATCCCCGCCGACGGCGTAGTCGGTCGGATCTCCGAACTCCGTAGGACTCACGAGCCCGGTTCCCTGGCCGAGATAAAGCCGGATCTTGCCCGGCGAGGTGGCAATGGAAGCGAGCAGGTCGGTGATCCCATCCTGGTTCACGTCTCCCGCCGTCGCCTGCGTGGTATTCCCCGAGGCCAGGAACTGCGGAGGCGCGAACGTCCCGTTGCCGGCGCCGGTGATGCCGTTGCCGCGCATGAATGCGACGCCGCCCCCGCTCGTGTTCGCCACGGCCAGATCCGAGATGCCATCGGCGTCGAAGTCGTGGACCGTGATGTCGAATGGCTCGGGGCCGGCATTGTAGTGAACGGCGGGCGCGAACGATCCGTTGCCGATGCCGCCCACGCCCTGGCCGATCAGCACTGCGATCGTACCGTTGTAGTTCTCGGTGGCGACGATGTCGAGGATCCCATTCGAATCGAAATCACCGATCGCGAGCCCCGTCGAGTAGGTGGTGAGCAGATAGCTCGACGGAGGCAAGAACGTTCCATTGCCGACACCGCCACTCCCCCCGCCCAGCAGGACGCTCACGGCAAATGCGGCGTTGTTCGAGACCACGAGGTCCGCGATCCCATCTTCGTTGAAGTCGCCCGTTCGCACTTGGAACGGACCCGGCCCCGCCGGATAGTTGGTGGGCGCGCCGAAGGTGCCGTTACCGACGCCGGCGGCGCCGAGGCCGAGGAGTATGGATACGTTGCCTCCGTCCTGATTGGCGACGGCGAGATCGGTGATCCCGTCTTCGTTGAAGTCACCGAGCGCGATGCTTCGCGGCGCAATCACGGCGGGGTAGTGCACGGGCGGGTCGAAAGTGCCATTGCCATGTCCTAGGATGATGGCGATCGACGTGCCGGGGCCTCCGCCGACGAGCCTGAAGCTGACGGCCACCGCCAGGTCCGCGGCGCCGTCCTCGTTGAAGTCGCCGATCGCGACATGAGGCGGGTTCCAGCCCGTCGTGATGCTAGCGGCCGGGCCGAACTGAGTGACGTCCGGGCAGACCGCCAAAGCGGATGGCGAGAGTGTCAGGAGGAACAGTGCTCCCACGATCAGGCGTGTGATCCACGGGTCGGTTCTGTCGGGAGCCTGCATGTTGCGCCCTCCTGGATGACGTGTGAAGCGTGCGAACAGGGCCGAAGCGTCCGATCGCTTCTCATGCTCTCCGAAGACGACATGCCGAACTTGTCGAACGCGCGCTCGGTCAAAGCGTCGCCACCGGCGGAAAACCGAACCCCTGGATCAGGACATCGCCGGGGTCCGAGGCCCGGGCGTCGCCGGGCGTTGTCGCCAGCCCGCTCCCGTGGTGAAGACAGTACTCCCTGCCCCGCGGCGAGACAGCCCCTGTCTGCCGGTGATCGCGCCCCTCACCCGCCCAGCCACACCCGGGCGATGGTGAAGAGGATCTTCCAGCCGGCTCCGATCGCGCCCGCGAGCGTGCCCGAGATCTTCGAGCGCCCGATCCTGCGCCGGTAGCGCACAGGGACCTCGGCCATGGAGAGCCCCGCCCGCGCGGCGCGTGCCTGCATCTCGACGGTCCAGCCGAAATCACGATCGCGCATCCCGAGGGCCTCCAGGGGCTTCCAACACACCGCACGGAACGGGCCCAGATCGGTGGCGCGCACCCCGAACAGGGAGCCGAGGAGTGCAGTCGCCAGCCGGTTGCCGAGCCTCTGCGCCAGCGTAAGGGAGCCGGCTTCGCTCCCCCCAGTCACGCGCGAGCCGATCACGAGTTGGGCGCCGCCCGACACGATGGGCGCCAGGAGTTCGGGGAGTTGCGAGGCGTCGTCGCTGTGATCGGCGTCCAGGAACACGACGATGTCGGGGGGCGTTGTCCGGATGTGCGCCAGCCCCGCGAGGCAGGCCGCCCCGTATCCGCGCCGCGGCTCGGCGATCACCGTGGCGCCGGCCGCTCGCGCCAGGTCAGCTGTGCGGTCGGTGGAGCCATTGTCGACCACCACTACTGAGCCGACCCGCCAGCCATCACCCGACCGCGGGATCGAGGCAAGGACTCCGGGCAACGCCGGCTCTTCATCGAGCGCCGGGATCAGGACGATGACCTCGCAGGTCATCTCACAGGTCCAGCACCTTCTTCGCCCTTCCAGGCTGGCGCACGGCTAGCGCTGATCACTCCCCAACGCGTGACCACGCACCGCCGCCTGCGCGGCGGCCAGGCGCGCAATCGGCACGCGGAACGGTGAGCAGGAGACGTAGTCGAGCTCAGCGAAGTGGCAGAACTCGACGCTGGCGGGATCTCCTCCGTGCTCGCCGCAGATCCCCACCTTGAGCCCGGGCCGGGCGCCGCGCCCGCGCTCGACCGCCCATTTGATCAGACCGCCGACACCGTCGGGGTCGATCGAGACGAACGGGTCGCCCGGAAGGATCTTGCGGCTCACGTACTCCGGCAGGAACTTGCCCGCGTCGTCGCGCGAGAATCCGAACGCCATCTGGGTGAGGTCATTGGTCCCGAACGAGAAGAACTCGGCCTCCCTCGCCACCTGGTCGGCGGTGATGGCGGCGCGCGGCACCTCGATCATCGTGCCCACGAGGTACTGCACCTTCACGCCCTGCTTCGCCATGACCTCTTCCGCCACCCGGCGGACGAGGGCCGCCTGGTCGCGCAGCTCGGCGACGTGGCCCACCAGCGGGATCATGATCTCGGGGATCACCTTGACGCCTTTGCCGGCACACGCGCAGGCCGCTTCGAAGATGGCGCGCGCCTGCATCTCGGTGATCTCGGGATAGGTGATGCCGAGCCGGCAGCCGCGGTGTCCCAGCATCGGGTTGAACTCGTGGAGGGCCTCGACGCGCTCGAGCAGGTGCTCGGCCTTCGCGAGCTTCGCCGGCTTGGACGCGCGCCTGCTGCGCTTCTTGGCGCGCTCCCATCCGGCGCGCAGCAGCGCCACCTCGACCATCAGCTCCTCGCGCTTGGGCAGGAACTCGTGCAGCGGTGGGTCGAGCGTGCGGATGGTGACCGGGTAACCGTCCATCGCCATGAACAGGCCCTTGAAATCGGCGCGCTGGTACGGCAGCAGCTTGGCCAGCGCGCCCCGATACGCCTTGAGCGGGCCGGCGAGACGTTTCTTGAGCGAGGCGATCTCCTTGCGCAACGCCGCCGCGCTCGAGCCCTCCATGCCGTCGAGCTGCGCGGTCTTCGCCTGGAGCTCGGCCTCGAGCGTCTTGGCCTCGGGAGCGGCCATGATCATCGCCACCACGTGCGGGAGCCGGTCCTGAGCGAAGAACATGTGCTCGGTGCGACAGAGCCCGATGCCCTCGGCGCCGAACGCGCGGGCCTGCTTGGCGTCGCGAGGGATGTCGGAGTTCGAGCGCACCTTGAGCCGGCGCAACCCGTCGGCCCAGCCCATGAAGGTCCCGAACTCGCCGCTGACCTCGGCTTCGATGGTCGGCGCCTGCCCCAGCATGACGCGTCCGGTCGAGCCGTCGAGCGAGATCCAATCGCCCTCCTTCACCACCTTGCCGTCGACGGTGAAGCGCAGCGATGCCTCGTCCACGCGCATCGCCGAGGCGCCGCACACGCACGGCTTCCCCATGCCCCTCGCGACGACGGCGGCGTGGCTGGTCAGCCCCCCCGTCCCGGTGAGGATCCCCTGCGCGGCGTCCATGCCGTGGATGTCGTCGGGTGTGGTCTCCTTGCGCACCAGGATGACGCTCTCCTTGCCACCGACCTCCGCGGCCTTATCGGCGCTGAACACCGCGCGCCCGACCGCCGCGCCAGGGGAAGCGGCGAGCCCGGTGACGATCACCGGCAGCCTGGCCTTCGGGTCGAGCCGTGGGTGGAGCAGCTGATCGAGCGATGCGGGTTCCACGCGCAGCACCGCTTCTTCCTTCGTGATCAGCCCCTCGCCCACCATCTCCACCGCGATGCGTACCGCCGCCTGCGTGGTGCGCTTGCCGGTTCGCGTCTGAAGCAGGTAGAGCGTGCCGTCCTGGATGGTGAACTCGAAGTCCTGCACGTCACGGTAGTGACGCTCGAGCCGCGAGGTGATCTCACGCAGCTGCCGGTAGGCCGCCGGCATGTCCTTTTCGAGCTCGTCGATCGGGCGCGGCGTGCGCACGCCGGCCACAACGTCCTCGCCCTGGGCATTGGTCAGGTACTCGCCGTAGAACCGGTGCTCGCCGGTCGCCGGGTTGCGGGTGAAGCCGACCCCGGTCGCCGAGGTGTCGCCCAGGTTCCCGAACACCATCGCCTGCACGTTCACCGCGGTGCCGATGTCGTCGGGGATCTGGTTCTGTTTGCGGTAGTAAATCGCGCGGTCGTTCATCCAGGAGCGGAACACCGCGTCGCGCGCCAGCGCCAGCTGCTCGAGCGGCTCCTGCGGGAACCCTTTGCCGGAGGCGCGTCGCACCAGCGCGTTGAAATCCGCGACCAGGGTCTTGAGATCCTCGGCCGTCAGATCCTGATCGGTCTTCGCGCGCCGCTTGTGCTTGAACCGCTCCAGGTGCTCCTCGAAGTCCCGCTTCTCGAGCCCGAGCACCACCGAGCCGAACATCTGCATGAACCGCCGGTAGCAGTCCCACGCGAAGCGCGGGTTGCCGGTTCGGTTCGCGAGCCCCTGCACCGACCGGTCATTGAGCCCGAGATTGAGGACGGTGTCCATCATCCCGGGCATCGAGAACTTGGCACCCGAGCGCACCGAGACCAGGAGCGGATCGTCGGGATCGCCGAGCCGCTTGCCCATCCGGCGCTCGAGCAGCGCCAGGGCCTCGTGGTGCTGCTCCTCGAAGCCTTCGGGGAGCGCGCGGCCGCGGGCGTAGTAGGCGCGGCAGACCGCAGTGGTGATGGTGTATCCGGGCGGGACCGGCACGCCCGCGTTGGTCATCTCGGCGAGGCCCGAGCCCTTGCCGCCCAGGAGGTCGCGCATCCCGGCGCTCCCTTCGGCCCGGCCTTCGCCGAACGAATAGATGTATGGGTCGGACATTCGGCACTCCGGGTCGGACGGAACCGCTTCCATGTGCTCGTGCATGCACGACGGGAGGTCGTGGACCCGGCAGGATAACGGAGGAGATGCTCCGCCGACAAACGCCGCGCGCCCGCGGGACAGGATCGCGCGCCGGTCTACCTCGGCCTGGGCCGCTTCGCCGGGCCTGGAGCCGTGGTGGTATTCGCCGAGCCCGGCTTGTGGAAGATCTCGTCCTTGATGCCGGTATTGAATGCGACGCGACGCAGCGTGAGGCTCATCGCCCGCTGGCCGTCGAGCAGTCGCTCCTCGTTGAACGGCCACAGCACGCCGTTCACGTCCCGGTAGTCGCGATAGTGCCGGCGCGCCGAATGCCCGCCCTCGTTCTGTTCCATCGCCACGAGCCGGTGGCTGACGGCGTCGAGGAACAGCACCCGGCGCTCGCCATCGGACGCCACCATCTCGACCACGTCGGCGTCGGACTCGCCCATGCGCTCGACCCCGCGCCACGCGACACGGGTGGTGGGATCGGCGACGGTGATCAGCAGGTGCTGAAGATCCGAACGGAATCCCGCCCGCAGCCCGGCGATCGCGAGGCTGTCCAGGTCCTCGAACTGGGGCGGATTGGCATCGGCCAGCGACCAGGCTCGGGCGCCGTCGAGCACCTGCATGGTGCGCAGGAGCGGGAACGTGGTCGAGAACATGAAGCGCATCGGCTCCTTGCGCACCTGCACCACCTGACCCGCCAGTTCCTGGCGGCCGGCGGTCATCTGGATGTCGCCTTCCAGGCGCGAATCCTGGATGCCACGCAGGCGCTCGAGACCGCCGTGCACCGCGACCGCGAGGCTGGCGAGCGCCCGGCCCCGCCGCAGTTGCTCGGGCGTGGGCGGCGCCGTGGCGGTCGAAGGCGCCTCGATGACGTCGGAGGCGACCTCGGGCGAGACGACCTCGATCGGACCGAGCGATGCGAGTTGAGTGCGCAACCGTTCGGCCGGACCCACCGCCACCAGCATCATGCGATCGGCGGAGACCCAGCGCGCTGCGGCCGCGCGGATGTCCGCCGCCGACAGCGCCGTGACACGCTCGGGGTAGCCGGCGATCGATTCGCTCGGCAGCCCGTTGAGCACGGCGGCCATCCACTGCGCGATGATGCCTCCCAGCGTCTCGAACTGGAGCGGGAAACCACCGATGAGACGGTGGCGCACCGCGGTGAGCGCACCCTCCGAGGCGGGTTCCGTGCTCCAGCGCGTGAGCGCCTCGCGCACGCGCGCGACCTCCACCCCCACCGAGTCCAACGGAGCGCTGGCGGTGAGCGAGAACAGTCCCCCGTCCCTGAGGCCGATGACGCCGGTCCTCACGCTGGGATCGGGGGGCGCTGCCGCGAAGCGCTCGCTCGCGATCATCAGCGCCTCGTAGTCCTTGTCGCCGCGCGCGGGGCCCGGCGTGCCGAAGCGCAGTTGGGCGCGCGTGAGCCCGGGTGTGTCGACGATCCGTACCCGCCAGCCGGTCGCGGGCAACGGCGCGGGAGCGGGGTGCCATTCGCGCGTACGGCCGCCCCAGCTGCTGAACAGCTCCTCGGCCGCCTTGAAGGCGCGCTCGGGCGTCACGTCGCCGGCGATGGCGAGCAGCGCGTGATCCGGCCGGTAATGCTCGCGGTGAAACGTCTGCACCTGCGCCAGACCGAGGGCCGACAGCGTTCTCAGCGCCCCCTGCGGTGAGTGCCCGTACGGATGGCCCGGGTACACGGCCGCCCACAGGTGATCCTCCGCGAGGCTCGCCGGGTTCTGGCGCGCGCGCGCCAGCGCTCCCGCGATCTGGTTCTTCACCGGCGGCAACCGCTCCTCTCCGAAGAGCGGATGGATGACCGCGTCGGAGAGCAGCTCGAGTCCGGATTCGAAGTCGGCCGCGAGGAACGCCCCGCTCACGGTGGTGAAATCACGCGCGGCGGTCCCTCCGACCGATCCACCCAGCGCTTCGACCGCCGCCGCGTAGGCGGCCGGCGTGCGCGAGGCCGTGCCCTGGCTGAGCAACTGGACGGTGAGATTCGCCACGCCCGCCTCGCCTGCCGGCTCCTGGGCCGATCCCCCCGGCACCAGCAGCTGCACTTGAACGATCGGCAGGCGGTCGTCGTGGAAGACCGCGACCGTGAGACCGTTCGTGAGCGTGCGCACCACGGGTGTCGGGACCTGGAACCCGCCGCGGGCGGCGGCCGCGACGGCGGGCGGCAGCGTGCACCCACCGAGGACGGCGAGGATCGCGATGATCCGAAGCTCGCGGGCGTGCATCAGCGGCCTCCACGCCCGGCAGCGCCGGCAGTCGGAGAGATCATCCACACCACCGTGCGCCGGACGGCGGTCAGCGTGCGCGCGGCCGCCTGCTGCAGGTCGGTCGGCGTGAGCGATCGCAGGCGTTCGAGCTGGCGGTCGGCGTCGTGCCAGTCGCCGGTGATCATCTGCGACGTGCCGAGCGCCTGCCCGCGATCGCGGGCGGTCTGGCGGTCGAACAGGAGTGCCACCTCGAGCTGCCGACGGGCACGGTCCAGCTCCTCTCCGCTGACCGGTTGCGTCCCCAGCTGTTCGATCTCGTCGACCAGTCGGTGTTCCACGGCCGCCGTGTCGTCGAGCGAGCGTGCGGCGGCCGCGGCCCAGAACATCGTCGCGTCGCGCCGGCCATCGCGCCCGGTTTGCGCGAACAGCCCTGGCAGCTCCCCGCTCATCAGCCGCTGATTGAGACGCGCGGCGGATCCACGCGAGAGCAGCGTCGAGAGCAGGTCCAGCGCGGGCGCGTCTGCCGCGGCGCCGGCCGGCACCCGCCAGCCGACGATCACCACCGGGACCTGGAGCTCTCCACTCTCGAGCGCGCGACGCGCCCCGTTGGGCTCGGGGTCGAGCGCCGGTGCCCGGCTCTCGCCGCCGCGCCGGGCCGGCTCGAACCCGCGGCGCAGTTCGTCCATCGCCTGGTCGGGATCGAAATCGCCGACGATGGTGATCGAGGCGTGATCGGGCGTGTAGCGGGTGCGCAGGAATTCCTCACATTCCGGGAGCGTGATGCGCTGAAGGTCGTCGTCATTTCCCAGCACCGGCCATCGATACGCATGCGCGGTGAAGGCGGTGGCGTAGAGACGCTGAAGTCCCCGCTCGAGCGGGTTGGCCAGCGCGCGCGCGCGATTCTCCTCGCGCACCGCCGCGCGATCCCGATCGAGCATCGCCTGCGTGGGCCGGAATCTCAACCGGCCGGCCTCCAGTTGCAGCACGGCGGTGAGCGCGTCCCGCGGGACGGTGTGCGTGAAGCAGGTGAAGTCGGCGGTCGTGAACGCCGCACTGGTGCCGCCCTCGGCCTCGACGCGCCGGCTGAGCTCGTCCGTCCCGCTCGGCGTCGCGACGTGACCCGAGAGGTGCTCGATGAGATGCGACATGCCGATGATCCCGGGCCGCTCGTAGCGCACTCCGGCTTCGTACCACACGGACACGTCCACGGCCGACGCCTGAGGATCGGGGGCCAGGATCACGCGCAGCCCGTTCTTGAGCGTGAGCGAACGGGCCTCCATCGGCGGCGCCGGCGCTGCGTGGGCGGTGACCGCGCGGAGCGTGGCGCACGACAGGAGCAGAACGAGACACGATCGCTTCATGCGGGAGGATCCTCTCGATGCGAGGTTCATGGAACGGCCTTCAGGAGCGGGTCGATGCCGGGCTGCACGACGTGATCATGGAAGCACGACGACGCGCACCCCGCGGCGATGGCCGCCGGACTCGAGCGCGATGACGTAGAGGCCGCCCCGTACGCTCTCGCCGTCGTTGCCGCGCCCGTCCCAGCTCAAGGCGACGGTCTGGTCGGAGGTGAGCGAGCCGGCGAAGAGCTCGCGCACGGCGCGCCCCTGCGCGTCGAAGACGCGCACACGCACGGCCGTCACGCCGAGGTGGGATTGGCCGAGCCCGAACTGTATCCGCAGCGGGCCACCGCCGGCGCGCAGCGGGTTGGGACCGAGCATGCGCACCCCGAACGACGGCAATGGCGGGACGCCGGCGGTGCTCGGATCCCAGCCCAGTGCCGCGAGCCCGTCGGGGATGCCCCAGCCGATGCGGTTGTCGGGAGTGTCGGCGTTGGAGGCGGTCTCGCGCAGCGCCCGCGAGATGAGCACGGGCGTCCACGTGGGCCGGGCCTGCAGCAGGCAGGTGGCCAGCCCCGCGAGCAGCGGGGTGGCGAACGACGTCCCGCTGAGCGTGGTGTATCCCGTCGGGTTGCTGGTGGAGACGAGTGTCACCGAGACCCCGCGCGCCGCGAGGTCGGGCTTGGTGAAGCCGCTGGCGCTCGGACCGTACGAGGAGAACGAACCCACCACGCCGTTCGAATCCACGGCCCCCACCGCGATCAGGCTGTCGGTCCGCACGTCGCTCGGGGCGATCAGGTAGTGCCAGCCGAGGTTGCCTTCGTTGCCCACCGCGTTCAGCACCAGGATGCCCTTGCTGGCCGCGATCTCGGCCGCGCGGGTCACGTCGGTGGTGTGACCGTCCATGTCGGAGTAGCTGTAGCTGTCGATCGGGTTGTCGAAGGTCGTGTAGCCGAGCGACGAGGTGATGAGGTCGGCGCCGAGGCTGTCCGCCCACTCGGCGCCCATCCCCCAGTAGAGCATCTCGACCGGCGTCTCGGTGAGGTCCGCCTCGGTCCGGGCGAGCGCGAACTGCGCGCCGAAGCCCGAACCCACATAGACACCCGGGAGGTTCGCAGCGATGCAGCCCATCACCCAGGTCCCGTGGCCGATGCTCTCGGGGCTGGGGTTGGTGACGACGGTGTCGCCGTCGACGAAATCCCGGCGCATGCCCGCGGCGATGACGACGCTCTGCAGCGCCACATGCGTGTCGTGGCCCTTGAACCCGTCATCGAGGATGCACACCAGCACGCCGGTCCCGATGTAGCCCGAGTCGTGCACCGCCGGCACGTTCATCTGCGCGAGCATCGCCAGACTCCGGCCGTAGTCGATCGGCGGGGCCTGCCCGTCCTGCCTCCCGTGCGCGGGCGCGGCCCCCGCCGGCGGCTCGGAGGGAAGCTCGACCATGCCGGGGACG
>JBGPXY010000065.1:0-12477 GCA_041492985.1 Candidatus Eiseniibacteriota bacterium
AGGTTGGCGTCGGTGAGCGGCGTCACGATCTGTCGCGTGTGGGCCCTGGCCTTCGCGAGCAGGTCGTCGAAGTAGGCGAGCTCGCGACCGTTCAGGTCAGGGGGTGGCAGGCCGTCCGGCGGCATCGGCACGCCGCACGCCTTGTAGTTCATCCCCAGCACCTCGTCGCACGCCCACTCCCGCTCGCGGATGCCCGCCTCGACCCATCCGATCTCCACCATAGCGATGTGGGCGAGCAGCATACCGATGGTGTTCATCCCCGGGGCCACCTGCCAGGCCAGCTCGTCCGGAGTGCCGCCGCGCGTGTCTTCGGTGAGCCGGCGCGACTGGTCGTCGAGTTGCCATAGGAAGAGTCCGGCGAGCTTGGACGAGGTTCCGGAAGCTGGTCCGAGGATCCGCTGGGTGATGGGAGACATCGTGTCCTCCAGGTCGTTGAGATCGGGGTGCTGCGGGGGACGCTAGACTCTCACGTTGGCGAGTTGGCGCTCGGCGGCGAGCACGGTGTTGGCCACCACCATCGCCACGGTCATGGGGCCCACACCGCCGGGGACCGGCGTGAGGGCGCCGGCGACGCTCAGGACCGAAGCGGCCTGCACGTCACCGACGAGCTTCCGCCCGTCCGCGCGCGGCTCGGACACCGGATGGATGCCGACGTCGACGACCGTCGCTCCGGGCTTGACCCAGTCGCCGGTCACGAACTCGGGCCGGCCGATGGCGGCCACGAGCAGGTCCGCCTGCCGGGCCAATTCTCGAAGGCCCGGACCGCTGGCGCTGTGGCCGACCGTCACCGTCATGTCGGTGCCTTTGCCGGAGAGGAGTGTGGCGAGCGGGCGGCCGACGATGGCGCTGCGACCGAGCACCACCGCATGTCGCCCGGCGAGCGGCACCTCGTAGTAGCGCAGCAGGTGAAGGATGCCGCGCGGTGTGCACGGCACGAATCCCGGGAGTCCGGCCGCCAGCCGCCCCGCGTTCACCGGATGGAACCCGTCCACGTCCTTCTCGGGTGGGATGGCCTCGATCACTGCCTGCGGATCGGCGGGCGCGGCGAGCGGAAGCTGGACCAGGATGCCGTGCACGTCGCGGCTCTCCCCGAGCCCCCGCACGCGCGCGACCACGGCCGCGGTGTCGGTGCCCGTGGGGAGCGTCAGCCGCTTCACCTCGATCCCCACCTCCGCGCACGCCTCGGTCTTGCGCTTGAGATAGATCTGCGACGCCGCGTCCTCTCCCACCGAGACCAGCGCCAGGGTCGGGACGACTCCCGCCGCGCGCAGCTCCTGGACGCGCGTCCGCGCCGCCGAGCGCACCGCTGCCGCCGGTTCCTCCCCGCCGAGCAGGCGCGCCATGCCGCCGGCAGGTGCCGCGTGGGGTAGATGGAGTCGCTGGATGGAGGCGGCCTTGCCGGTCACCGGGTCGACGCTGACGACCACGCCGTTGAATCGCAGATCGCCCTCGGACGGGGTCAGGCGCTCGGGCATGCCGGTGAGGAAGCGGCGCAGCGCGGCCTCGCGGTCCATGCCGATCACCGAGTCGAATCCGCCCGTCATCCCGGCGTCGCAGATGAACGCGGTGCCGCCCGGGAGCACGTGCTCGTCGGCGGTCTGGACGTGGGTATGCGTGCCGACCACCAGGCTCACGCGCCCATCGAGGTGCCAGCTCAGGGCGATCTTCTCGGCGGTGGTCTCGGCGTGGATGTCGACCAGCACCACCTTGCACTTGCCGCGCATCGCCTCGAGGGCGAGGTCGGCGGTGCGGAACGGATCGTCCGCCTCCTTCATGAACACGCGCCCGAGCAGGTTGACGACGCCGACCGCCGTGCCGTCGGCGGCGCGGAAGATCCGCCAGCCCTCCCCCGGCGCTCCGGGCGGCAGGTTGGCGGGACGCACCAGGCGCGTCTCCTCGCGCAGATAGCCGAGGCTCTCCTTGCGGTCCCAGATGTGATTGCCGCCGGTCAGCACGTCGACCCCGGCGGCGAACAACCCCGCGGCCGAGTCACGGGTGAGACCGAACCCGCCGGCCGCGTTCTCGCCGTTGCACACCACCAGGTCGAGCGCGTAGCGACGCTTGAGCTCGGGCAGCATCGCCTTCACCACATCGCGCCCCGGCGATCCGATCACGTCGGCGATGAACAGGATGTTGAGCATGGCCGCGATCAATCCCCGCGCCGATCGTGGGCGTTCTTCATGAGCTCGCGCAGGAGCTCCACGTGTTGACGAACGTCGCGCTCGCCCAATTTGAGGCGATAGATCTTCCAGCGGTCGAGGTAGTCAAAGCTCTCGAGACCCGCCGACTCGAGCCGCTGGTCGATTTCATCCGCGCGATCCAGCTTGAGTTCGATGCCAAGGAAACCCTTCTTGGGACGGAATATCACAAAGTTCCGCGGCATCCCATCGCGGCCAGTCCCCACGTAGAACTTCGTGTACCTGGGCTCGAGGCGTGAGTCGATCTTCTTCAACTCCGCGAACAACGTGTCCGCCAAGCCGAGCATCTTTGCCGAGGCCCGCTTCTCCCAGTAGGAGCGGTCGGTGACTTCGGTCGCGACGTCCTCTCCGTCCTCAGGCCCCCGGTCGAGCTGGTCGAGCACCTTTGTGAATACAAGCCCGATCGGTTCGCCCACCTGGATTGCCTGCATCTGAATCGCGATGAGGGGAATCTGGCCATTGAAGAGTGAGATTGCGTTGAGAAACCGGCTCGTGATCTGTTCGGCGACAATGACGGCGGTGTGATCGTACTGGGGATATCGCTTGCGCTCGATGTCCCAGTACTCAACCGTCCGAATGATGTGCGTCTCATCGGTCGCCCCGAGCTGCAGCTCGACTTCGTACCGATGGTCCTCTTCAGCGTCTTGGAAGAGGAGGTCGAGCCTGCCCGCGTGAGGCTGCGGCCGCTCACGGTCGCGTAGGATGATGTCTCCGAGCCCCAGGAGCGACGGGTCCTCCGCGAGTCGGTCCTGAACCCATCTCTCATTGAGGGATGGGTGCCGCTTGAGGGAGATAGGAATGGGCTTCACGTAGGCCGGCATCAATGGAGCGTCTCCCTACTTCGCGTAGTCCACGGCCCGCGTCTCGCGGATCACCGTGACGCGGATCTGGCCCGGGTACTGGAGTTCCTTCTCGATGCGGCGCGCGATCTCGCCGGCCAGGTCCTGCGCTCGCGCGTCGTCCACCCGCGAGTGCTCGACCAGGATGCGGATCTCGCGGCCGGCCTGGATGGCGTACGACTTCTCGACACCGGGGAAGGCGCTGGCGATGCGCTCGAGCGCTTCCAGGCGCTTGATGTAGATCTCGAGGCTCTCGCGCCTCGCGCCCGGGCGTGCGCCCGAGACCGCGTCGGCGGCCGAGATCAGCACCGGCCACAGGCTCCCGCCTGCGTAGTCGTCGTGGTGGTAGCCGATCGATTCCAGCACCGCCTGCGGCTCGCCGTAGCGCGCCGCCACGTCCATGCCGAGGGCGGGGTGCGTGCCCTCCTGGTCGTGATCGATCGCCTTGCCGATGTCGTGCAGCAGGCCGCCGCGCTTGGCCATCTTCTGATCCATGCCGATCTCGGCCGCCATCATGCCCGCCAGGTGAGCCACCTCGACCGAGTGTCGCAGGATGTTCTGACCGTAGGAGGTGCGGTAGTGCAGACGGCCGAGCAGCTGCTGCAGCTCGGGGTGGATGCCGTGCACGCCGGCCTCGAGGCAGGCCATCTCGCCCAGCTCGCGGATGCGGGCCTCGACCTCCCCCTTCACCTTGGCGACCACCTCCTCGATGCGCGCCGGGTGGATACGGCCGTCGGCCACGAGGCGCTCGAGCGCCTGGCGCGCGATCTCGCGGCGCACCGGATCGAAGCCCGAGAGGATGACGGCCTCCGGCGTGTCGTCGATGATGACGTCCACACCGGTGATGGTCTCGAAGGAGCGGATGTTGCGACCCTCGCGGCCGATGATGCGGCCCTTCATGTCGTCGCTCGGCAGGTGGACCACCGACACCGAGGACTCGGAGACCTGATCGCCCGCGTAGCGCTGGATGGCGAGCGTGACGATCTTGCGGGCCTCGCGCTCGGCGTTGCGCTGCGCGGATTCACGGATCTCCTGGACCCGGCGTGACGCTTCGGCCCGTGCTTCGCTCTCGATGCTGGCGAGCAACTGGGCCCGCGCCTCGTCGGCGCTCATCCCTGCCACGCGCTCGAGCCGGGTCTTCTGCTCCTGCATGAGCGCCTCGAGCTGGGTGTTGCGCTCCTGCACCGCGGACTCGCGCTGCCCGATCTCCTGCTCGGAACGCTTGAGGTCGCGGTCCTTCTTCTCGATCAGCTCGACGCGGCGGTTGAACGCGGCTTCCTTCTCCTGGAACGCGCGCTCGGTGGCGAGCTGGGCGTTGCGCGTGGTCTGGTTCTCGCGCTCCATCTGCTGGCGGAGCTTGAGGGACTCTTCCTTGCCCTCGAGCACCGCGGTCCGCTTGACCGACTCGGCTTCGCGGCGCGCCTCGTCCACGACCATCTGCGCCCGGCGCTCGGCGTCGCCCAGCCGCGAGGTCGCCAGCCGCGACCGCATGAGCCAGCCGACCGCAAACGCGACGACGGCACCGAGCACGATGCCGCCGATCCACATCACGATAGTCATCGCCCGTCTCCCGTGCCCCGGTGCTGGCGCGGATCACGCGCCGGCAGCGGCCGGGGCACAGGCGGGGAGATTATCCCCGCCGAAATGCCGTGTGCATTGCGTTCTTGAGACCTGGAGATCCAGGTGGGTCCGTCTCGACCGGGTGGGTCCTCCGGAGGACTGGGTCCCCCGGCGCGACGTCGCCGATCACCAACGCACCCTGGTTTGTTCTTAGTGGTTCAAGAACGGTGGATGCATCACGGGCACGGCAGGGAATCCACGTCGGAACGCGGGTGCACCTCCACGCTTCACCGGGACGGGCTCTCCTCGAGCAGCTCGTCCAGGACCGCGTTGAGACGCGCCGCGCGGGTCCCCAGCGCCTGCTGCTGGGCATCCCGTTGCGCGCGCTCCTTGAACAACTCATCGGCGATGTTGAGAGAGGCGAGGATGGCCACCTTCGAGAGCGATGCCACCGGAAGCTTGTCGGTGATCTCGCGCATCTTGCGGTCCACATAGCCGGCGACGTTCAGGATGTACTCCTGGTTGGCTTCGCCCCGGATGGTGTAACTGTGGCCGAAGATCTGGACCTGAACCACGTTCTTGGCGTCCATCGCCCCTCGCTCCGCCGCAAACTCCCTGCGTCTAGGTTGCGTTCATGCTCCGCCCCTGCGAGCGGGGCCTCCACCCCGCGGCGTTCCCGCGTGAGGCGGGTCGGTCGCGGGACATCGCGTCCGGAGGCGCGGGCCCGAGGCCCGTGCGTCCCCGGTTCAGCCTTCGAGCTTCTCCAGCTTCTTGACCAGCGACTCGATCCGGTTGGCCACCTCGCGCCGCTCGCCCTGCCACTCCCGCTGCTCCTTGCGAAGCGCCTGGAGTTCCATGAGCAGGGCCGGCACGTCCTGGCCCTTGTGCTTCTGGTCCGACTCCTGCAGCCGGCGCGCGAGATCGTCGCGGTCGCGCTCCAGCCGCTGCTTGTCGTCACGCATGCGCTGGATCAGCGCCGCGGCCTTCTCCACACGATCGGCCAGCAGGTCGAGGTCCGTGCTCATGGTCGAGGTGTCGTTCATCGCTCCCTCAGTCTGGCGCCGCACTCGCGCGCGGCCGCCGCCGTCATCCGATCCTGGATCTGCTGGATCTCGGCCTCCGCCAGTGTGCGCTCCGGATGCTGGAACTGGAGCGCGAACGCGAGACTCTTCTCGCCCGCCGGTGTGCCGGGTCCAGCGTACACGTCGAACAGCTCGAGCGACACCAGCCTTTCGCCGCCCGCGCCTTGGAGGGCGGTGGCGAGCTGCTCGTGCGTGACGCGCTCGGGGATGAAGAAGGCGAGATCCCGACGCACGGGCGGGAAACGCCCGGGGAGGACCACTCGGGGCCCCGCCGTGGCGGCGGGAGACAGCGCGTCGAGGAGCACCAGGAACAGGTGCACCGGGACTTCGATGTCCCAGCCGCGCAGCAGCTGCTGGCTCAGCGTGCCCGCCCATCCGATGCGCGAAGTGCCGCTCGCAAGCTCCGTACTGGCACCGGGTTTCCAACCGGGCGCAGCATAGGCTCGCCATCTTGGGGTGTCAACGCGCATCTGGTCGAGCCAGGCCTCCCAGAGTCCTTTCGCGTCCTGAAAGTCGACCGCACGCTGATCGGCGTCGTGGGCGTGGGCGTAGCGAGGGCCGGCGACGATGGCGGCGAGCATGCGGCGCTCCTCCGGGAGGGTGCCTTCGCGTCCGCGGAAGCCCGGTGCCACTTCGAAGAGCCTCACGGCCGCCACACCCTGGCGCAGATTGTGGGCGCAGGCGCGAAGCAGTCCCGACACGGGGCTCGGCCGCATCACTTCGCCATCGCGGCTCATCGGATTCGAGAGCCGGACGAGCCGGGGCTCGCCCTCCCCCAGGAGGGCGGCGGTCTCGAGCGCTTCGCGCTCGGAGATCATGCTCGTGCTCCAGGCCTCGGTCAGGCCGCGCGCGAGCATGGCACGGCGTGCACGCTCGAGGGATCGCTCCAGGTCGGTGCGGATCGCGTGGACCCCGCGGGTCTCGAGCGGCGCTTCGGGGATACGGTCGTAGCCCCAGCTCCGTCCCACCTCCTCGACCAGATCATCCTCGATCGTGACGTCCGGGCGCCACGAAGGCACCGAGACGCGCATCGGGTCCCCGGCCGCGACCCCGAAGTCGAGCGCCGCGAGGCAGCGCGTGGCCTCGGGCACCGTGATCGGTGTGCCGAGCAACCGGGCGATACGGGAGGCGCGCAGCGTGACCGTGCGGGTGACGGGCGCGGCCGCGCGCACCGTACGCCCGGCGGCCGGCTTGGCACCCGGCGAGACGTCGCGCAGCAGCGCCAGCAGGCGGGCGGCCGCCGCGGGTCCCACCTCGGGGTCGACGCCGCGTTCGTAACGTTTCGATGCCTCGGTCGAGAGCTCCAGCGAGCGGGCACCGCGCCGCACGCGGCGGGAATCGAACCACGCGCACTCGAGCAGCAGCGAGGTCGTGGTGGCGGTCACCTCGGTCTCGGCGCCGCCCATCACCCCGGCCAGCGCCACCGGGCGTTCGGCGTCGGCGATCACCAGCACCTCGGGATTGAGTGCGCGCTCCTTGCCGTCCAGCGTCACGAGCGTCTCTCCCGCCCGCGCGCGGCGCACCCGGATCTTCTGCCCTCGGAGCTTCGCCAGGTCGAAGGCGTGGATGGGCTGGCCGAACTCGAACAGCACCAGGTTGGTGAGGTCGACCACGTTGTTGATGGAGCGCTGGCCGACGGCTTCGAGCTGCCGCACCAGCCAGCGGGGCGAGGGGCCGATGGCGACGCCCTCGACCGCCTGGGCGATGTAGAACGGACAACCCTCGGCGTCCTCGAGCTTGACGTCGAAGTCATCGAGGATCATGGCGCGGGCGGCCAGACGCGCGCGCGCGGCGGCGGTCCAGCGACCATCGAAGGCGGCCTTCACCTCGCGTGCCAGGCCGACGATGCCGAGACCGTCGGGCCGGTTGAACGGCACCTCGACCTCGAGCACCACCTCGGGCGGCCCCAGGACCTGGTCGAGCGGCGTGCCGACGGTGAGCGTCAGGGCGCCGTTCCCGGCGCCACCGGCGGCGAGCAGGCGTTCGAGGTCGACGATCCCCTCGTGATCGTCCGAGAGCTCCAGCTCGCGCGCCGAGCACAGCATGCCCTGGCTCTCCTCGCCGCGGATCGTGCTCTTCTTGATGACCAGGCCGCCCGGCAACCGTGCGCCGACGGTCGCCAGCGGCACCACCATCCCCGCGCGGACGTTCGGCGCGCCGCACACCACCCGCAGCTCACCGGCGCCGCCATCGACGCGACAGAGCGTCAGCTTGTCCGCGTTGGGATGCTTCGTGACCTCGAGCACCCGCGCCACGACCACGCCCGGGACCGACGCGCCGTGCGTCTCGATGCCCTCGACGTAGAAGCCGCGACGGGTGAGCGCGTCGGCGATGCGCTCGGGGCTGGCGTCGACCTCCACCCAGTCCCGGAGCCACGAGATCGGCAGCTTCATCGGCGGTCCCTAGCCCTTCGACTCGGCGGTGCCGCTGCGCAGTTCGGTGGTGATCCACTCGTCGACGACCTGCTCGAGCAGTCCGAGCGGCAGCGCGCCGTTGGTCAGCACGACGTCGTGGAACTTCTTGATGTCGAACCGCGAGCCCAGCCGGTCCATGGCGTGTTGGCGCAGGGCGAGGATCTCGAGCTGCCCCACCTTGTAGGCGCACGCCTGGCCGGGCGCGACGATGTAGCGCTCGATCTCGGTGACCACGGGTGCGGTCTGCATGCCGGTGTTGGTGGTCATGTAGTCGATCGCCTGCTGGCGGGTCCAGTGATCCTGGTGGATGCCGGTGTCCACGACCAGGCGCACGGCGCGGAACAGCTCGGCCTGCAGTGCACCCAGCGAATCGTACGGCGTCGGATGGAATCCGTTCTCGAGCGCCAGGCGCTCGGCGTACAGACCCCAGCCCTCGACGTAGGCGGTGAACGGGATGACCTTGCGGAAGAACGGCACGCCCTTGAGCTCCTGGGCGATACTGATCTGGAAGTGATGCCCCGGGATCGCCTCGTGGTAGGCGAGCGTGCGCATGGCGTACTTCACCGTCTCCTTGGGATCGCGCAGGTTCGCGAAGAACGTGCCGGGTCGTCCCCCGCTGATCGCGGGGGCGTTGTAATAACCGCCGGGCGCGGTCGCCTCCTTGAACGGCGGCACGCGCTCCACCTTGACGCCGGTCTTCGGGCGCACGTCGAACATCGCGCCGACGCGCTGGTTCGCGTCGTCGATGATGGACTGATAGTCGGCCAGCAGCCGGATGCGGGCGGAATCGTCGTCCACGTAGTGGAACCGCGGTTCCGTGTTCAGCCGGTTCATGGTCGCGGCCAGGTCCTTGGTGGGATGGCCCTGGGCCTTGAGGATGGTCTTCATCTGCGCCTGGATCCGATCCACCTCGCGCAGGCCGATCGCGTGCAGCGTGTCGGCCGACAGGTCGGTGGTCGTGCGGCTCTTGAGACAGTAGGCGTAGAACGCCTGGCCATCCGGCAGCTTCCAGACACCGTCGTCATCGGTGGCTACGGATTCGAGATGCGCGCAGTAGTCGATGAGCCGTCCGTAGGCCGGGTAGACCGTGTGCTCGATCTCGCTCCCCAGCTTGGCCAGCAACTCACGGCGCTTGGCCGGATCGAGCTTCTTGATCGCCGCGGCCTTGGTGTCGAAGTTGGTGTAGAGCGGGTTCTCGGCCGCCGGCTTGCCGGCGAAGCCGCGCATCTCGGTCAGCACCTTGACCAGCACGAAGCGGGGCGGGATGACGTGCTTCTGTTCGCGTAGCTTCAGCCCCTCGATCACCTGGTCGATCGCGACACCGAACCCGTTCACGCGTTTGAGGTAGTTCTCGGCATCCTTGGGACGCTTGAGGGGATGCTGGTTGATCATGAAGTCGGGCAGACTGCTCTGGGCCCCGAACAGCTGGTTGACCGGGTAGTCGTGGTACATGAAGCGGTGGCCCTGGACCTGATCGGCCAGGAACCACTCGAGCACCTGGTAGGACAGACGCTGGCTGGGATTCATGCGCGAGCGGTCGTAGCTCCTCAAGAACGCCAGCTGGCGCTCGGCGAAGCGCGCGTCCTCCTCCTGGAAGGCGACCGAGTAGTTGTCGAGCTTGTCGCTGTGGAAATCGAACGGTGTCCCGTCGAGCATCCCGAGCTGTGTGAGCAGCTCCGGATGGCGCAGCGCATAGCGGATGAACACGCGAGCGTAGAAATGGTCGATGGACCACGGTTTGAACCAGATGGTCGGCACCAGGAACACCGCCGTCGCGATCACCAGCACCGTCAACGCGCTCAAGAGGAATCGCTTCATCCTCTCCCCTTCTAGAATTGGTTCAGGAACCGCAGATCGTTCTCGAGGAACAGCCGGATCTCCGGGATGCCCCAGCGGGCCATGGCGATCCGCTCGAGTCCCATCCCGAACGCGAAGCCCGTGACCTGCTCGGGGTCGTAGCCGACGGCTCGGAAGACGTTCGGGTGCACCATGCCGGCGCCCAGCAGCTCGCTCCAGCCCGCTCCCTTGCAGACCGGGCAGCGGTTCTCGCCGGTCGCGTCCTGGACCCGACCAGTGCCGTCACAGATTGCGCAGGCCACATCGAGCTGGGCGCCGGGCTCGACGAACGGGAAGTAGATGGGGATGAGTCGCGTGCGCACCTCGCGGCCCAGGATCGAACGCGCAAAGGTGTTCAGCGTCGCCTTGAGATCGGCCATGCTGACGTCTCGGTCGACGAACAATCCGTCGATCTGATGGAACTGGTCCATGTGGCTCGCGTCCACCTGCTCGGCGCGGTAGACCCGCCCGGGGAACACCAGCCGCAGCGGCGGCTGGCGCTCCTGCATCGCACGCACCCAGCCCGGCGAGGTGTGCGTGCGCAGCAGCTGCCCGTCGCCCACCCAGTAGGTATCGTGCGCGTCGCGCGCCGGATGATCGGGCGGGAAGTTCAGCTTGGTGAAGTTGTAGTCCTCGTGCTCCACCTCGGGGCTGGTGAAGACGGAGTAGCCGAGGCCGTGGAAGAGATCGAGCAGCTCGTCCTGGATCTGACCGAGCACATGACGTCGGCCCACCCACGGCCGTCGGCCGGGCTCCGTGACGTCGCGTCCGGCGGCAGAACGCGTCTCGACTTCCCCTTCTAGGAACCTGTGCTTGGCCTCGATGAGCTCCGTCAACCATCGTTTCAGAAGGTTGAGTACTCGGCCATCCTCGCGTCGCAGTTCCGGAGGACTCTGAGCGAGAGCCTTCAATTGCAGCGTGAGGTTCCCGCGTTCGCGCCCCACGATAATCGTTTGGCGTTCCTGCAACTCGGCAAGGCTCTGGGCGCCAGCGATTCCCCGAGCGGCTCTCTCATAGTAGGCGGCGCGGTACTTCGCGATCGCAGCCAGTTCTTCGATGCGACTCTGCTGTCCCGCTACAAGCGTTTCCGGATCGGGACCACTCTCCCAGGTGTCTGGGAAGGCCCCCTTGCCCTTGTTGGGAAGCTCGAGGGTCACGCCACGGCTACCTTCGCCGCCTCCTTGGCCGCCTCCGCGATCTTGGCGAACGCGGCCGCGTCGCGTACCGCGAGGTCGGCGAGCAGCTTGCGATTCACATCGATATTGGCGCGCTTGAGCCCGGAGATCAGGGTGCTGTAGGAGAGCCCATTGATGCGGGCGGCGGCGTTGATGCGGGTGATCCAGAGCCGCCGGAAATCGCGCTTGCGCGTGCGCCGGTGCTCGTAGGCGAACTGGCCGGCGCGCTGCACGGTCTGGAGCGCGGTCTTGTAGAGCTTGCGCCTGCCGCTGTAGTTGCCCTTGGCGGCCTTGAGGATCTTGCGCCGGCGCGCGCGGCCGGGGACGACGGTCTTAGTGCGTGGCATCGCTATGGTCTCCTGGCCCGGGACTCACCGTGATGTGTGGCGCCCTCGGGGTTCGGGGGTCAGGTCGTGGGCTATCGTCTGCCGAGCATCCGTTGCATGCGCGCCTGGTCGGCGGGGTCCACCAATCCTGACCCGAGCAGTCGGCGCTTGCGTGAACGCCGCTTGCCGATCATGCCGTGTCGCTTGCTGGCGTGGAATCCCACCACCTTGCCCGTGCCGGTCACTTTGAATCGCTTGGCCGCGGAGCGGTTGGTCTTCATCTTGGGCATCGGGTGATTCTCCTCTCGCCGGTCGCGCCGGCGTACGGGGCCGACCGCGCTAGCGCGTGGCGTCTCCGGTGGTCTCCTTGGTCTCGACCTTCACACCGCCCTTGGGCGGCTTGGGCATCATCACCATCGTCAGCATGCGGCCCTCGGCACGGGCCGGCGTCTCGACGCCGGCCACCTCGACCAGCTCGGCGATGATCCGCTGGATGAGCTTGTGGCCATGTTCCGGATGCGCCATCTCGCGTCCGCGGAAGGTGACCGTGAACTTCACCTTGTCGCGATCGGCCAGGAACTGGCGCGCGTGGTCCATCTTGAAGCCGTAGTCGTGCTCGTCGATCTTGGGGCGCATCTTGATCTCTTTGAGGTGCATCACGTGCTGCTTCTTGCGGGCCTTGCGCGCCCGGCGGTTCTGCTCGTACTTGAACTTGCCGTAGTCCATGATCCGACAGACAGGCGGCCGGGCGGTCGGTGAGACCTCGACCAGATCGAGTCCCCGCGACTGCGCCAGAAGCAACGCTTCACGAACAGGAAGCACGCCGGCCTGCTCGCCGTCGTCGCTGATCACGCGCACCTGAGGCACCCGGATGCGCTCGTTCACACGGACTTCAGGCTGCTTGATCGCCGAAATGGGTGCCACCTCCTGGCTGAAGACCACCGAGACTGCCTGAGAGTCGCGCGGGGGAACGCGAAACGCCGGGCAGGGCTCCGATCAAACAGGGCCTCCGCCCGGCGCTGGGCCGGTCGTCATGGGACCGCGGCC
>JBGPXY010000164.1:0-6261 GCA_041492985.1 Candidatus Eiseniibacteriota bacterium
GCGAAACTCCTTGGACTCGGTGGGCGACGCGACCATCTCGCGCAGGGGAGGCGAGATGTCGAAGTAGGTCGCGGTGAGCACCCCGCGCGCGATGGCGGCCGGCGGCACTTCCCGAACCGAGTCGGCATGTGCCGTCGGTGCGAGGAGGGGTGACAGGAGAGCGAGCGCGAGGAAGACGGGCAAGCGGGTCGTCATATTCACCTCCGCGCCTAGAAGCCTGTCACGGCGCGGTGGGGCGCTGCAACACTTCAATTGGCCGCGGAGCGACAGCCGGCCGATCCAGTTTAGGCGCGCTTCTCAGAGGGGCGAGATAAAGCTCATGAGCACGGGGTAGGTGAGGGCGGGGTTCCCCCCGACCTGCTCCGGATCGACCACGTCGTGGTTGAGGTGGAGCGCGGCGGGGAACTCATAGGTGAGCACATGCGGCGCCAGGTGCGCGCGCCACATCCGTACCAGCGCGACCGCGGCGCTGTTGTCGGCCGCGATGTCGCCGCCGACGGTGATCATCACCACCGAGCGGCATGCGGGCGGTCGCTGCCGTGCCTCGGCCATGACCGCGCAGCCGAGGAGCATGGTGGCGGCCACCGAGCGCGACGAGAAGCGCGGGTAGACGTGCTGAGGGCCAGGCAGGTCCTGCTTGCGCTGATCGTCCCACCACACGAACCGATTGGGCAGCACGCTTCCGGCGCGCGTCAGCGCCGCGGTGCGCACTGGCCCCGGTGCGCGCGCCCAGCCGATCATCGGCGCGATCACCACCGCGCGATCCACATCGGCGCGCTCCTGGCCGGCCCATGCCGCCATCACGCCGCCGATCGACAGGCCGGCCACGGTCACGCTGTCGCCCAGGCCGCACGCAGCGTCGATCGCCCGGTCGGTGAAGGCGGCCAGCTCCGTCGCCTGGACCCGCGCCAGCTCATCGGTCATGTGGTCGGCGAAGCCGTGGTGGGGGAGTCGCGGGATGAACACGTTGGCGCCGCCCGCGTAGAGGAGCCGCGCGAGGGAGTCGCACTGGGCCGGGCAGTTGGTGAGCCCGTGCAGCAGCACCACCACCCGGGCGGTGCGCGCGCCGTGGGTGAGCAGCTTGGTGCGGCACTCGGGCGCGATGGCGGGCGAGTCCGCGACGCGGAGGTATTCGACCAGGCGCACGCCCTCGTCATAGCTCGCGGCGGGGTGCGGGTGCGACCCGAGACCGATCGGCGTCAGCGGGCGCACCAGCCACGCGGCGGCCAGCACCAGCAGCGCCAGGATCGACAGCGCGATGCGCTTCACGAACGCGCACGGTAGCGCATCAGGCGCGCAGGCCGTGAGGGGTGAATCCGCACACGCTGGAGTCGCGCCCGGGTCCGGCCGATAACCCCGGGGACCGCCGCGCCGAGGTCGCGCGTCTGCCCACACCGACCCGAGGAATCACGTCATGTCCGACGAACCCGTGAACCCGACCACTTCGATCTCCGCCTGGTGGATCCTGCTGCTGGTGCCGGTGGCATTGCCCATCGGCTGGCTCGTGGGTGGCATGCCCGGCCCGAAGCCGCGCCCGCCGAAGGCGTGGGTCGCAACCACGACCGCCACGCCTGACGATCGGTCGCGCCGGACCGCATCCACGTCATCGCCCAGCAACGACGCGCCGCTCTGGAGCGCCGATCCGGCGCCGGCCCAGCCACCGACCGAAGACGCGAAGCCCGCCGTGGTGTCGCAGTGGACGGATCTCCAGAGCGCGATGTCGGAATCACAGCGCAACGGCAAGCCGGTGCTCATCGACTTCAACGCCGAGTGGTGCGGGCCGTGCCGGGCGATGAAGCAGGAGCTGTTCGACGACGGGGCGCGAGGTGAGGTCGTGAAGACCGCCGTGATCCCGGTGTCGATCGTGGATCGCCGGCGGGAGGAGGGCCAGAACCCGCCCGAGATCGAGAATCTCCAGCAGCGCTTCCACGTCACCGCGTTCCCGACGCTGGTCGTGTTCTCGCCCGAGACCGGCAAGATCGAGAGGACCCAGGGCTTCGGCAGCGCCGAGGCGACCCAGGCATGGATCACGGAGGCGGCGAAGTCCGTGCGCTGACACTCCACCCGAGCACACCCACGGCCCGCCCGGGCTGGTCCCGGGCGGGCCGCTTCCTTGCCGCCTCCTCGACGCCGGCTGCATAATGCTCGGCCATGTCCGTCACCGTCGGCACCCGCATCGGTCGCTACGAGGTCACCGGCCTTCTGGGCAGCGGCGCCATGGGCGAAGTGTACCGCGCGTTCGACGAGCGTCTGGGGCGGGACGTCGCGGTCAAGGTGCTCCCGGCGGTGTTCAGCGCCGACGGGGAGCGACTCAAGCGCTTCGACCAGGAGGCGCGGGCCGCGAGCGCCCTCAACCACCCCAACGTGCTCGCGATCTTCGACATCGGCGCGCACGACGCGGCACCCTACATCGTCTCCGAGCTGCTGGAGGGGGCGACACTCCGTTCGCGGCTCGAGCAGGGGCCGCTTCCCCTCCGCAAGGTGGTCGAGTTCGGGATCCAGATCGCGCGCGGACTGGCGGCGGCCCACGCCAAGGGCATCGTCCATCGCGACCTCAAGCCCGAGAACCTGTTCGTGACCCACGATGGGCACGTGAAGATCCTCGACTTCGGGCTCGCCAAGCTGGTGCGCAACGACTCGGGCTCGGGAGCGCCCGGCGACTCGCTCGCGGCCACCATGACCGAGGCGGGTCGGGTGCTCGGCACGGTGGGCTACATGGCGCCCGAGCAGGTGCGCGGCGAGCCGACGGACCATCGGGCCGACATCTTCGCCCTGGGCTGCGTGCTGTACGAGATGGCGGTCGGCACGGCGCCGTTCCGCCGCGGATCCGCGGTCGAGACCATGGCGGCGATCGTGCGTGATGAGCTGCCCGGCTTCCCCGCCGAAGTCGAGCAGCAGGGGCCGGCGTTCTCGGCGCTGGTGCGGCGCTGCGTCGAGAAGCTGCCGGGCGAGCGGTTCGAGTCGGCGCGCGACCTGGCGTTCAGCCTCGAGGCGTTCGGGCATCTCGCGCCCAAGCAGGCGCAGGAGGGTGCGGCCGCCGCGGGTGCCTCTTCCCCGGACGTCACCTACCAGCGGATCTCGTTCCGGCGCGGCTGCATCTGGTCGGCCCGCTTCACGGCCGACGCCCATTCCGTCATCTACAGCGCGAGCTGGGAGGGCAAGCCGCTCGAGATCTTCTGGACGCACATCGGCAATCCCGAGGCGCGCACCCTGGGCTTCCGCGACACCGACCTGCTGAGCGTGGCGCCGTCGAACGAGATGGCGATGCTCTTGCGCACCGAGTTCGTCACCTCGTTCGACCGGCGCGGCACGCTGGCGCGCGTGCCGCCGATGGGCGGGGCGGCGCGCGAGCTGCTGCACGACGTGCACGCGGCCGACTGGAGCCCGGACGGCTCGCAACTCGCGATCGCGCGTTGGAAGGAGGGGATGATCCGACTCGAGTATCCGATCGGGAACGTGCTCTACCGAACGGCGGGCTGGATCAGCTCGATGCGGCTCTCGCCCAATGGCGAGCTGATCGCCTTCATGGACCATCCGAGCCGCAACAGCGACTCGGGACGGGTCTCGATCGTGGACCGGCGGGGCGAGCGCCGGGCGCTCACCGACGAATGGGGCACGATGCGTGGACTGGCCTGGTCCGCGGACGGCCGCGAGGTCTGGTTCACCGCCGATCGCGGCGGCGCCGCGCGCGGGCTCTACGCGGCCCCGCTCGAGGGCGTCCTGCGGCGCGTGCTCCAGGTGGCGAGCAACCTGACGCTCCACGACGTAGCCCGTGACGGCCGGGTGCTGCTGGGGCACGGGTCCGAGCGCGCGGGGATCAACGGCCTGCCTCCGGGCGAGACGCATGAGCGGGATTTCTCATGGCTCGACTGGACGCTGCTCCAGGACCTGTCGCTCGACGGGCGCATGATCCTGCTCGACGAGACCGCCGAGGGGGGCGGGGCCGTGGGATCCATCTACCTGCGACCGACCGACGGTTCACCGGCGATCCGGCTGGGCGACGGCTCGGCGCGGACGATCTCGCCCGACGGTCAGTGGGTGATCGGCGCCCGCCTGAGCGGAACGAATGGGGAGCTGCTGCTGCTGCCCACCGGAGTGGGGGAGCCGCGCGAGATCCCGACGGGGGACCTCTTCTGCCATTACCCGCGCTGGCTGCCTGACGGACGGAACCTGGTGGTGTCGGCCAGCGAGCCCGGGCGCAGCATCCGTCTCTACCGGCTCGACACCGTCACGGGTGAGCACCAGGCATTCACCCCCGAGGGCATCGACTTCATGGAGTTCAACGTGCTCCCCGACGGCCGTTCCGTGGCGGCGATCAACTCCGACCAGGAGCATCGCACCTACATGCTGGACGGCGCCGACTCCCAGCCCATCCCTCATCTCACGCGCACGGATCGTATCGTGCGCTGGCTGCCGGAAGGCAACGCGGTCCTGGCCTACCGCACGAACGAGCTGCCGGCGCGGATCGAGCGGGTGAACCTCGACACCGGCGAGCGGACGTTGTGGCGCGAGCTGACGCCCCCCGACCCGACCGGGATCTACCGAGTGGGCCGGATGCGCGCAAGCCGCGATCTGTCGGCGTACGCGTACACCTACTACATGCAGCTCGTGGATCTGCACGTGGTGGCAGGGCTGCGCTGAGCCTGCGGGCGACTGATCCAGTCTCGCCGGATCAGGGCAGCGTGACCATCAGCGCGTGAGAGCGCGCGAGTTCGTCAGGGCCGCGCATGGCGTGGACGCGCCACAGCACGCGGCTCCCGGGTGCCAACCCCGCGGGCAGCGCACCGGGCCGAAGGTCGAGATGCGGCTCCGTGACGCCGCTCACGCGGGCGATCTCCGCCAGATCGGGCGACAGGAAGACCACGGCGTAGCTCTCGGCCTCGGCCGAGGGTGTCCAGGTCAGGCGCAGGGCGCCGTCCTCGAGTCGCTCCGTGTTCGCACTCCCCGCCACGCCGCCTTCGGGCGGCGCCGGTGAGGTCCCACGCATGATCGGCCCGCCCGGTTTCTGGCGCGTCGCGGTGACCAGCCACACGCCGCCGGTCACGACCAGCAGCGCCGCCAGCGCCAGCGCCGGGCGCAGACGCGGCGCGAACAACATGCTCAGAAACCCGCCGCCACGCTGGGGCCTCGAAGGGGTTGCTGACGGTGCACCGGAGGCGCCGCCGATCGGCGTCCCCAGCTCGCGCTCGAGCGCTTCGCCCAGCCGCGCTTCCGCTTCGTGCACGCGCGCGCCCTCGGGAACGTCTCCGGGCGCGACGAAGTCGCGGTAGGCACGCAGCTGAGCACGCGCGCGCGGCTGGGACTCGAGGTCGCGCACCCGCGGGTCGTCGGGCGGCAGACCCTCGAGCCCGCCCAGATCCTCGGGCTCGACGCGGCGATCGCTCATGAGCTCGCCTTCCTGCGCGCCAGCGCCACGCGCAGCTTCTCACGCGCGCTCTGCAGCACGCTGCGCGCACCCGAGGCGTGCGTGAGCCCGAGCAGGCGCGTGACGTCTCCGACCGACAGGCCCTCGAAGCAGCGCAGCCAGATCGCCTCCTGCTCGAGCGGGCTCAGCGAGTCCCGCAGCAGGGCTTCCATCGCGTCCTCCTCCTCGCGGGTCACGTACAACGTCGGCGGGTCCTCGTGCTCGACCAGCACCTCAGCCGGGTCGACATGCGGATCCTGCCGCAGGCTCTTCGGGCGCAGCGCCGTGAGGCATTCGTTACGCGCGATCGTGAACAGCCAGGAGGAGAATCGGCTCCGCCCAGCGAATCCCGGCAGGGCGCGCCACGCCTTGAGCAGCGCATCCTGCGCCAGGTCCAGCGCCCGGTCGTGATCGGTGACCATCCGATAGCACCAGGTGTAGACGCGTCCCCGGTACCGTCCGAGCAGCTCGCCCGCCGCCTCCCGACCGTGGTTCCCATTCGGGTCGCGCCGGTAGCGAGCAAGCAGCTCGTCGTCCGGGAGCTCGTCCTGCGATGTCCGGGTCATCTCATTAGACGATCGCGGGGTCCGGGCGTCAGGGAGGGTTCGCGGCGGCCGGGAGCCGTCGCGCAACTCGGTCGTGGTCAACATGGTGGCGACAGGCGCCGAGCGCGTCAAGGCCGTGCGCCGGCCGCGCTATCCCGCCGGTCGAGTCGGACCCGGGTCTCGGCCTCGCCGGCCGCCATGAAGGCCGCCCAGTCGCGGGGGCTGGACGTCTCGGGCCGCGCACGCAGGCTGCGCTGCGCCTCGGAGACGGCGCCGGAGACGGTCCGACCCCGCGCCAGTGCCGCGTAGAAC
>JBGPXY010000170.1:0-6156 GCA_041492985.1 Candidatus Eiseniibacteriota bacterium
CCTGGGACTCCAGCCACGGGACTCCGGAACCCGGGGCCCAATCCGCGGGGAGTCCCAAGGAACATGCGTGAAGGACGCTGTGGTTGAGAGATACGGAGTCCCGGAGCCAGCCGGTCGGCGGGTGGCGACGCCTTCAGGCGGTCGGGCGTGGTCAGCGAGGCGGACGGCTTCTGCCCCATGGGTGATCGCCCCTCCTGGAGTCAATCCGCGCCAGGAAGTGGGGGCTCTAGGCGGTCCGCCGTGCCCGCGCCTTGAGCTGAGCGGCCATGCCGGCGAGCGGGGCGAGTTTCCCGACACTCCGCAGGTAGCGGCGGACGGCGTGCCGGTAGTCGGACCAGGGCATCGCGGACTGGTCAGGCAGGCCAGCGGCGGCGCAGCGGTGGCAGGTGCGGCCGTTCCGGCGGGGCAGCGGGAAGCGCAGGCCGCAGGTCGCACCGGACCTGCGCCACTCGTGGCGTACCGGCTCGGTACTTCACTGAAACGCCCCTGCCGCGATGCCGCCCGAGGGTCTGACTCGGACAAATCCTCGGACAAGAACGGAACCCGCGCTCGCAATCCACTGCGAACGCGGGTCTAGTCTGGTGCCCGGGGCGAGATTTGAACTCGCATGGGTTTCCCCACACGCCCCTCAAACGTGCGTGTCTACCAATTCCACCACCCGGGCACGGGTCGGGCCGCCGGCAGCTCGCTCGGGCTCACTTCCCTCCGCTGCCGGAGGGCGGAGTCGCCGGCTTGGTGCCGGCGGGCGGGGTCTGCTGGGGATTCGTCGGCTGTGTCGTCGAGCCCTGGCCCTGAGACTGTCCGGGCACGGATCCCGGCGCCTGCGGCACGGTTGCCGGCGCGCGGCGCGCGTCTTCCTGGATGAGGCTGCGGGCGGACGAGCCCACGCCGGAGGACATGAGCGCCAGCACCAGCGAGGTGATGAAGAACGCCCCGCCGAGCACCATCGTCGCGCGCGTCATGAAGTCGGTCGCGCCTCGACCACCGAACACGGTCTGAGCGGTGCCGCCGAACGCGCCCCCGGCCAGACCGCCGCCCTTGCCCGACTGCAGCAGGACCACGATGACCAGGCTGAGGCAGATGACGATGTGGACCGCGAGCAGCAGACCGTACATGACAGCCCTCGGAGGATCGTGAAGCGAGCGGGCGCGGCCGGATCGCGGCGACGCCAGGACAGCGAAGCGGCCAGCTAAGCTAGCAGCCGGCCCGCGTCGCGTCAACGCGTGGGCGGGCCCGGTCCGTGGGTACCGCGCGCCTCAGCGCGCCGCGGCCGCGGCGCAGATCCGCCAGAACCCCGCGGCCTCGAGCGATGCTCCGCCGACCAGCCCTCCGTCCAGCTCGGGCTCGGCGAACAGCGCGACCGCGTTCTGCTCGGTGACGCTGCCGCCATAGAGGATGGCCAGGCTCTGTCCCACGCCCGGGGCCACCACGCGGTCCAACGTGGCGCGTATCACCTGATGGGCCTCGCGCGCCTGCTCTGGGCTCGCCACCTTCCCGGTGCCGATCGCCCACACGGGCTCGTAGGCGACGACCGACCCGTGCGCCTCGGCCTCGCCGAACCCCTCGTACACGGCCCGCACCTGCCGCACCAGCACCTCCGTGGTGCGATCGGATTCGCGCTCGGCCAGGGTCTCGCCGACACAGACGATCGGCGTGAGCCCTTCGCGGAGCGCGGCCCGGGCTTTGCGAGCCACCAGGGCGTCGTCCTCGCCCATCCCGTGGCGGCGCTCGGAGTGCCCGACGATCACGAAGCGACAGCCCAGAGCCGCCAGCATCGCCCCCGAGACGGCGCCGGTGAAGGCCCCCTTGGGCTCGGGGTGCAGATCCTGTCCGCCGAGATGCACACCGCTCCCCCGCAGGACGTTGGCGACCGATTCGAGCGCGGTGAACGGGGGGCAGATCGCGATCTCGCACGGGCGGCCCGCGCTCAACAGGGCGACCATCTGGCCCGCGAGGGCAGCACCCTCGGGCGCGCTCTTGTTCATCTTCCAATTCCCGGCGACCAGCCGGGGATGGCGCGGCCAGGGACGGACCATCAGCGCTCCCGATCGTCGAGCGCGGCCACACCGGGGAGCACGCGTCCCTCGAGGAACTCGAGCGCCGCCCCGCCACCGGTCGAGAGGTGGGTCACCCGCTCGGCCAGCCCCGCCTGTTGCACCGCCGCGACCGAGTCCCCGCCGCCCACCACGGTCACGGCGCCGCGCCCGCCCGCCTCGGCCAGCGCCTTGGCGACGCCGACCGTGCCGCTCGCGAAGGCCGGGACCTCGAAGATCCCCATCGGGCCGTTCCAGAGCACCGTGCGGGCATCCTTGAGGCGCTGCGAGAAGCTCCGCACGGTCTCGGGGCCGATGTCGACGCCCATCTCCCCGGCGCCCAGGTCCTCCAACCGCACGACGTGAGAGGGGGCGCTCCCATCGACCGCCGTGCTCGCCACACAGTCCACGGGCAGGTCCAGCTCCACGCCCTGGGCCGCCGCCTGCGCCAGCACCTCGCGCGCCATCTCGACGCGATCCTCCTCCACCAGCGAGCGCCCCGTGGGCCGGTCCTGCGCGCGCATGAAGGTGAACATCATCGCGCCGCCGATCAGCAACCGGTCCACCTTGCCGAGCAGTGCGCGCACCACGTCGATCTTGCCCGAGATCTTGGCCCCGCCGAGGATCGCCACGAAGGGGCGCTCCGGCTGATCCAGGGCGCGCCCCAGGTAATCCAGCTCGCGCTGCATGAGGAACCCCGCCACCGCGGGCTTGAGGACCTTCGCGACGGCCTCGGTCGAGGCATGCGCCCGATGGGCGGTGCCGAAGGCGTCGTTGACGTAGCACTCACCCAGCGCCGCCAGGCGCCGTGCGAAGCCGGGATCGTTCCCCTCCTCCTCGGCGTGGAAGCGGAGGTTCTCGAGCAGGAGGACGCCACCGTCGGCGAGCGCCATCGCTTTCGCCCGAGCCTCCTCGCCCACACAGTCGTCGGCGAATCCCACCGGCTGGCGCAGCAGCCGCTCGAGCCGGGCGGCCACCGGTCTCAGGCTGTACTTTGCGTCGGGCGTCCCGTCGGGGCGGCCCAGGTGGGAGATCAGGATCACCCGCGCCTTCTTCTCCAGGAGGTAGCGGAGGGTGGGGAGTGCGGCGACGATCCGCGTGTCGTCGGCCACCTCGCCGTTCTTGAGCGGGACGTTGAAGTCGACGCGGACCAGGACCCGCCGGCCGGCCGGCTCGAGGTCACGCACGGTCTTCTTGAGGAAGGTCGCGCCAGGGCTGGTCATGCCATCCTCAGCAGTGCGTCCACGACCCGATTCGAGAACCCCCACTCGTTGTCGTACCAGGCCAGCACCTTGACCAGCGAGCCATCGAGGACGTTGGTGGAGAGCGCGTCGAACACGCTGCTGTGCGGGTTGCCGATGACATCGCTCGAGACGATCGGGTCCTCGCAGTACTCGAGGATGCCGCGCATGGGCCCATCCGCCGCGGCCCGGAGCGCCGCGTTGACCGTCTCCTTCGTGGCGGGCTTCTTCACCCGGCACACGAGGTCGGTGAGCGAGCCGTCCGCCACCGGCGCCCGCACCGCGATGCCGTCGAGCCTGCCTTTCATCTCGGGAAGCACCTCGCCGATCGCCTTGGCGGCCCCGGTCGAGGTCGGGATGAGATTGATGGCCGCGGCGCGCGCGCGCCGCAGGTCCTTGTGCGGCAGGTCGAGGATGCGCTGGTCGTTGGTGTAGGCGTGGATGGTGGTCATGAATCCGTGCTCGATCCCGAAGGTATCGTTCAGGACCTTGACCACCGGAGCGAGACAGTTGGTCGTGCAGGAGCCGATGCTCACGACCTGGTGCTTCTTGGGATCGAAGTCCTTGTCGTTGACGCCGAACACGAAGGTCAGGTCGGCCCCCTTGGCCGGTGCGGTGACCAGCACGTTGCGGGCGCCGGCGGTCAGGTGCAACGCCGCCTGATCGCGGGCGGTGAAGATCCCGGTCGCCTCGATCACGACATCCACCTTGAGCGCCTGCCAGGGGAGCTTCGCCGGGTCTTTCTCTTTCATGACCTGCAGGGTCTTGTCCACCACGCGCAGGTGGCCGTCCGGGGTCGCGCCGCCCGCCTTCATCCAGGTGCCGTGCACCGAGTCGTAGCGCAGCAGGTGCGCGAGTGTCGCCGCATCGGTGAGGTCGTTGACGGCGACGAACTCGAGTGGGGCGCCCCGATCGATCGCGGCGCGCACCACCTGCCGCCCGATCCTCCCAAGACCATTGATGCCGATCCGTAGTGCCATGGTTGCCGATCTCCTGTGCGCGACCGATCCGTACGCCCGACGCTCAGCCGAAGAACACCCGGGCGACCTCGTTCAGTTCCTTCTCGACGCGGCGCGCGCCCCCGCGGACCACACCCAGGTCCACCGAGGTCATGCGTCCGCCCTGCAGGCTGGTCATGCGGTTCCATTCCTCCCGCGCAGCCAGATCCACCGCCATCACGCCCATGCGCGAGCCGAGCAATCGGTCGAACGCGGTCGGCGTCCCTCCGCGCTGGACGTAGCCCAGTGCGACCGTGCGGGTCTCGAACCCGGTGCGGGTCTGGATCTCCAGCGCCACCACCTCGCCGATGCCGCCATACTGGGGACGCCCGTACGGATCGAGCCGGTGCGTGGCCTCCAGGGTTCGGCCCTGGGCGTCAGGAAGAAAGGTGGCGCCCTCCGCCACCACGACGATGCTGAAATCGCGTCCCCGCGCGTGCCGGTGGCTGATGAGACGGCAGACCTCGTCGATGCTGACGGGCTCCTCGGGCGAGACCACGACGTCGGCGCCGCCGGCGATGCCGCCGCACACGGCGATCCAGCCGGTGCCGCGTCCCATCACCTCGAGCACGATCACCCGCGCATGCGCTTCGGCGGTGGTGTGAAGCGCATCCACGGCGTGCATGACGGTGTTGACCGCGGTGTCGAAGCCGAACGCGAAGTCGGTGCCAGGCACGTCGTTGTCGATCGTCTTCGGGATGCCGATGACCGGGATGCCGCCTTCGGCCAGCCGGTGCGCGGCCGCGAGCGTCCCGTCTCCTCCACACACGAGCAGGCCATCGAGTTCATGGAGCGTCATCGTCTCGCGGATGCCGGCCGGCCCGGGTGACTCGCGGAACGGATCGACGCGCGAGGTGCCGATGATCGTGCCGCCGCGCGGCAGGATGCCGGCGATGGCGTTCAGATCGAGCTCACGCAGACGATTCTGGAGCAGGCCGAGCCACCCGTCCTCGATCCCCATGACGTGACCGTCGTAGGTTCGCACCGCACGCGTCACGACGGCACGGATGACGGCGTTGAGCCCAGGACAATCGCCGCCGCCGGTGAGGATCCCCAGGCGCATGGCACGTGCCTCCGGATGGCCGGGCGATTCGGCCAACTGATTGAAGGGCAGTAGCTTAGGTGATCTGGAACGGGCGGGACTATGCCCCAATCAGGCCGGCCGGTCAAGGCGCCCGGCGACGCTCGGCTACTCGGTGCTGTAGCGCAGCGTGTAGTTGCCGTAGCCGTGCTCGTCGACGAACAAGAAGACGAGACGTCGGCGGGGTCGGCTCGTGGTCGCGTTGGGCTCGCTGTCGGGTGGGGCGCCGACGTCGCCCTCGTAGACCCACACCTCGTAGGCGCGCGTGTCGCCGCCCAGTCCCTTCTGGTGGACGTCACCCGTCGGGCGGTCCTCGCTCAGCTCGATGTCGCGGATCGCCTGGAGCAGCGTCTCGTCACCGGTGGGGATGACCTGCTTGAGGATCTCCCCCGGCTCGCCGTACCGGATGTAGACGCGACCCATGTCCGAGAACATGCCGCGCCCGCCCTTCCCAGGACCGCCGAAGTTCTCATTGGCGTGATCGACGCGGGCGAGGAATTCGTTCCGGGATTCGTTGTCGGCGGTCTCGGGCGTGGGATCGCGGCGGCGCCAGAACTCCTCGAGGAAACGCTCACGTTCGCCCGGCTGGAAGCGGGAGAAGCGATGCTCGTCCTCGGCCGAGAGCAGGAAGTGAACGAGGTCCTCGACGTCGGACGGATCCACCAGCCAGGTCGTCGTGCGCCAGCCGATGCTGAACCGCGCGCTGCGAATCAGTGCGCCTGCATCCCCCTCCTGCCAGGCTTTCACCTCGAGGTCGTAGGCCCCCGACGGTTCGGTCGAGAGATCGAGTGCCACCATCGCCG
>JBGPXY010000070.1:0-12079 GCA_041492985.1 Candidatus Eiseniibacteriota bacterium
CAACTGGCGAGAGACTATATCCCACACGGGCACCGGTGCGCGAGGGCCTCGCGAGGGTCGGCCCGCTCAGGGGCGCGGCGCCTCCACGACCGTGACGCGGCCGAGATCCACGAGCAGCTGGTTGGCCGCCAGGCTCGGGTCGTCCGGTTCCGAGAGCGCGGGGCCACCCGCGCGCCACCAGCCCACGCGCAGCCCCAGCGTGTAGACGCCCGGCTCGGTCCCCAACGGGATGATCATCCGGTAGCTCTCGCGCACGGTCGTATCGGCGGGCCACAAGGCGGCGGGATACAGCAGGTAGCCGAGATGTCGCCCGAGCGAGAAGACCGCCGTCCCGCTCGCATCCCGCAACACCAGGAACATCAGGAACTGACGATCGGCCGCGGCGACACGCCGCCAGTAGGTCTCGATCGGCAACACGCCACCCACCGCCACCGTCGACTCCGGCATCGCGAACCCGGTGAACGCGAGCTGGTGGTCGTAGACGACATGTCGCGCGATCGGGGCCGCCGGGGCGCCCACGCGCACCAGCTCGACGGTGTCCGCCGGTTCGCGCAGGAACAGCACCAGGTCTCCGGCCGCGTCCACGGGACGCAGGCGGTTGCGGTCGGTGAGATCGCGCAGGCGCAGCGGCGTGTCCTGCTGCACGTAGCTCGCCAGCCGCTGGTCGCCGACGTCGGCCAGCATCGCCACCACCCCGGTCGGGACCGGGTAGGGCTGGCTCGAGAAGGTGTAGTGGCCGGTGTAGAGATGGTGCATCGAGTGCACATCCCGGCGCGACGCGAGCCGCGGCAGGAACTCGAACGCCGCCACGACGCCGCCCGTGGCGGGGACGCGGGAGACCATGCGGTCGCGGTATCCACGCTGCGTGCGGTCGAACCGGTTGGGCCAGAACGACTCGATCGCAGCCGGGAGTGGGATCCATCCCTGTCGGAGCAAGGGACCGTAGAGGAGATTGCACAGCACCGACGCCGCGAGCGCGGCACCCGCGGCGCCCAGAGCGACCGCGCGCACGCGCCCGGGCCGCGCCATCGCCTCCGCGGTGATGGGCGCGCGTGTGATCCCGCGCACGAGACGGGCGAGGCCGCGCACCGCCGCGGCCATCATCACCGGCGTGACCAGGGCGGTGTACTGGAACAGCAGCCCGTGCTGCTGCGGGCGGAACGAGAGGAAGTGCTCGGCCAGCACCGGCAGCGCGACCGCGAGGGTGAGCGGGCTCAGGAGCGGCAGGAACAGGAGCGGCCCGAACATCTGCAGCCAGTAGGCGCGCTTGAGCTGACTGTCGACCGGCGCTCCCGGCGTGTCGAAGAAGGCCGAGACCGCGCGCAGCGGATGGGTGATGAGGTTGCGCGCCACCTCGGGGAGGCTCGCCCCCCAGTCCTTGTACATCTTCCCGTACTCCGCCGCGGCGCTGGAGAGCGCGGGCCGGATGATCCCGAACGAGATCACCAGCGAGACGGCCGCCAGGCCGAGGAGCGCCAGGCCGAGACGCCGCGGGCGCCCCGGCAGCAGCGCGACGAGGCCCAACATGCCGACCGCCAGCGCCACGTCCTCCTTGCACAGCAGCGAGAGGGTGGCGAACAGCATCGTCGGCCCGAACCGTCCGGCGGCCATGCAGCTGATGGTCGCCAGCAGCGTGCTGGTGGCGAGCACCTCGGGGTGGAACTCGAACAGGTTCGAGTAGCCGAGCGCCGGATAGAGCAGGTAGAGCGCGGCACAGAGGAGCGCCACCCCCTCGTGCTTCAGCTCGCGGCGGGCGAGGGCGAAGACCGGCCACGCGCCGAGCGCGAGCGCCACGCACTGGAGGATGAGCAGCGTCAGCGGGTGGCGCGCCACGGCGTAGAGGGGCGCCAGGAGGAACAGGATGAGCGAGACATGATCGCCCAGCCAGTTCATGCCGCGGATCGAGCTGAAGAGCGTGCCGCGCAGCGCCTGGTCGGTCGCCTGGACGAAGATCGCGAGGTCGAAGTTGAAGTAGAGGTAGTAGCGGTACTTCACGACCGCGATGAGCCCGTAGACACCGGCGTACGCCGCCATGAGCGCGATCAGCGTGACGAGCGCGCGCCGCGAGGGCGGGGCCGGGGCCGCGGGGATCGCGGCAACGCGCGGGGATGGCCGCTCGGATGAGCGTGGCTGCGCCTTGCGCTTGGACACTCGGCCTCCGTCGCGTGGCGTGCCGGGGGACGAGAACGTGTGGCGCCCGGCGAGGCGGCGACACTATCAAACGCCTCCGCCGGTGGCCTAGCGATGGGGCCGACGCACGATGCGCGGGGGAGCACGGCCACGCCCATCGAGACCGTCCGTCCATTGCCGCGTCGCGCGGCGTTCCTCTATAGTCCGCGCACGATCCTCACGCCGTCCCGACCCGAGCGAGCGTGCCATGCCCGAGATCCTCGACGTCCTGTTGCTGCTGGCACTGCCCGCCTCCGGCAAGTCCGAAGTGCGCCGTTACCTCGCGAGCCTCACGCCCGAGCAATGCCGGAACGACTTCCACATGGGCCCGACGGTGCAGCTCGACGACTACCCCTACGTGCACATGATGCGACGCGTGAGCCAGGAGCTGCGCAAGCTCGGCGCCGACGGCGTGTTCTTCGACTCGGACGAGCTGCCGATGAAGGAGCCGCGCGACTGGGGGATGCTGGTCGAGCTGCTCAACGAGGATTTCCAGGACCTCGAGAGCCGCCGCAGGCCGGCGCCGGCGTCCGCGGCCGAGTGGCTGCTGGACCGATTCGACGCCGCGCGCAAGAAGGCAGGCGCCAGTCCCGCGCTCGGCGCGCTCCCCGCGGCGACCCGCCGCACGCTGACCGCCGCACTCGAGCGCGAGGCGGCGGAGTTGCTCCGCGACAAGAACGCCGGGATCCCGGAGACGCTCGAGGGTCGCACGGTGGTGATCGAGGCCGCGCGCGGCGGACCCGACGGCGCCTCGATGCCCCTGCCGCCGCCGCTCGGCTACGCCTACACGCTACGCACGTTCAGCGACGCCATCCTCGCGCGCGCCTCGATCCTCTACGTGTGGGTGGAGCCCGAGGAGTCGCGACGCAAGAACCACGAGCGCACCGACCCCAACGACCCCGGCTCGATCCTCCACCACGGCGTGCCGATGGCGGTCATGCTCGGCGACTACGGCTGCGACGACATGGGGTGGCTCATCCGGCACTCCGACCGCCCGGACACGGCGCGCGTCGAGGCCCGCGGGAGCGTCTACCACCTGCCGATCGCCCGCTTCGACAACCGCGTCGACAAGACCACGTTCGTGCGGGCCGATCGCGCGGCGTGGCCGCCGGCCTCGGTGGCCGCACTGCACACCGGGCTCGCCGAGGCATTCACCCGCCTGGCGCGCGCGAGCGCCACGCGGGTCGGGTAGCCGCTCCCCAAGACGACGCCCCCCGGTCTGCCGCAGAGGACGCTGCCGGCCTCAGTGCGCCTCGCCGTGGCGGCCGGGCTTGCCCCACAGCTCGACGAGACGCTGGTCGCGCCCGCATCCGAGTCGATAGCTCTGATACCGGATCGGGTCCTTGCGGTAGAAGTCCTGGTGGTACTCCTCGGCCGGCCAGAACCGGCTCGCCGCCACGATCTGCGTGACGATCGGCTCCTTGAAGCGATGCGGCGTGGTTTCGATCGCGCGCTTCGAGGCCTCCGCCAGACGCTGCTCCGTCGAGTCGGCGTAGAAGATCGCCGAGCGGTACTGGTTCCCGTGATCGCAGAACTGGCCGCCCGCCTGGGTGGGATCGACGTTGTGCCAGAACACGTCGAGCAGCTGGGCGTACGAGATCCGCCCCGGGTCGTAGGTGATCTGCACCGACTCCGCGTGTCCGGTGACGCCCGAGGAGACCTCCTCGTAGGTCGGGGCCTTCTTGAATCCGCCGGTGTAGCCCGAGATCACCGACCGCACGCCGGGCAGGCCCTCGAACGCGGTCTCCATGCACCAGAAACACCCGCCGGCGAAGGTCGCGCGCGCCAGGGCGGGGCCCGGCGCCGGGGCGGTGGTGGCGGCCACCGTGCGGGCGATGATCGACAGGCCCACGAACGCGGAGATCAGGGTGCGTCGTCTCAGGGCGCTCATCCGTTCCACTCTCCCAGTCTGTGTTCCGGTCGGCGTGAGGTCATCCATGCGGCCGAACGCGACGACACTACTCCACCGGGGCCGCCGGTGTGACCGGGCGCGCGAACATTCCGGCGACACGCGGCCGGCCGGCTGGCGCCGCGTCGAAGCCCGGCCGGAGGAGTCGAGCGCGCGCGGGCCGGGCCCGAATCTCAGGAGTGCACCCCGTCGGGGGCTCTGGTAGTTTCGGTCCCTCGCCCGCGTCCCGGGGGTCCCGACTTCGGCGGACCGACGACGCCCGGAGGTGAATGCATGGCCCGCTGCCCCGACGTACAGGTCGACCACTAGACGCGGCGGCCGTTCCATGAACCCCGGAGTCACCCAGCCGTTCGCGACTCCGGTGGGCATCCGGCGGACCTCTCAGGCCGCGGCCCCAAGGTCGAGGGCCCGTCGGTGAGGCCCTTCGACGCGATCATCATCGGCAGTGGATTCGGCGGGGTGATGGCCGCCTACGAGCTCGTCCAGGCCGGCCTGCGGGTGCTGATGCTGGAGCGCGGCTCGTGGGTGGGACGCGGGCTGCACAACTGGGGGCCGCACGGCTCGGTCGACCTGACGCCGCACTACTCGCTCGAGACCCCCTACCGCCTCGAGAACGGCGGGCCATCCCGCACGATCGGGGCCTACTCCTGCGTCGGGGGTCCCTCGGTGTTCTTCGGCGGCGTCACGCTCCGGCTGCGCGAGGCCGATTTCGAATCGCCCGCCGAGATCGTCGGCGACTCCGGCGCCGAATGGCCGATCCAGTACTCGGATCTCGAGCCCTATTACGCCCGCGCCGAACGGCTGCTGGGGGTCGCCGGGGTGGCGGGGGACGATCCGACCGAGCCGCCGCGCAGCGGACCCTACCCGCATCCGCCCGCGCCGCTCACCGAGACGCCACGGCTGCTGGAGCGGGTGGGCCGCGAGATGGGATTGCATCCGTATCGGCTGCCGCTGGCGATCCATCACGCGCCGGGAACGCGGACCCCCTGCATCGGCTGCACGTCGTGCGACACGTTCGCCTGCGCCATCTCGGCCAAGAACGATCTGGCGACGGTGATGATCCCGGACCTCATCGCGCGCGGCATGGTGCTGATGCCCGACACGGTCGCGGTCCGGCTCGAGGTGCGCGGACGGAAGGTGACCGGAGTCGAGTGCGTGAACCGGTCCAGCGGCGGCCGCGTCACCTGGAGAGCGCCCCGGATCGTGCTCGCCGCGGGAGCGCTGGGGACTCCCCACCTGCTCATGGCCTCCGATCTCCAGCGGCTCAACCCCGCCGGAGACGCGATCGGCCGTCACCTGCTGCGGCACGCCAACGGTATGACGTACGGGTACCTGCGCGATCTCCCCGACCGCGGCCTGCGGTTCCACAAGCAGCTCGGCTTCAACGACTACTATTTCGGTGACCCGGAAGCGCGCGAGGTCCGCGGCAAGCTCGGCTGCATCCAGCAGCTCCAGGCGCCGCCGCCGGCGCTGGTGCGGCAGAATGTCCGGTTCCCGATCAAGCCGCTCGCGGGGCTGCTGGCGCTCACCTTTCCGCACGTCACCGGCCTGCTGGTGATGGCGGAGGACCAGCCGCGGTCCGAGAATCGCGTCACCCTCGACCGGTCGCGGTCGGACCGATACGGGCTGCCGCAGATGGTGATCCACCACCATCACACCTCACGCGATCAGGCCGCGCGGCGGGCGCTGTTGCGCCGCACCCGCGGCCTGCTGCGCGCGGTCGGAGCCCGGGCGTTCTGGACCCATCACATCGAGACCTTCTCGCACGCCGCCGGCACGGTGCGATTCGGGCTCGATCCCCGGACCGCGCCGCTCGATCCCTGGTGCCGGTTCCGCGGGATCGAGGATCTCTACGTCGTCGACGCGTCGTTCATGCCCACCGGGGGTGGCGTCAATCCGAGCCTCACCATCGCCGCCAACGCGTTGCGGGTCGGCGAGGCCATCGCGAAGGACCACCTGCCCCGCATGGAGGAGAGCTCCTGCCGCACACCGCATCTCGACCGCTCCACGTCGCGATCCTCGGCTGTGGCTTCGCCGCTGAGCTGAACGGTCCGGTCCTGCGCGGGCTGGGCGTCGATTGTTCGTATGCGAGCCGCGACGGCGCGAAGGCCGCGAGGTTCGCCGCACGCTTCCACGGCCGCGGGGCGTTCGGCTCGTACGAAGCCGCACTCGCGGCCCCCGATGTCGACGCCGTGCTGGTCGCGACCCCGCCCGCGCTGCACGCGGATCTCGCGCTCGCGGCCCTCCTTGCCGGCCGGCATGTGGTGGTCGAGAAGCCGCCGTTCCTCCGCTCGGTTGATTTCACACCGGTCGAGGCCGCGGCGCGGGCCGCCGGACGTCGCGTGCTGGTGGCCGAGAACTATCACTACAAGCCGCTCGCCCGGACCCTGCGCCGGCTGCTGGCCGACCACGTCATCGGCGACGTGATGTTCCTGCGCGTCGATGCGCTCAAGCGGCAGGCGTCCCCCGGCTGGCGGGCGGAGCCGGAGATGGCCGGCGGCGGGGCGCTCTTCGAGGGCGGCATCCACTGGGTCAGCTTCATGGCGCACCTGGGGCTCGCGGTGCGCGACGTGCGCGGCTTCGCCCCGGTGACCGGGCGCACGGAACGCGGCGTGGTCGCCGTGTTCGAATACGAGGGCGGCGCCATCGGCACCCTCTTCCACTCGTGGGAGGTGCCCTCGCCGTTCGGGCCCGTGCGCGGATCGCGCATCGACGGTCGCGAGGGATCGATCGCGTTCGAGTCGAACGGGCTCGCGGTGGCGGTGTGGGGCCGGCGCAAGCGCCTGATCTTCCCCGGCGTGCGCGACCTGGCGGGCAGGCATGCCATGTGGCGCGACTTCATCCGCACGCTGCGGGAGGGCGCCGAGCCCGAGTACGACCTGACGCTGGCCCGCCAGGATCTCGAGCTGGTCGAGCGGATCTACGCCAGCCTGAAGTGAGTCGAGGTGGGCCGGCACGGTCCCGATCCCGCGTGGGAAATCCGTTGACGATGACCCCTATCAGTGGTCATATGACCACTAACGATGGTCACGACACAGTCGAGTCCGTTCGGTGGCGCGGCACGCACGCGCGTGCTGCTGGCGCTCCGGTTGCTCTCGGAGAGCTATCCCCGCGAGCTGGCGCGCCTGCTGGAGCTGCCGCTCTCCGGCGTGCAGAGAGCCCTGCAGGGTCTCGAGCGCGACGCACTGGTCGCCGCACGGTCGGCGGGACGCACGCGTCTCTTCCGGCTCGACCCCCGCTACTTCGCCCACGCCGACCTCGCCAGCTACCTGCTGCGCCTGAGCGAGCCGGAAGTCACGTTGCGGGGGCGCGTGGCCTCGCTCCGTCGCCGTCCCCGTCCTGCCGGCAAGCCGCTGTGACGCTGGGCGCGCGTTCGACGCTGGCCCAGGTCGCCGTCACCGTCGGCGACTCCCTGCGACGCCACAAGATCCGCGCGGTGCTCACCGGGGGCGCGTGCGCGAGCCTCCACTCCGGGAGCAGCCACCATTCCGCGGACGTCGATTTCGTCCTGATCGAGCGCGTGACCCGATCGCGACTCGACGCGGCCATGGCCGAGGTGGGGTTCATCCGCGCGGGGGACCGCTACCTGAACCCCCGGCTCCATTTCTACGTCGAGTTCCCTCGCGGCCCGCTCGCCATCGGCCATGACCTCCGCATCCGCCCGATCGAACACCGCATCGACACCGCGCGCACGCTCGCGCTCTCGGCGACCGATGCGTGCCGTGACCGGTTGGCGGCGTTCTACCACTGGGATGACCGTCAGGCGCTGGCCGCCGCGGTGGCGATCGCGCTGCGTCATCGCCTGGGTTCGGCGATCGTCGAACGCTGGAGCGTCGAGGAGGGACACGGGGAGCGCTACCGGGAATTCCGCGCGGAGGTCGTGGCGGCGCGCGGACGACCTCGCCGGACATGACGCGCCGCCTGGCGCCGCGAAGCGAGCGATTCGACCGGATGTGCCGCTACGGCAGGACGACGACACGCACCACGCTGCGTCCGTGGTCCGCCTCCAGCGCCGCGAAGAAGATCCCCGCTCCGACTCGATGGCCGGCGTCGTCGCGGCCGCTCCACTCCCGCGCATGGAGTCCGGCCGCGAACTCACCCTCGACGATGGTCGCGATGCGGCGCCCGTCGGCGGCGTAGACCACCAGACGCACGGTCTGCGGTCGCGAGAGCGTGAAGGTGAGGCGCGCCTCGGAGCGCGCGGGGTTGGGGAAGGCCGCGAGCATCCCCCGGCTGGGCTCGGACACCGCAGGCACGGCGACCGGCGGGAGGTGGAAGGCGTACGTGTGGGCCGCGGCGTCGAGCTCGATGCGGCCGAGGTCGGTACGCCGGATGTGGAGGGGGACCGCGTGCACCACCCCACCAATGAAGGCGCCCCCGGGCGCGAGCGTCGGGCGGGTGCGATAGGGCGCCAGGCCATTGGAGGCCCCGCTGGCCGAGAACCCGAACTCACCCCAGCCGGTGGCCTCGTGCCCAAAGAGCAGCGCCGCGAACCAGGCGTAGAAGAAGCGCGCCGCGTCGTAGGCGCCCACGTTGTCGGTGGCCGTGGTGGTGATCGAGAGCACCTTGAACCCGAGGCTCGTCCGGTAGGCCGCGAGGGCGTCGGACTTCGCCTGCCAGCCGACGGGGTCTTCGTAGGCGCCGAGCCTCACCGCGTGGCTCTCGTAGAGGTAGAAGTCCGCAGGTCCCAGCTGCGCCGGGATCCCACCGGGGTTGTGGACCGGAACCGGGGTGCTCCCGAATGCGTCCTCCGGCCGGAACGCGTTGGCGATCACGGCGAGGCCCTGCGCGTGTGCAAAGTCCACCGCGGTGTTCTGCCGCACGCGGCCGGTGCCGAAGTCGTAGCCGAAGTCATCGAGGAGTACGCCGTCCACGCCCATCGCGTCCCATCGCGCGATCCGGGCCTGGACCTCGGCCATCGGCAGGTTCTGCGTGCTGACCCCCAGGTCCACGTAACCGTAGACACGGGTCGCAGCCATGGCGGCGTGCCCGAGGATCGCCACCGCGTTCGCGTGATCGGGGTGGCCGGGGCCATCCAGCCCGTCGCCCCACACCACGTAGTCGTAGCGGCCGAACTCGACCGCCGCCGCCGGCACCGAGAACGACTGGTTGATCGACGTGGGATAGCCGTAGTAGACGAGCAGGCTCCCGGGCCGGATCCCCTGGGCGCCGGCGGCGGCCGGGATGATCATCGCGATGCCGAGCATCGCGAGTGCGCTGGCGAGGTGTGCGGGTCTCATGAGCCTCTCCTTCACCGGGACGCGCGAACGGAGCGGCCGCGAGGGCCGCTCCGCCGCAACGGGTCTCGATCGCATCAGACGACCGGCTTCGAGGTGATCTTGTAGTACAGCATCAGTCGGCAATCGCCCTCACCGACCGTGAGCGAGCACTCGCCGGCATTGAAACCGTTCCGGCCGGTCGCGCCGTTGGAATGGATGTTGTAGTCACCGAGGTTGTTCAGACGCGTGTCGGGGTACCTGTCGCCGATGACGGGCCAGTCCCACTCGGTCGCCCTGAAGCTCACCTTGATGTTGTAGGGCGCACCCTTCTCGACCCGCACCACCTTCGACCGGTTGATCGGGACGGACGCGCCGGTATCGATCTCCCGGTAGCCCGAGACCACGAGCGCTCCCGGTCCGTCGGAGACGATCGCCTCGTAGTCGAAGTCGCCGAACCCCTCGATGCCATCGCCGTCGGCCGGCGTGTAGACGTACAGGAGGGTCACGGTCACGTCGACGTATTCGGTCTGGGGGGGTGGGCTCACCTCCGGTGCCATCGGGTTGGCGCCCTTGTCGCATCCGGTCACCAGCGGGAGGCTCAGCAGCAGGCTGAGGGCGAGGAGCTTCTTCACGATCGATCGCATGGCGCATCTCCGAGTTCGGGGTGGTGGGGTCCCGGGAGCGGGGTCGCTCCCGGCCTTCACTCCCTGATGCGCAGGATCGGGCCGGACTACGCAATCGGGCCTCCGGCGGGGCGGCTCCCGGCGCCCGCGGCCTCAGGCGGGCTCCCCGGGCCAGGTCACTGGAGCCGAGCGGGTTGGCCCGTCCGCGCCCCCCCCGGACGGCGGCATTTCGCCGCCCTGCCCTGTGATATCGTGCGCGCCGTCAGGTCCTCCAGAGACCCCGGCTGGGCTCCCCATGCCGCCGCCGCCGCGATCCGATGTCACTCAGCTCCTGCTCGAGCGCAACGCCCGAGGGGCTGGCGGGGCCGAGGCATCCCGGCAGCTCTTCGAACTGGTCTACGAGGAGCTGCGCCGCCTGGCCGGAGCGCTCATGCGGCGCGAGCGCTCCGCGCACACGCTCCAGCCCACGGCCCTTGTGCACGAGGCGTTTCTGCGGCTGGTCGGTGCCACGCAAATCGACTGGCAGGACCGGGCCCATTTCATGGGCATCTCTGCCCGGGCCATGCGGCAGGTCCTCGTGGATCACGCCCGCCGTCACGCGGCGGCCAAGCGCGGCGGCGGCCTCGCGCACGTCACCCTGACAGGGGTCGAGGTCGCGGCACCCGGTGACGCAGTCGAGGTCCTCGAGCTGCACGAGGCGCTCGAGCGATTCGCGGCCCTCGATGGGCGGGCGGCGCGGGTGGTGGAGTTGCGCGTGTTCGGCGGCCTCAGCGTGCAGGAGACCGCGCAGGTGCTGGAGGTCTCACCCCGCACCGTGGACGGTGACTGGGCGGTCGCCCGGATGTGGCTCACGCGCGAGCTGGGGAGTGAGGGAGCGTCGTGAGCGACGGGCGATACGCCCGAGTCAAGGAGATCCTGCTCGCGGCACTCGAGCGACCGGCCTCCGCACGCGCCGCGTTCGTGGCGGCCGCTTGCCCGGGAGACCCCGCGCTCCAGGCGGAGGTGGAATCGCTCCTCGCTCGGGAGGAGACCCCGGCCTCAGCGGTACGGAGCGGCGCGCTCGCGCGTGAGATCGGCGGGGCCCTGCGCGCGGCGCTCGAAGGCCCGGGCCCGCCGACCACTCCGGAGCGCATCGGCCGCTACCGCATCCTCGGGCCGCTGGGTGAGGGCGGAATGGGCGAGGTCTTCCGCGCGGAGCAGAGCGAGCCGATCCATCGCGTGGTGGCGCTCAAACTCGTCCGGCGAGGGCTCGATTCGCGCGAGTTCATCCGCCGCTTCGAGGCCGAGCGCCAGATCCTGGCGCGGCTCGAACACCCCGGGATCGCCAGGCTCATCGACGGCGGCCTGACCGAGGACGGGGTGCCATGGTTCACGATGGAGTTCGTGGACGGCGTCCCGATCGACCGCTACTGCAAGGATCGGGCGCTTCCCGTTCCCGAGCGGCTGCGCCTCTTCCGATCCGTCTGCGGCGCGGTCCAGTTCGCCCATCGCAACCTGATCGTCCATCGCGATCTCAAGCCCGGGAATATCCTGGTGACCCCGGATGGCTCCGTGAAGCTCCTCGACTTCGGGATCGCCAAGGTGTTGGACCCCGCACCCGACGACGTTGCGGTCGCACCCATGACCCGCACCGATTCCCGACTGCTCACCCCGGCCTATGCCGCCCCCGAGCAGGTTCGCAACGAGCCGGTCACCACGGCGACCGACGTCTACTCGCTGGGGGTGATCCTCTACGAGCTGCTGTGCGGGCGCCGCCCCTATACCGTGTCCGGCGCCTCGACGCACGATCTGGAGGAGGCGATCCTCACCGCGCAGCCCACCCCCCCCAGTGCGGCCGCCGACGTCGTCCCCCCGCGCGGCATCGATGCCGCGCGGCTGCGGCGGCAGCTCGCGGGCGACCTCGACACCATCTGCCTCAAAGCGCTGCGCAAGGAGCCCGAGCGCCGCTACGCCTCGGTGGATCAGCTCGACGACGACCTTCGGCGCTACCTCGAAGGCCGGCCGGTGCTCGCGCGACGCGACACCGTCGGCTACCGGACTGCCAAGTTCGTCCGCCGGCACCGCGGCGCGGTCATCGCGACCGCCGCCGTCATCGTCGTGCTCGCCGGGGTGATCAGCACCTACACGGTCCGGCTGCGGGAGGAGCGCGACCGGGCCCG
>JBGPXY010000069.1:0-12153 GCA_041492985.1 Candidatus Eiseniibacteriota bacterium
CCTTCGACGACGATGTCTCGGAGGTGCTCTACTCGCTCGACCGGCGGGTGCGCACCTATCGGCGCTCCGACATCACGCCACTGCGGAACAACTACCACGGCGGGACCCCCGGACCCGAGTACCTGCCTACCTGGTCGCTCCGCATTCTCGGTCTGGCGTCGGGTCGCGTCGAGCGCCTTTCGATCGAGGAGCTGGTGAGCCGCTTCCCGCGGCGCGAGCAAATCACGCGTCTCGTCTGTGTCGAAGGGTGGAGTGCCGTCGCGTGGTGGGGCGGCATCCCGTTCGCCGACCTGCTCGCTGCCTTCCCGCCCGCTCCGGGCGCGCGCTGGGCGGCGATGCGCTCCGCGGTCAGCATCGACCGCGCCGGCCGGCCCGAGCCCTACTACGTCTCGATCGACCTGGGCACGGCGCGCCATCCGCAGACGCTGCTCGCGACACACCAGGACGGGCAGCCGCTCACGCTCGCGCACGGCGCGCCGATGCGGCTGGTGGCGCCGGTCAAGCTGGGCCTCAAGAACATCAAGGCGATCACCGACATCGCCTACACCGCGGGCGAGCCGGCCGACTACTGGAACGAGCGGGGGTATTCGAAGTACGACGGGCTCTAAGGGCGGGCGCCGGGCGGGGACCAGGGTCGGGCCACCTCCGGATACGAAGAACCCCGGGCCGCTGTCGCCGGCCCGGGGTGGCGTGCGGCGTCCGCCGCGAAGCTACATCTTCCTGCGGTTGCGCCGGTCGGGCGCGTTCACCTTGGGCCGCCGTCCGTGCGCGGGCCCTGCGGGCACCGTCGCACGCGTGACCGTCCCCTGACCGGAACTGCGGTGCACCGCGCCGTGCGAGCCGCGTCCCTCGCGGCGGGCGCCGTCCGACTCCGCACCGTGGTGCTCGTGCCGTCCACCGTGGCTGCCCGGCGCGACCTTCTCCGCGCGCTTGTTGTAGTCGAAGTCGGAGAGGGTCTCGGTCGGGATGCGCCGTCCGAGGAACCGCTCGATCGCCTTGGCGTCCTTCTCCTCCTCGTGACCGACCAGGGTGATGGCGTCACCGGACGCGTTCATGCGACCGGTGCGGCCGATCCGGTGGATGTAGTCCTCGGGAGTGCGCGGCACGTCGAAGTTGACGACGTGCGTGATGTCATCCACGTCGATCCCGCGCGAGGCAATGTCGGTGGCGACCAGCACCTCGACCCGGCCCCGCTTGAATTCGGCGAGGGCCCGCTCGCGTTGGCCCTGGCTGCGGTCGCCGTGGATCACGCCGACGCGATGTCCCCGGGCCTTGAGCTGGCGGAACAGTCGGTCGGCGCCGTGCTTGGTGCGGGTGAAGATGAGCGCCGACCGGTCCGCGGAGCGGTCGAGGATCTCGTGCAGCAGGTCCACCTTGAGGTGCCGCGGCACGGGGTAGAAGAACTGATCGATCGACTCGGCCGGCCGCGAGGGGGGCGCCAGGTCGAGGCGCTGCGGGTTGCGCAGCGCTTCCTTGGCGACCCGGTTGAGCTCGGGCGGCATGGTCGCCGAGAACATCAGCGTCTGCCGCTTCACGGGCAGGAGCTTGAGGATGCGCTGGAGATCGGGCGCGAAGCCCATGTCGACCATCCGGTCGGCCTCGTCCAGCACCAGCACCTCGACCTCGTCGAGGCTGACGCTGTGCCGGCCGTGCAGATCGAGCAGCCGCCCCGGTGTCGCGACCAGCAGATCGACGCCCTCGTGGCGCAGCATGCGCTCCTGAGGGGCGATCGGGACGCCGCCGTAGACGGAGCCCACGCTGAGATCGGCGTACTTCGAGTAGTCGTGCGCCGCCTCCTCGACCTGTGCGGCGAGCTCACGCGTCGGCACCAGGATGAGCGCGCGCAGCGCGCGCGGCCCGTCGAGCAGTCGCGTGAGGATGGGAAGCAGGAACGCCGCGGTCTTGCCGCTGCCGGTCTGCGCGGCGGCCACCAGGTCGTGGCCGGGAAGGATGAGCGGGATGGCCTGGGCCTGGATGGGCGTGGGGGTGCGGTAGCCCGCGGCGCGCACGCCGCGGGTGATGGGCTCGGGGAGCCCGAGGGAACTGAAAGGCATCATGTCTCCTGAATGGTGTGTGGATCTGGATGAGGTGTGCGAGGCGGGCGCGGGTCGGTGTGCCCGGTCGGGCTGCCGTTCGCGCATCGCGCCTCGGGCCGGGGGCCGTGAACGGTCACTGCGTGACGCGTCCGCCGCTCGAATCGGCCTGCGTGGTCGCTGCTCGCTCAATGGGTGCTGTCCTGCATCTGCTTCCCGTCCCGCGCGGGCTCGCCGTCCTGCATCCGCTTGCCGTACGCGCTATGACGCCGCGCCAGCTTCCGCGCGGCCTCGGGGGTGGGGGGTGTCGCCGGCATCTCGGTCACGAGCGTGCCGAGGAAGAAGTCCGCCAGCGGCAGCAGCACATTGAGGTTCCGGTCCATGTGGATGTGGTGGATCCGATGGTGGCGCTCGATGAACCGGAAGTACGGCGAGCGCACGATGAAAGGGATGGCGGGTTTGTGCATGAGGTGGTGCAGCCCCTCATAGCCCGCGTAGTAGAGCGCCATCGTGACGGCGAATGCGATGACGAACGCCACATAGGGGAAGGCCACGCCGGCGGCGGCGAGCCCCCACGAGATCAGCGCCCAGGGCGCGATGTTGATGAGGATGAGGAGCGGCCCGCCCCACCACTTGAAGGTCAGGGACTCTTCCTGCTCCTCCTCGACGATGAGGAAGGTGTCCTCGAACTTGCACAGCTGGTGGTGGACCAACGTGTGGGAGGTGAAGCAGCTTTCAGGCAACCAGGGGCGGTGCAACCAGTAGCGGTGGAAGGCCCATTCGAAGAAACTGGCCTGAACGACGCAGATGAGCACACCGCAGAGCAGGGCGACAACAAGCAAGTGGCTTCTCCAGGGCTGGGTCTCGAGGCGGGCAGTTCAGACCATGCCCGACGTCCGATCTCGTTGACCGGACCATCGATCCAAGGGATGGGCCACTAGCAAAAACCGCCAAGAGTGCCCTGGCGGAGATCAGAACGCTGACAGCACATCCGACAATAACCGACAGACAAGGTGAATATCGGCTGCTTCCCGCCAGAACACAAGCGAAATCATTCTCCCCGCCGCGAACGCGTCCGGGGAATGTCACGAATCCCCCGATGTCGTTCGCCCGTGCGCCCTCACGCGGTCCGATCGTTGCGGTGTCACTCGCCGCTCGATTACCCTCCGATCCTCCGACGGTTGCCGCAGCGTCCCTCCGCGATCAGGAGTCTTCACATGCCGGTCAGCGCCGCCACCACGAGCAGCGTCGTCAGACGCTTCCTGGACTACGTCACGTTCGACACCCAGTCCGCCGAGGGCTCCTCGATCTATCCCAGCACGGCGAAGCAGCTCGTCCTGCTCGACCGGCTGGCCGAGGAGCTGCGGGCGATCGGGCTCGCGGATGCGGTGCGTGACCAGCACGGCTACGTGATGGCGACCATCCCCGCGACCACGAAGAAGCCGAACGTGCCGGTGATCGGCTTCCTCGCCCACGTCGACACGTCGCCCGAGGCCAGCGGCGCCGGCGTCAAGCCGATCGTCCATGCGGCCTGGCAGGGCCAGGACATCGTGCTGCCCGACGACCCGACCGCGGTGCTGCGGCTCGCGGACCATCCCGGACTGCGCGAGCAGATCGGCAACGACATCATCACCGCCTCGGGCACCACCCTGCTCGGCTCCGACAACAAGGCCGGCGTGGCCGAGATCGTCGCCGCCGCCGAATACCTGATGTCGCACCCGGAGATCCCGCACGGCGCGATCCGTGTCGGCTTCACGCCCGACGAAGAGGTGGGTCGGGGCACCGAGCACTTCGACGTGAAGCGGTTCGGCGCGTCCTGCGCCTATACGCTGGACGCGGCCGGGCGGGGCCAGCTCGAGGTCGAGACCTTCTCGGCCGACGCGATCGTCGTCACCTTCCGGGGGTTCAACACCCATCCCGGGCTCGCCCATGAGAAGATGATCAACTCCATCAAGATCGCGGCGGATTTCATCCAACGGCTGCCGAAGGATGGGCTCTCCCCCGAGACCACCGCCGGCCGCGACGGGTTCGTCCATCCCTACATGATGAACGCCTCGGTCGAGCAGACCTCGGTGCGTTTCCTGATCCGCGACTTCGTGACCTCGGGGCTCCAGAAAAAGGAGACGTTCCTCGAGCGGCTGGCGACGAAGACGGTCGCCGACTGGCCGGGAGCGACGGTCTCGTTCAAGGTCGAGGAGTCGTACCGCAACATGAAGGAGGTCCTCGACCGGTTCCCGCTGGTGGTCGAGCACGCGCGCGAGGCGATCCGCCGCGCCGGCATCGAGCTGCGCGAGACCTCCATCCGCGGCGGCACCGACGGGTCGCGGCTCTGCTTCATGGGATTGCCCACGCCCAACATCTTCGCCGGCGAGAACAACTATCATTCGAGGCTCGAATGGGTCTCGGCCCAGGACATGGAGAAGGCGGTCGAGGTGATCGTCCATCTCTCCCGCATCTGGGAAGAGAAGGCCTGAGACCGCTTCTCCTCTACGACGGCGAGTGCACGTTCTGCCGCGCGTGGATCGCGCGCTGGCGGCACGTCATCGGCGAGCGGGTCGAGTACACCGCCTATCAGGACGCGGGGTCACGCCTGCCCGACCTCCCGCGCGAGCGCTTCGCGCACGCCGTCCATCTGCTCGAGCCCGACGGCCGGCTCACGCACGGCGCCGAAGCGGTGTTCCGCTCGCTGGCGCGGGCTCCCGGCCACGGCTGGCCGCTCTGGCTCTACCGATTCCTGCCGGGATTCGCGCCCGTGAGCGAGTGGTGCTACCGGCAGGTCGCCCGCCATCGTCCGGGATTCGACCGGCTCACGAGCCTCGTGTGGGGTCCGCATCTGGTCCCGCCTGGCGAGACGCTCACCGCGTGGATCTTCCTGCGCGTGATGGGCGCCACCTACCTCGTCGCCTTCGTCTCGCTCTGGACGCAGATCATCGGCCTGGTCGGCGCACGCGGCATCCTCCCCGCGCACGAGGCCCTGGCGAACGTCGCCACGCGCTACGGGCCGATCCGCTACTGGTTCCTGCCGACGTTCGCCTGGCTCAACGCCAGTGACGGCGCGCTGCACGCGCTGTGCGCGGCAGGCACGCTGTTGTCGGTGTTGGTGGTGGTCGGGATCGCGCCGGTGGCGAGCCTCGCCGGGTGCTGGGCGCTCTACCTGTCGCTGGCCACCGTCGGCCAGGACTTCCTGTGGTTCCAGTGGGACGGGTTGCTGCTCGAGGCCGGATTCCTCGCCCTGTTCCTGGCGCCGTGGCGCTGGCGGTCGCGCCCCGGGAGCGATCCGCCCCCCTCCCGCCTCGCGCTGGCGATGCTCCGCTGGCTGCTCTTCCGGCTCATGTTCTCCTCGGCGGTCGTCAAGCTCACCAGCGGTGACCCGAGCTGGCGCGACCTCACGGCCCTTCAGTATCACTACGAGACCCAGTGCCTGCCCCCCTGGACCGCGTGGACCATGCACCAGCTGCCGGCGTGGTTTCAGCGGCTCTCGGGCGTGGTGATGTTCGCGATCGAAGGGCTGGCGCCGTTCCTGATCGTGGCGCCGCGGCGCATCCGATTCGCAGGGATCGCGGCGATCGTCGGTCTCCAACTGCTGATCTGCGTGACCGGGAACTACGGCTTCTTCAACCTGCTCACGCTGGCGCTGTGCCTGCTGGCGCTCGACGATGGCGTCTGGCCCTGGCGGTGGCGCGCGGCGCGCGCCGCGCGGCTGGCGGAAGCGGTCGCCGACAGGCTGCCGACGCCGGGAGCATCGCCCGACACAGCGCCCGCGCCGCGTCGCGGGCGCTGGTCTCCGTGGATCCCGCGCCCCGCGCTGGCGGTGCTCTTCGTGCTGAGCCTGGTGCCGCTGGTCGAGGCGCTGCACGCGCCGACCCGCTGGATGGGACCCGTGCCGGGGCTCTTCCGCTTCGCCTCGCCGTTCCGGACGGTGAACCGCTACGGACTGTTCGCCGTCATGACCACGCGGCGCCCGGAGATCGTGATCGAAGGGAGCGCCGACGGTGCCACCTGGCGCGAGTACGCGTTCCGCTGGAAACCCGGGGACGTGAGGCGACCGCCGGGTTTCGTCGCGCCCCACATGCCGCGGCTCGACTGGCAGATGTGGTTCGCGGCGCTGAGCGACTTCCGGCGCGAGCCGTGGTTCCTCGCGTTCTGCGAGCGGCTGCTCGAGGGCTCGCCCCCGGTGCTGTCGCTGCTCGCCGCCGACCCGTTCGAGGGCCGGCCGCCGCGTTACGTGCGCGCGCTGGTCTACGACTACCGATTCACCGACGCGGCGACCCGGCGCGCCACGGGCGCGTGGTGGCGGCGCGAACTGCGCGGGCTCTACTGCCCGGTCCTGACGCTGGAGGCCGGCCAGCTGCGCCCGGCGCCACCGGATGCGGTGCGGCCGTGAGCTAGTGTGCCTTCTTGCTCTGTTTCTCGGCCTTCCTCAGCAGGAATCCGGTGGCGATGAACAGGATGATCACGATGCCGATCCAGGCAGCCGCGAAGATGCTGAACACCGTGCGCAGGGTCGAGTGCTGGTCGAGGATCATCGCGCGTCAGCCTCCATTCGGGTGGCACCTGCCCCGGGTGTTCGGGGTCGGTCGATGGACACGGGCGACATCGTAGCATTACCACGGTCGAGGCGGGACCTGGCACCGCTAAGACTCGCGAACTATCCTGCCGACACCATGGACATGAGACGTGGATCGAGGGCCCGCCCCGCGGCGCTGGCGATCATGGCGTTCGTGCTGATGGCCGGGGCGTCCGCGTGCTCGAAGAAGGTGGTGCCGACGGCACCCAGCACCGGGCCGCCGCGCACCTACCGGATGGGCTTCTCGGCCATCCCGCCCAAGTCCGACTTCGCGCTGCTGATCGCCTCGCTCGACATGTGGCGCATACGCTCGGACGCGGCCATCATGCACATCAGCCCGCCCTGGGACACGCTCCTCGCGGGCTACTCCGCCGATTCGGCCGTGATCAAGCTCCACCTCGACCTGGCCAACTACTTCAAGGGGAGCGGGCGAATGCTGGTCGTCATGATCGACGCGACCAACGGCCTGGACCGCTCGAGCGATGCTCCGGAGCTGGTGGCCAAGGGGCGCAGCCTCGCCGAGCCGGCCGTCCAACTCGTGTATCGCAAGTTCGCGATGGCGGTCGACAGCCTTCTGCGACCGAGCTACCTCGGGCTGGTGGCCGAGACCAACCTCATCCGCGCCATCGCACCGGCTCCGCTCTACGCGGCGGTGAAACTGGCCGCGAACGATGCCGCCACCGAGGTGCGTGCGGTCGATCCGTCGGTCCAGCTCTACGTGAGCGTCCAGGTCGAGACCGCTTGGGGCCTGTTGACCGGCGGCCCGTATCAGGGAGTGGCCCAGGACCTCGCCGACTTCCCCTTCATGCAGACGATGGGGCTCTCGTCCTATCCCTATCTGGGCGGATTCGTCGAGCCGGAGGACGTGCCTCTCGACTACTACTCGCGCGTCGTCCAGGGATCGGGGCTGCGGCCGATGGTGGTCGAGGGCGGCTGGACGTCGGCGGCCGTAGGCGGTGTCGTGTCGTCGCCGGCCAAGCAGGCGCGATGGATTCGGCGGCAGGTCCAACTGCTCGATGGGGCGCAGGCGCTGTTCGTATTCCAGCTCACCTTCACGGACCTCGACCTGACCGGCGTACCGCCGGGCACCCTCTCTCTCTTTGCGTTCCTCGGGCTGGTCGACGCGGTGCTGGCGCCCAAGCCGGCCCTGGCGACCTGGGACAGCGCGTTCGCGCGTCCCCGCATGTGACGAGGCCGGCGACACGCGAGCGCGTCGCCGGCCATCGCCCGCCGAAACCCTAGGCCGCCTTCGGCGCGCCCACCTTGGCCATCAGCAGGGCGGCCAGGAACCACGCGATGACGACGTCCGCCATCCCCACGACGGCCCACATCGTCGGGTAGTGAAACCACACCCAGTTCGGAAGGACGCACATGACCGCGGCCGCCAGCGCCACGGTGACGATGAACATGACGCGTCCGCCGTAGGTCATCCCGCCGGTCTTCATCACCAGCATCATGACCAGCAGTGCGGCCAGGACATCGAACAGGAAACCGACGATCATCATCTTGCCCATGTCGAAGTTCGCGCTCCGGAGCACGACGCCATAGAAGAACCCCATGGTCTTCCCCCGCTGTTCCATCTCGGCATCGGCCGCCTTCTTCGCCTCGCCGCTCAGCTTGTCGTACCCGGCGGGCAACCCGGGCATGATGTACATCCCGCTGGTCGTGGCGTTCTCCGCCAGCACCTGGGCGACCGCGGCTTCGTTGCCGAAGGAGATCATCATGGGGTTGTGCCACGGCAGCACCATCCACGAGATGGCGCTCCACGCGAAGACCACCAGACCTCCGAGCAGCGAGCCGAGCAGCAGCGACTTGATCATGTGAATCCTCCGGATCGGGCCTTTCCCGCAGGGACGGCAGTGTCAGGCGCCGCCATGGTCGGACCGGGATGGCGTCACGACGGCGGACAGAGGTACACCCGCTGCGCGATTCCGGCAAGAGATTCCCTCGGGGAGCGTGCGGGACGGGCGTCCACTCACGATGTAACCGCTTCGTAGAGACACTTCGAGAGCGTGGCGCCGTGCCAGTATTCGTTGTGCGCGGCGAGCGGGGTCGAGGCCTCGGGGTCCTGGAGGTTCTCCACCCATCGCGATTCGAACCCCGTCTGGTCGCGATCGTCGTAGAACTGAAGGCTGCCGCTGATCCAGTCGTTGGGTGAATGCAGGTTCACCCAGCGCACCGGCCGCGATCGATAGTCGAGGATCATCGGCTGGCGGGCGGCGGCCAGCGCCTCGCGGGCGCCCGCGGGCCGCTGGCGCTGGGCGCGGAAGATGAACGCGGTCTTGTCGAGCGGCGAGCCGAAGGTGAGGAACATGCGGGTGCGCGCCGCCACGTCGAGCGGCGCCTCCTCGAGCGCGTCGCGCACCAGCATGGCATTGAGCGCGTCGTAGGCGATCACCGAGCCCAGCGAATGCCCCACCACGATGACGCCAGGGTAGGTCCTGCCGGCGTCGTCCCGGACCCGGTACACGGCGTCGGCGACCTCGAGCGCGCAGGCCTGGATCGCGTCGCGCACGTCGTGGAACTTGCTGACCGTGTGCGCCGAGATGTACGCGGCGACGTCCCCGACATACTGGAGCAGGAATCCGCGCGCGAACAGGTTGATCGCCCCACCCCCCGCCCAGGTGATCAACAGGGCCGCCCACTGGCGCTTGTTCCACGGCCCGTTCCCGAAGCCCGCGAACACCGCGTCCACGAGCGGACCGTGCACGAGCCGCCCCTGGGCGCCGTGCATGTGCGCCCAGACGTGCCAGAGCAGCGCGATCGCGGTGACGCCGATGCTCGCGAGCCCGCCCAGCATGGCCACCCAGGCGACGACCATGACCCACGCCGGCAGGCCGTGCGGGCCCGGCTCATCCGGGCGCGGATGGCGGAAGAAACGCCGGAACAGGCGGGGCGCCGTGATCCCGACCAGCACGCCGCCAAAGATGGCCACGAGTCCGTAGGCCAGGTCGGCCGTGAGATCGGGGAGCAGCGGGTCCCCCGGCCATGCGCCGGCGCTCACGGCGACCGCGCGCGAGGTGAGGACCGCGACCATGACCGAGTTGATGGCCAGCAGCGAGAGCAGAAGCACCACGACGCCGAGGAACTGGAAGAACGCGTACTTGGGGATCTCGAAACGGATCGGGCGGTCGAACATGTAGCGCTCGAACGACCACTTGAGGAACCCGCACAGCCGCATGCCACGCACGCCCGAGCCGACCAGGAACCGCACGGCCTCGGCGGTCGTCACCTTGCCCTCGGTGAGCGGCGCCCAGTACGTCTCGTAGAGGTGCACGTCGCGCGGGCGCCCGGCCGCGGTGGTCACGCGGATCTCGGCACGCGGCAGGTCGTGCCCGTCCAGGCGCGCGATACGCACCGTCACCGGTGGCTTCGCGCCGCGTGAGCGGCCCTCGGCCTCGCGCAGCAGCTCCGCCACCTCCTCGAGCGTCTCGAAGTGGGCCTGCTGCCCCATGCCGTGCGCGACGATGACAGCGACGCGGTCGGGGCGCTGGGCCGGCTGTTGCGTGGGGGCGGCGTCAGCTTCCTGCTGGCGGGCGGGCGGGAGTGCCTCGCCCACGCCGACGTGGGTGCTGCGCGAGCCCGTCTGAGTGGGATCGGGTTTGATCAGGGACACGGCCAACCCTCCATCGACCGGCGGGCCGGCCGCGGCGAAGGTGGAGAACACGGGGCCGTGTCGATCCCCCGGGCGGGTTCTGGGCCAACCGCCGGGACCTTGATAGCGCAATCCGGACTCGGTGTCATCCGCTGGCTTCGGGGGGTTGCCAGAGCTGCGCCTTGCGGGCTGAAAACGCGAAACCCGGGCGCATGACGCGACCCGGGTCTACCGCGAGCGCAGTGATGATACGGGTCGCGAGTGTGAAAGCGCAAATGACCCGTCTCCGCGCCTGGTCTCAGCGCAGCACCGTTCGGATGGCCGCCACCGCCAGCGCGCCGTGGCCGAGCGCCACCGCGATGCCGGCGAGCGGAGGCCGCGTCACGTCGCCCGCCGCCCACACGCGCGACTGCGACGTGCCGAACTGCTCGTCCACCGGGATGTAGCCCTCGGCGTCCAGCTCGAGCGCGCCCGCGCACCACTCGGTGTTGGGGATGACGCCCACCTTCACCACCACCCCCGCGACTGGCAGCTCGAACTCGCCGCGCGCGCCGACGAGCCGCACCGCGCGGACACGCTCCTCCCCCACGATCGCCGTGATGCGCGTGCCCTCGAGCACCTCGATGCGTGGCTCGGCCGCCACCCGGCGGCGGTACTCGGGGCGGGCGCGGGGCGTGCCTCGCGCCACGATGGTCACCGTGCAGCCCACGGCGGCGAGGAGCAGCGCGTTCTCGAAGGCGCTGTCCCCACCACCGGCCACTAGCATCTCCTCGCCCGCGAAGCTCGCCCGGTCCCTGTTGGCGGAGAACGAGACCCCGCGGCCCTCCAGCTCGCGCTCCCCCGGGACCTCGAGGCGGCGGCGGCGCACCCCGGTGGCGATCAGCACCGCGCCGGCGGCGAATCGCTCCCCGCCCGCGGTGAGGACCGCCGGGACTCCGGCTTCGAGGGCTTTCGCCGCCGCGCCGTAGCGAACCGTGACGCCGTACGTGGAGAGGTCGGCGGCGAACGCGGAAGCGATGGCGGCACCGTGGCCGGCGACCGCGCCGGGCAGGTTCTCGGGACGGAAGAAGACGTGGTGGAGTTGGCCGCCGGGCTCGGGACCGGCCTCGAGCAGAACGGTGGAGTTCCCGAAGCTCTTCGCCCAGAGCGCGGCCGAGATGCCGGCGGGGCCGGCGCCGACGATGAGGATGTCGGGCGTCATCGTGCGGTCATCCCGGAGGTGATGCCGAGGTCGTGCGCCGGGCCGCGGAGTCCACCGCCTGCGCCACCTCCCAGAACGTCTTGGAAACGAGCGGCGGGAGATGGTGACGCGCGGAGAGCTTGCGCAGGCATTCCAGCCGCCCGGGTCCGAAGTCGGCGGACATGTTGCCACGATCACGCATGCGCACCTCGACCGTGACGCCCGGCACACGGCGCGGCGGGGTCACGGCAGCGGCCCGCATGAGGAAGTCCCAGTCCTCGGAGAATGGGAACGACTCATCGAAGCCGCCCAGGCGCTCGAAGCAGGAACGACGCACCGCCCAGGCGCTGGGCGGCAGGTAGTCGTCGGTGCGCATGAGCGCCGGGTCCCAGTCGTGCGCGATCACGCGCCGGTCCAGCTCGCGGCGTGCGCCGTCGGGCTCGAGCCGCTCGCGCACCACGGCGCAGTCCCGCCACGCGAGATCGACCGCGGGATCGCGAAACGTTTCCGCCAGTCCCTCGAGGTGCTCCGGCAACCAACGGTCGTCGTCATCCAGGAACGCGAGAATCTCGCCGCGCGCCCCGTCGCTTCCCCGGTTGCGCGCCGCCGCGAGCAGCCCGGCGCCCACCCGCACCACGATGCGTTCGGGCGACCCGGATGAGGCGAACTCGCGCGGCAACGGATGTTCACCGTCGTCTGCGATCCGCACGTCGATCGGGGCGAGCCGCTGTGCCGCCACCGAGCGGAGCGCGTCGCGCAGCAGCTCGGGACGGTCGCG
>JBGPXY010000199.1:0-4642 GCA_041492985.1 Candidatus Eiseniibacteriota bacterium
CCGCCGATTCGACCGTGCGCGAGAGCTACCGCATGATCATCCCGTTGGGGACCGAGCCGGGCGTCTACACGCTGGGGCTGCGGGTGGCCTGGTGGCGCGCGGGTCGACCCGAGCTCTCGGAACCGGACGACCCGGGCCTGGCGGCCAACCATCTGCTCGTGGATCTCGGCCGCGTCACGGTCGTGGAAGCGCCGCGCCGCTAGGCGGGTCGACCCTCGCGAGGCCCTCGCGCATCGGGGCCCGTGTGGGATATGTTCTCTCGCCGTTTGCGCTTGTCCGCCCGACGCAGGCCGCGTCCCCCGAGAGCCTCGTGGGCCGAACCATCTCTCGCGGAGGACTCCATGCGTTCGTATGTCACATCGCCGACCGTGCGCGCCCTTTCCGGCGACGCGATCATCCCGAGGAACCCCACCATGTCGCACACACATCGCAGCAGACCCTTCGGCCGCATCCTCGCGTCGCTCGTCGCCTCCACCCTGGCGATGATGTTCGTGGTCGGATGCAGCAGCAAGAAAGTCACGAACCCTCCACCCGTTGCCGGCTCGACGACCTATACCGGCAGCGTCTCGGGGGCCACGACCAGCGGCAAGCTGAGCATCACCGTCGACACCTCGTCTCCGGCCCCGCAGAACGCGGGCTTCCGGGCGCGGGGTACCGTCACGGCCACCGGGACGTTCACCCCGTCGGGGGGCGCGGCGATCGCCCTCACCGGCGCCTACGACGACGTCGCCAAGACCTGCGCGGTCACCGGCTCGGGCTGGTCCTTCGGCGGCGGATTGACCAGCTTCGGGCTCGAGGGGTTGTTCTCCGGTCCCGCCGGGGCGACGGGTGTCTTCAGTCTCCAGACCGGTACCACCGGCGTGACGGTCGTCATCGGCACGTTCACGAGCACAACGGGCGGCGTCGGCGGCAGGTTCAACTTCTCGATCAGCGGCACGACGGTGCATGGCAACGCCGTGGCCACCGATGCGTCCGTCATCCCGCTGGATGGCACCTACACCGCCGCGACCGGGGCCGTCTCGATCGTCCACCCGGCGGGCGGGAACCCGCTGGCGACGGGCACCTACAACGCGACCACCGGGGCCGCGAGCGGGACCTTCGACGACCAGAATGGGAACTCCGGCAATTGGACGGGACAGAAGCAGCCATAGTCCGATCCGCGCAACGGTTCCTCCAGCAGCGCGGTCGATCACGCAGCCCCGCCTCGCACGTGCGAGGCGGGGCTGTCGCATCCTGGCCGACCAGGCTCAGCGGGTCCCGAGGGTCCGCGCGCGCTCGGCGATCGACTGACGGTAGACCGCTTCGGTGCGCTCGAGCGTGCGAGCGAAGGTGAACGACTCGAGCACCTTCCGCCGCGCAGCGTCGGCCAGCCGCGCCGCCAGCCCCGGCTCGTCGAGCAACCGTTCGATCGCGCGCGCCCAGGCGCGCGTGTCGCCGTGCGGGACGAGCAGCCCGTCCACACCGTCGATGGTCAGGTCGGGGATGCCGGCATAGCGGCTGCCCACGAACGGGATCCCGAGCGCCATCGACTCGAGCTGGGCGATCGAGAGCCCCTCCTGCTTCGAGGGCAGCGCGGAGATGCTCAGGCACATGTAGTAGGGCCGCGGGTCGGCGACGAACGGCACGAAGGTCACCGCGTGCCGCGGCGTCTCCGCGGCGAGACGCTCGAGCAACGGCTCCGGTCCGACACCGATCAGGGCGATGTTGAGCGGCCGCGTGATGTGCTTCGCCGCGCGCAACAGCACCTCCTGCGCCTTGCGCCGCGAGACCACGCCGACGATGGGCGCTCCTGGCAGGCGGCCGATGTGGCCGCGCGCCGCGGCGATCGCGGCCTCGCCCGGCGGGTCGCGCAGGAACTCGGGCGGCAGCCCGTTCGGCACCACCACGATCCTGGCGCGCGGCGCTCCGCGGGCGATCAGTCGGGCGGCGACGTCCGCGCTCACCGCGATCACGCGTTCCACCTGCCGGCACTGCCACCACAGCTTGAGCGGGAACGTGAGCGTGCGCACGTGGCGGGTGAAGACGAGTGCCGCGCGCAGGCCGCCGTGCGCGCGGGCCCACAGCACCGCCTTGCGGTCGAGCGAGGAGTGCGCGTTGACCACCTGGGCGCCGCACTCCGCGGCGACGCGCGCGATGGCCGTTCCGGTCGCGGCGTCGCCGTCGAATCGCAAGGGTGCGGCGGTGACACCCGCCGCGCGGATGCTCGCATCGAGCACCGAGCCTTCGGGCCCGCCGGCGGTCACGCGATGGCCGGCCGCCGTCTGGGCGCGCGCCAGGTCGAGGATGACCCGGGTCTGTCCCGACGGGTGGCCCTCGCCGCACAGGTGGAGGATGGAGAGTGGGGCGTCGGTCATCGGCGTGTTGCCTTGCGAATGCCAGCGCTGGATGGCACCGGTAGCGTCGAGTGGCCCAGGTGGCAGCCGACGCACCGCGTGGTGTAGCCGGCGACGCCGGCGTTCAGGCCCGCCACGTGCGCCGGACCGTGCGCCGTCATGAGCACTTGGCCGCGCGCATCCACCAGCTGCTCGAACATGGGTGTGTCGGCGGGCAATCCCGACTCGTTCACCTCGCCGCCGGGTCCGATCGGCGCCTCGCGGATCAGGACGGCAGAGTCACCGCCCTCACGTTCCGGCCGCGCGAGCGTGGCGAAGAATCGGATGCGCGCTCCTTGCGTCCGTGGCGCGGCGGCGCGCGTGGGCGATCGGGTCGGCCCGTCGGCGAACACGTCCAGGTCGTGGAAACGAAAGGTGCCGCCGGTCCACAGCTTGAACTTCTCGGCCGCGGAGACATCGGCAGGCGGGGGGGGCACCTTCCGTTTCCACGACCTGGACGTGTTCGTTCGGCGCGCGAACTCGGGCGGATCTTCGAAATCGTCGCTGGCTGGTGACACTTCCCGTGGTGGGGCGAGGTGCGCGACTACCGGCGCGGCATCGAGCTCGAGAGTCCCCGACAGGTCGAGCACGCGCTCGAGATGCGAGCCATCGGCATCGGCGACGTAAAGCCCGAAGTCCCCGCGCGCGCCGGGATCGTAGGAGAACAACACGCGCCCATCGGGCAGACCGGCCGGCGAGCACGCCGATGGCGGCGCGAGCAGACCGGCGTCGCCATACACGTCGTTCGCTCGCCCGGCGACGATCGCCCCGGCCACCCGGCGCGCCCGACCGAAGCGCGGCGGCAGGACATGAATGCCGGTCCCGCCCGGAAAGGGCGAGAGGCCGAGATTCGCCGCGTAGGTGGTGGCGATCGAGCCGTCGGCGAGGACGGCGGGCTGATACCCCATACTCCCGCGTCGCGTGCGCAGATCCCCGGCGACGAGCCGTGCGCGATGGGTGAGCGGCGACAGCTCCATCGTCTGCCAGAGATTCACCGTGTCGCGCGCGATCGCCCGCTCCGGATCGGTCGTGATGCCTGGGGAGTCATTGGTCGCCCGGTAGCGGTTGAACCACCAGCGCGCGAAGACGATCTGCCCGCGCGCCCAGTCCATCGCGGGCTCCTCGGCGCCGTTGCGCTCGGCGGTGAGGCGAAGGGGCGGGCACGATCCGCCAGCGGTCGCTCCGGCACAGATCGTGAACAGATTGGTCACACCCACGTCCGCATACTGCGCGCGTTGCGGGTAGCGCGTGCTCGCGAACACCAGCTCTGAGTCGTCGACCCAGCACGGATCCAGGTCGTCACAGCGTGGGAAGACCATCGCACGGGCCCCTGGCCGCCGGATCTCGGGTGGGCCGGCGAACAAGTAGAAGGTGATCTGTTGCAGCCCGCTCCCGTCCAACCCCACCACCCAGATCCGCCACGCGCTGTCGGGGTGCTGCACCGCGGCGAACGCGATCCGCCGCGCATCGCGCGATACTGACGGATCGCTCACGTCGAAGAACGCGCCGGCCGGCAGCAGCTCGCGCACGCGGCCATCCGGCTCGCGCACCAGCAGCCGCCCTCCCGTGACGACCGCGCGATGGTGCGGGCCCAGCCCCGGGATGGCACCCGGCTGGCCAGGCACCGGATTCCGCGACACGAACACGATCGCGGGCAGCGGCCTGCGGGCGGGGGTGGCACCGAGCAACGCGGCGAGGGAGGCCAGGACGAGCAGTACGAGGGCGCCGGCGCGTGCCGGCACGGGGCGGAATGGGCGCACGGCGGGATGCTACACTCCGCGGCCCTGTGCATACAGGGAGGGCGCCGTGGGTTCACGCGCTTGCCATCCCGGGAGGAACCCGTGACCGAGATGCTGATGGTCTTCACCACCTTCGCCAACGGCGAGGACGCGGCCCGCGTGGTGCGCACCCTGGTCGAGGAGCGCCTGATCGCGTGCGGCAACCTGCTGCCCGGCGTCCGCTCGCTCTACCGGTGGCAGGGCGTGGTCGCGGACCAGTCCGAGGTCGTGGTGCTGATGAAGACCCGCAAGCAGGACTGGACCGCGCTCATCTCGCGCCTCCATGAGCTGCATCCCTACGACACGCCCGAGTGCGTCGCCGTGCGCATCGCCGCCGGCGCGCCCAAGTACATGGCATGGCTGGAGGCGGCACTGGAGCCGGCGGAATCGCCGGAGTCGACGGAGCCAGGGGGCGGGGCGTGAGCGCGGCTGCCCACCTGGTACTCGGCATCGAGACCTCGTGCGACGACACGTCGGTCGCGGTGCTGGAGG
>JBGPXY010000112.1:0-9197 GCA_041492985.1 Candidatus Eiseniibacteriota bacterium
AGACCTGCTCGGGCGTCATGCCGCGGGCGCGGGCCACCCGTGGCACCTGGAAGGCCGCGGCCGCGGGGCTGATGCCGGGATCGAGTCCGCTGCCGGAGGCGGTGACCAGATCCACGGGGACGCCGCCCACGCCCTCGGGGTCGGCGGCTCGCAACGCGGCGATCCGGGCCCGCGCCGCGTCGAACAGCGCCGGGTTGAGCGGGCCGAGGTTGGAGCCTGACGACGCGGCGCCGTTGTAGGGGACGGGACTCGTGGCGGAGAGCCGGCCCCAGAAATAGCGCGGGTCGTCGAACGATTGCCCGATCAGGCGCGAGCCCACCGCGCGGCCTTCGCGCAGGATGAGGCTGCCCTGCGCCTGGACGGGGAACGCCAGCCGGGCGATGAGCGTGACGGTGAGCGGATACGCGACGCCGGTGACCAGCGTGAGCAGGAGCAGCATCACCAACGCGGGTCGGATCTCGGTGCGCATGGGCTCGGCCTCTATACCAGGTGGAGTGCGACGAGGATCATGTCGATGGCCTTGATCCCCAGGAACGGCGCGATCAACCCACCGACGCCGTAGATGAGCAGGTTGTTGCGCAGCACCGCCTCGGCGCCGAGCGGGCGGTAGCGCACGCCACGCAGCGCCAGCGGGATGAGTGCGATGATGATGAGGGCGTTGAAGATCACCGCGGACATGATCGCGCTCGCGGGTGTGGCGAGCCGCATGATGTTCAGCGCCTGGAGGGCGGGGTAGGTGCCGATGAAGGCGGCGGGGACGATGGCAAAGTACTTGGCCACGTCGTTGGCGATGCTGAACGTCGTCAGTGCGCCGCGCGTCATGAGGAGCTGCTTGCCGGTCTCGACGATCTCGATGAGCTTGGTGGGGTTCGAGTCGAGATCCACCATGTTGCCGGCCTCCTTGGCGGCCTGGGTGCCGGAGTTCATGGCGACCGCCACGTCCGCCTGGGCGAGCGCCGGGGCGTCGTTGGTGCCGTCACCGGTCATGGCGACCAGCCGCCCGCCCGCCTGATGTCCGCGGATGAGCGTGAGCTTCGCCTCCGGGGTCGCCTCGGCGAGGAAGTCGTCGACCCCGGCCTCGGCGGCGATGGCGGCGGCCGTCAGCGGATTGTCGCCGGTGATCATGATCGTCTTGATGCCCATCCGCCTCAGGTGGGCGAACCGCTCGCGGATCCCGCCCTTGACGATGTCCTTGAGCTGGACCGCGCCGAGCACCGTCCCGTTCTCGGCGACCACCAGGGGTGTCGCGCCCCCGCGCGCGATGGTCTCGACCGCCGTGCGCACCTGCGCCGGGAATTCGCCGCCGTGCTCGCGCACGAAGGCCTCGACCGCGTCGGCCGCGCCCTTGCGGATCTTGCGCTCCTCGAGGTTCACGCCGCTCATGCGCGTCTGCGCGCTGAACCGGATGAACGTCGCCCCGAGCGCGTGGATATCGCGCTCCCGCAGTCCGTGTCGCTCCTTGGCCAGCACGACGATGCTGCGGCCCTCGGGGGTCTCGTCCGAGAGCGAGGCCAGCTGCGCGGCGTCGGCGAGCCGCTCCATGGTGACGCCCGGCGCGGGGAGGAACTCGGTCGCCTGGCGATTGCCGAGCGTGATGGTGCCGGTCTTGTCGAGCAGGAGCACGTCCACGTCCCCCGCGGCCTCGACCGCGCGCCCGGACATGGCGATGACGTTGTCCTGGGTCAGCCGGTCCATCCCGGCGATGCCGATCGCCGAGAGCAGGCCGCCGATGGTGGTCGGGATGAGACAGACCAGGAGCGCGCTCAACACGGTGACGGTGATGGGGGTGCCCGCGCCGGCGGCGTGAACACTGAAGAGCGAGTAGGGAAGCAGCGTCGCCGTGGTGATCAGGAAGATGAGCGTCAACGCCGCCAGCAGGATGTTGAGGGCGATCTCGTTCGGGGTCTTCTGACGCTTCGCGCCCTCCACCATCCGGATCATGCGGTCGAGGAAGGTCTCGCCGGGATCGGCGGTGACGCGGACGACCAGCCAGTCCGAGAGGATGCGCGTTCCGCCGGTGACCGCATCGCGATCGCCGCCGCTCTCGCGGATGACCGGCGCGCTCTCTCCGGTGATGGCGCTTTCGTCGACCGAGGCGACGCCCTCGATCACCTGGCCATCGCAGGGGATGACGTCGCCACCCGCGACCACCACGATGTCTCCCTTGCGAAGGATGCTGGCCGGTACGGCCTGGAACGACATGCGGTCGGAGGGGTCGTCGAGTTTCTTGGCGAACACTTCGCCGCGCGCGCGGCGCAGGGCCTCCGCCTGCGCCTTGCCGCGTCCCTCCGCCATCGCCTCGGCGAAGTTCGCGAACAGCACGGTGAACCAGAGCCACACCGAAACGCTCAAGATGAAGCTCGCCGGCGCCTCGCCGTGGCCGCCGAGGGCCTTGACGCCGAGGATGGTGGTCAGCACCGCGGTCACGAGCACCACGAACATGACCGGGTTCCGCACCTGGACGCGGGGGTCCAGCTTGCGGAACGCTCCCAGCGCCGCGCCGCGCACGATGCTCCGCTCGAACAGCGGCCGCGTCTTCGATCTCGACATCGGTCAATCCCTCTGAAGTGAGCGTCGGATCGCGGCGGTCACCGCGACCCTCGGCGATCCGTGTTCAGCCGCCCCTGACGATCAGATGTTCGACGATCGGTCCCAGCGCCAGCGCGGGGAAGAACGCCAGCGCGCCGACGATCAGCACGGTGGCCACGAGCAGCAGCACGAACAGCGGGGTGTGCGTCGGCAACGTGCCCGCGCCGGCCGGCACCTTCTTCATGCGTGCCAGCGATCCCGCGATGGCCAGCGTCGGGATGGCGAGCCAGTAGCGTCCGAGGAGCATGGCCAGCCCCAGGAGCAGGTTGTAGAAGACGCTGTTGGCGCCCAGCCCGGCGAAGGCGCTCCCGTTGTTGTTGCTCGCCGAGGAGAACGCGTACAGCACCTCGCTGAAGCCGTGTGCCCCCGGATTGAAGATCCCGGCCCGCCCGCCGGCGGCGGCCACGCCCAGCGCGGTCCCGAGCTTCACGGTGATGGGCGGGATGAGGATCACCAGCGAGGCCATCTTCATCTCGTAGGCGCCGATCTTCTTGCCGAGGTATTCCGGGGTGCGGCCGACCATGAGTCCCGAGATGAAGACCGCGGTGATGGCGAACATGAGCATGCCGTAGAGCCCCGACCCCACGCCGCCGAAGACGACCTCGCCCAGCTGCATCATGACCATCGGGACGAGCCCGCCCAGGGGCGTGAACGAGTCGTGCATCGCGTTGACCGAACCGTTCGAGGCCGCGGTGGTCGTGGTGGCCCAGAGACCCGAGTTCAGGATGCCGAACCGGGCTTCCTTCCCCTCCATGTTGCCGCCCGGCTGCAGCGCCGAGGCCCGCGCGTCGACCCCGAGTGCGGCGAGGCGCGGATTCCCCGCCTGCTCGGCGACGATGCATGGGATGGCGAAGGCGATCAGGAGCAGCATCATCGCCGCGAACACCGCCCACCCTTGTCGTCGGTCGCCCACCATCTCTCCGAAGGTGAAGCAGAGCCCGGCCGAGACGAGGAGGATCGAGAGCATCTCGAGGAAGTTCGAGAGCGGTGTCGGGTTCTCGAACGGGTGGGCCGAGTTCACGTTGAAGAACCCGCCGCCGTTGGTGCCGAGCTGCTTGATGGCGACCTGCGAGGCCACCGGTCCGACCGCGATCGCCTGCGTGGTGAGCGGCTGGTGCTTCGCGTCGAGGGTCGGCTGGACGAGCGAGACGGTGTGTGTGGCGTGGAACGTCTGGACGACGCCCTGGGAGACCAGCACCACCGCCAGCACCAGGGAGAGCGGCAACAGGATGTAGAGCGTGGTCCGGGTCAGGTCCACCCAGAAATTGCCGATCGTCTCGGCCGAGTGACGCGCCAGGCCGCGGATGAGTGCCGCGAGCACGGCGATGCCCGAGGCCGCGGAGACGAAGTTCTGGACCGTGAGCGCGATCATCTGCGTGAAGGTGCTGAGCGTGGTCTCGCCCGAGTAGCTCTGCCAGTTCGTGTTGGTGGCGAAGCTCACCGCCGTATTGAGGGCCAGGTGCCAGGGGACCGCCGGCAGGTGCTGCGGATTCAGCGGCAGGAAGCCCTGGAGCCGCTGGATGCCATAGACGAGCAGCAGTCCAGCCGCATTGAAGAGGAGCATCGCCACCGCGTAGCGCGCCCACCCCGTCTCCCGCTCCGGCGCGACACCGCCCAGTCGGTAGCCCCAGCGCTCGAGCGGCTCGAGTACCCGGGACAGGAACGTCCTGCGTCCCTCGAGCACGCGGGCCATGTACCGGCCGAGCGGGAGACCCAGGGCCGTGAGCGCGATCAGGTAGAGCGCGAGCTGCCACACGCTGTTCGCGGTCATCAGAAGCGCTCCGGACGAAGCAGGGCGTACAGCAGATAAACGAACAGCACGATCGTGATGATGGCGCCGACCAGGTAGAGCGTGTTCATGAGCCCCTCAGCGGAGTTTCTCGGCCAGACGGACCAGTGCCAGGCAGATGAGGAAGAACAGCGTGATCACGACGACGGCGATGACGTCCCACATGGAACCTCCTCGGACACGACCTCCACCGACATTGGAGCATCGCCGGGCATCAAGCGCGTGTAGGAAGGAGGGCGCGCGACATCAAGAAGTCATCAAGGCGCGGGACCGGTGGGGGCGGCGCCCACGACCGCGGCGGGGCGGTCGGCGTGGGCCGCACCGCACGCGCCCACCATTTGACCGGAGGGCCGCCATCGGCGAGTCTCGACGCGGCCACGACCACCGAGCGCACCAATCCCCATCCCGGAGTTGCGATCCCCGACGCGATGACCAAGTCCAAGCAGGCCGAGGATGGCGGCACCAGCGCGATGGGTCATCTGCGCAACTACCTGCTCACCGGCCTGCTGGTGCTCGCGCCCTCAGCGGTGACGCTGTGGGTGTTCTATCGCTTGCTCAACTACGTGGACAACATCCTCGGCCGCTACCTGCGCTTCCCGGCGTTCGACTACCACCGCATCCCGGGCATCGGCCTGGTCGCCACGCTCATCCTGCTCGTCATCGTCGGCTGGATGGCCTCCTGGATCGGCGCGCGCCCGACGCTGCGGCTCTGGGACCATCTGTTGACCCGTATCCCGGGCATCGGTATTTTGTACGGCTCGACCAAGTCGCTGGGGGAGGCCTTCTTCACCAAGGAGCCGACGGTCTTCCAGAAGGTGGTGCTGGTACCCTGGCCGCACGCGGGCATGTGGCGGATCGGCTTCATCACCGGGCGTCCGGGCCGCGACATCCAGGAGCGGCTCCCCGGCGACGTCGAAGTGGTCTATGTGCCGCACACCCCGAACCCCGCTTCCGGTTTCGTCCACTACGTGCCGAAGTCGGACCTCATCTATCTGAACTGGCCCGTGGAAGACGGGCTCCGGATGGTGATCTCGGGGGGAGTGGTGCAGCCCGGCGCGCCCGCCGAGTAGCGGCGCCGCCTGCCGGGGCCGGCCTCGGGCCGCTTTCGGCCACACCTCGATCCGTGGAGTGACGTCCTCATGGCCCTCGTTCGGTGCGAAGGGATCGTTCTCAAGACCCACGCGCTCGGGGACACGAGCCTGATCGTCGTCACCTACACGCGCGAGCACGGCCTGCTGAAGCTGGTCGCCAAGGCCGCGCGTCGCTCCCCGAGCCGCTTCGGCTACGCGCTCGAGCCGCTCTCCCGCTCGCGTTTCGTCATCTATTACAAACCCGACCGCGACCTCCACCTGCTCTCGCAGGCCGAGGTGCTCGAACCGACCGGGAGCGGGCTGGGCGACCTGGCGCGCCTCGCGCATGCCCAGGCGGCGCTCGAGCTGATCGACCGCCTGGTGTGGGGCCAGGAGCCGCACGCGGAGCTGTTCGACCTGCTGAGCTCCGTCCTCCCGGGCATGGCGACCGCGCCGATCGGAACGCTCGCGGCCATCACGCTCGCCTTCCAACTTCAAGTCTCGAGCCTGCTCGGCTACCGCCCGCGGCTCGACGCGTGCGCCGAGTGCGGCGACCCGATCTCGCCGCGGCGGCTGTTCTCCGCGGCGCGTGGCGGGTTGCTGTGCGACCGCTGCGCCGCCAGCGAAGCCGGAACGGTGACGCTCTCGGCCGATGCGCTGGCGGGTCTCTCGCTGCTGCTGTCGCGACCGGTGGGCGAGGCGGGCCAGTGGCTGGAGCTGGGCGAGGTCCGGCGCACCGGCGAGATCCTGCGTGTCGTCGAGGGATTCCTCCGCCACCACTTCCAGCGCTTCCAGGGATTGCGCTCGCTCGAGGTGCTGCGTTCATTGCCCGGTTACGATGCCGGGAAGGACACGCCGTGCCCGGCCTGATCCCGAACCGCTCGCTGCAGGAGATGATGGTGGCGCTCGAGACGTTCTGGCTCGAGCGCGGCTGCGTGATCCAGCAGCCCTATCCGTCCGAGGTGGGGGCCGGCACCTTCAATCCCGCCAGCTTCCTGCGCGCCCTGGGCCCCGAGCCATGGCGCGTGGCCTACGTCGAACCGTCGCGTCGCCCGAAGGATGGGCGCTACGGCGAGAATCCCCACCGCTTCCAGCAGTTCTATCAGTACCAGGTGCTCCTCAAGCCTGCGCCGGCGGAGGTGGTCGAGATGTACTTCGACTCGCTGCGGGCGCTCGGGGTCGACCCGCGCGAGCACGACCTGCGACTCGTCGAGGACGACTGGGAGTCGCCGACGCTCGGCGCCTCCGGGCTGGGCTGGCAGGTGTGGATGGACGGCACCGAGATCTCGCAGTTCACCTACTTCCAGCAGTGCGGGGGCATCGAGCTGCCGGTGGTCTCGGCCGAGCTCACCTACGGGCTCGACCGCATCGGCATGATGCTGCAGGGCAAGGACCGCGTGCAGGATCTGATGTGGGCCGAGGGCATCACCTGGGGCGACCTGTGGCTCCAGAACGAGAAGGAGTACTCGCGCTACAACTTCGAGGAGGCCGACGTCCCGGCGCATTTCGAGATGTTCAGGCAGTGGGAGAAGGAAGCGATCCGGCTGCTCGATCTGGGGCTGGTGAACCCCGGCTACGACTGCGTCATCAAGTGCTCGCACCTGTTCAACGTGCTCGACGCTCGCGGGGCGATCTCGGTGAGCGAACGCGTCGGCTACATCGGCCGCGTCCGGAAGCTGGCGCGCAAGGCGGCCGGCGCATTCGTTCAGCAGCGCGAGGCGCTGGGCTATCCGCTGCTGCGCGACGAGGCGGAACGGGCGCGGTGGGTGAAGCCGGCCACGGAGGAAGGCGCGCCGGCGCCGCCAGCCGCCGCCGGGAAGCAGGCGCGCAAGCGGGGCGAGGCGTCGTGACGCGCGACCTGTTGTTCGAGATCGGCGCCGAGGAGCTGCCGGGCGGCTACGTCCCGGAGGCGCTCGAGCAACTGGAGCGCGCGGCGCGCGACGGCCTCACCGGACTGCGCCTGAGCTTCAGTGATCTGTGCACCTACGGCACGCCGCGACGGCTGGCGCTGTTCGTCAAGGACCTGGCCGAGCGCCAGGCCGACTTCGACGAGGAGGCGATGGGCCCGGCGGTGAAGGCGGCCTTCGACGCCGAGGGCAAGCCGACGCGGGCGCTCCTCGGCTTCTGCACCGGCAAGGGCGTCGAGCCTTCGCAGGTGCGCCGCGTGGAGACGGCGAAGGGCGAGTACGTCGCCGTCACCGTGCACCACACCGGCAAGCCGGCGCTCGAGGTGCTGCCGGCGTTGCTGGGGGCACTCCCCACGCGCCTCAACTTCCCCAAGAGCATGCGATGGTTGCCCGGCGACGACGCCCGCTTCGCGCGACCGGTGCGGTGGCTGGTGGCGCTGTTCGGCGACGAGGTGGTGGCGGCGCGCGCGTACGAGCTGGAAGCCGGGCGTCAATCGCGCGGCCACCGGTTCCTGGCGCCGGGGGCGGTGGAGATCGCGGGTGCCGCGCGCTATCTCGAGACACTCAAGAAGGCGTTCGTCATGGCGGACCATCGTGCGCGCAGGCTCATGATCGTCGAGCAGATCGGGCGGGCCACCCAGGCGCTGGCCGGGACGATGGTCGAGGACGAGGAGCTGGTCGACATCAACAACTTCCTGGTTGAGTGGCCCACGGCGTTCTCGGGCTCGTTCGACCGCCGCCACCTGGAGCTGCCGGGGGAGGTGATCATCACCGCGCTGCGTGAGCACCAGCGCTTCTGCGCCGTCCAGGGAGCGCCGGGCAAGGACGGGCGGCCGGCCCTGATGGAGCGGTTCATCGCGCTGCGCAATGGCGACGAGCGCGGGCTCGACCGCGTCCGCCGGGGCAATGAGGACGTGCTCGCCGCGCGGCTGGAGGATGCACGTTTCTACTGGGAGACCGATCTCAAGCACACGCCCGCCGAGCGCGTCGAGCAGCTCGACGCCGTGGTCTGGCTCGAGGGCCTCGGCTCGTTGCGCAACAAGGCGTCGCGATTGGAAGCGCTCTGCGATGGACTGGCCTCCACGCTGGCCCCTGCCGCTGCGGCGGCGTCGAGACGCGCGGCCCTGCTGTGCAAGACCGACCTCATGTCCGAGATGATCGGCAGCGGCAAGGAGTACGCCGGGCTGCAGGGGATCATCGGTGGCTACTACGCGACGAAGGGCGGCGAGCCTCAGGCGGTGGCTGACGCCATCACCTGGCACTACCACCCGCGTTTCGCGGGCGACCGGCTGCCGCCCACCGACGCGGGCGTGGTGTTGGCACTCGCCGACAAGCTCGACCATGTCGCGGGAGCGTTCGTCGCCGGCAAGGCGCCCAGCGGCAGCGAGGATCCCTACGGTGTCCGGCGCGCCGGGAACGGCGTGGTGCGCATCCTGGTCGAGCAGGGCCGCTCGCTCGATCTCCGCGATGCGACCATGACGGCCACCGCGCCGTTCTTCGCCGCCGACCCCGAGCTGCCCCAAGCGGCGCTGATGAAGCAGTTGGGTGAGTTCTGGCGCGGACGGGTCGAGGCGGCGCTGGAGCAGGAGGGGATCGCGTACGACACGCGCGAAGCCGCACTGGAAGCACAGGTGCAGGCCGATGGCACCGCGCGCGCGCGGCCGGGGTGGATCGATCCCTGCGACTGTCTGGCGAGGGCGCGGGTGCTGGGCGGGTTCCGCGGCGACTCGCGCTTCACCCCGCTGGTCATCCTGTTCAAGCGTGTCGCGAACATCCTCAAGGCGGCGACCGAGCCGATCCCGGGCTCACTCGACCGGAAGCGACTCACGGAGACCGCCGAGC
>JBGPXY010000111.1:0-9222 GCA_041492985.1 Candidatus Eiseniibacteriota bacterium
CGCAGAGCGCGTGGGCCCGCGGCGACCGCGCGTTCCGGGAACAACGGTACTCGGCCGCGGAGTCGCTCTACGCCCGTCGCGCCGGGCGCGAGGGACCGGCGGCGGTGCGCGTCAACCGGGCGACCGCGGCGGCACTGGCCGGCCGTGGCGCACCGGCGGAGAGCGTGCTCGCCACACTCATCGACGCCTCGCCGCCGGCCGGCCCCACCGCGGCCTACAACCTGGGCACGCTGCAGGCGAAGCGCGGCGGACTCGACGACGCGCTCAAGTCCCTGCGCAAGGCGCTCGAGATCGATCCGGGGAACGGTGACGCTCGATACAACTACGAGCTGGCGCTTCGCCGCCAGCGCGAGCGGCAGCGCAGCGGCTCGCCGCCGCCCACGCCGTCTCCGGGCGCGCCCAAGCCGCAGGGTGCCGGGCAGCAGCCGGCTCCCGGAACACCGCCGCCGAATCCTCCGCCGAACGCCCCGCAGGCGCCCCAGCAACAGCCGCAGGCCCAGCCCTCCCCGGGTCCCGAGGGCATGGACCGTCGCACGGCGGAGCAGCTGCTCGGCAGCCTGGGTGAGCTGGAGCGTCTCGAGCAGCAGCGGCTGCGCAAGGTGCGGGTGGTGCGTGAGCGGCGCGGGAGGGACTGGTGACACGTCGCCGGCCCCGGCCGTGGTCTCTCGCATGCTTGTCGCTGATGCTGTTCGCCGGCGGCGCGAGCGCGGCGACCCAGATCGAGGCCCGACTCGAGCGGAGCACCATCGCGGTGGGCGAGGCGACGACGCTTCAAGTGGTCGTCAGCGGGGCCGGCGGCGGTGTCTCCGATCCCGAGTTCACGGTGCCACCCGGTCTCGAGGTCCTCGGCACCGGGCGCGCCCAGAACTTCACCTGGATCAACGGACGCAGCTCGGTCGAGATCATCTACCGGTTCGAGATCTCCGCCAACGCGCCGGGACGGTTCGCGCTCGGCCCGATCACCGTGCGCGTGGGCAAGGAGGCGTTCCGCAGCGGCGTGCTCTCGCTCGAAGCGACCGCCGCGCCGACGCGGATCGGCGGCGGCGGAAGCACCGCCGGACCGGCTTCGCTCATGGTGGACGTGATCCCTCCCGAGCCGTGGGTGGGACAACCCTGCCAGCTGCGCGTGCGGCTGGTGTTGCGCGGATCGCTGGCCGAAGATCCGCAGTACACCCCACCGGCGACGCCGGGTTTCTGGACCGACAAGACCGGCGCCCCGGAGTCGTTCTACGCCGACGAGCACGGCCGCCGTGTGCTGGTGACCGAAACGCGCACCCGCATCTATCCGCTGGCGCCCGGCGAGGCGACGGTAGGGGAGGCGGTGGCCTCGCTGGCGCTGGCGGGCGCGGAGCGCGATCCGCTGGCATGGCTCGGGGGCCAGGTGCCGCGGCGCGAGGCGGTGGTGCGCAGCCAACCGTTACCGGTGCGCGTGCGTGCGCTCCCCGCCGGCGCGCCGACCGGCTTCACCGGCGCGGTCGGCAGCCTCTCGGCGCGCTGGTCCGCCGATCGCGCCCGCACCTCGGTCGATGTTCCGATCACCGTGCGGCTCGACGTGCGCGGGGTCGCCAACCTGCCGCTGGTCCGCCCTCCCGAGCTGGTGGGAAAGGACATCGAGGTGTTCGCGAGCACGGTCGAGGACAGTCTCGCCCCGTCCGGCACGGACGGCGCGGGGCGGAAGCGGTTCCAGTGGACGGTGCTCGCGCGACGCACCGGCCATCTCTCGCTCCCGGCTCCGGCGTTCGCCTGGTTCGATCCCGCCAGCGCCAGCTATCGCCGCGTCGAGCTGCCGTCGATCGACCTCGAGGTGGGACCGGCGTTGTTCGTGGGCACGGGGGACAACGCCGGATTGCCGCCGGTGTTCGCGCGTCACCCGATCGATCCGGGCGGGCGGGCGGCCGAGCCGTGGGCGTGGGCGCTCGCCGGGCTCATGCTGGGGGCCGCGGTGGCGCTGTGGCGGAGCGGCGGCGCGGCGCGCGCGGCGGCGACGGCGCGCGCCCAGCCCCTCGAGTGGCTGCGCGCCGTGGGGCGCGCCAGCGGGCCGGACTTCTGGCGCGCCGCCGACGAGGCGAGCGCGTGGCTGGCGCAACGGGGCCAGGCGGTCGATGAGCTGCGCCGACAGATCGCCTCCTCGCGGTATGGCGGGGCGGGTGCGAATGCCGAGGCGATCCGCGGCCAGCTGGTGGAGCGCATCTCGGCGGCGCTGCCGGCGGCGCTGGCGACCGGCGCCCGGCGCGCGGGCGCCGTGGCGCTGGTGATCGCAGCGGCGGCGTGTTGTGTGTTGTTCGGCCCGCGTCCGGGTGATCCTCATCAGGGGGCGGCGGTGCGCGCCGCGGACCAGGCCGCGCGGGAGGGGGATCTCTCCCGCGCCCGCGACCAGTGGGCGGCGCTCTGGAAATCGGGGGCCCGCAACCCGGCGCTGGCGGCGAGGCTCGCATGGGCGGATGCGCAGAGCGGTGCCGCGGGGCAGGCGGCGGCGTGGGTGGTGCGCGGCGAGCGGATCGGGGTCCGCGACCCGGCGCTCGACTGGATCGCCCAGCGTGTGCGCGAGGGCGGAGGGCTGATCGGCGACGTGACGGTGCGCTGGCCGGTGCGTCCGATCGAGTGGTCGATCGCGGCACTGCTGCTGGGGCTGGGTGCCGGCGCGGCATGGCCGCGCCGCGGACGCGTCGCCCTCCTGGTGGGCCTCGCGTTGATCGCCGGCGCGATCGAGCCGCTGCAGGGGATGGTCGCGGCACGGTCGGGATTCGCGGTCGTCCAGGAATCGGTGACGCTCGAGGGCGCGGGGCTCGATCTGCAACCCGGCCAGGTCGTGCGCCTGCTCGAGCGGCGCGGCGGTCGCGCCCGGGTGAGCGCCGGCGGTGGGGTGGGCGGATGGGTGCCCGAATCCTCGCTCGACATCGTGAACCAGGGGTCGTAGCGGTCGCCCGGCCCCATGGTGACTCCCGCGCTCCATCCCGTGTTGCGCTCCGCGCTGATCCTCACGCTGCTGGCACCGCTCGGATCCATCGACCGCGACGTCCAGCGCGCGGTCCAGGGGTGGCGCCGTCCGGCGCTCGAGGGTCCGATGCGGGCGGCGAGCGGCATGGGCCGGAAGCCGATTGTCATCGCCGGCCTGCTGGCGGTGGCGCTGGTGAGCGGTGCCGCGGGACCGGCCACCGCGGGCGCGACACTCGGCGTGCTCGCGCCGGTGAACCTGGTCGTCGAGGGCCTCAAGTGGACGGTGAATCGCCCGCGACCGGACGGCGACCGGCGCCGGGCGAACTCCTCGTTCCCATCCAGCCATGCCGCGAACGCCGCGGCCCTCGCGCTGGTGATCGGCCGACGATGGCGGCGATTGGCGCCGGCATGCTGGCTGGTCGCCGGCGTGGTCGCATTCTCCCGGATCTACCTCAACCGTCACTTTCTAAGCGACGTGGTGTGTGGTGTGGTGATTGGGGTTGGGATCGGCTGGCTCGCGTTCCGCTGGCTTCGCGCACGCGGCTGGACCTGGGAGCCGAAAGCCTGAGACCCAAGTGATGGGATTGGCGTCAGACCATTCCTTTGTTACTCTCCGCCCGGTCGCGGAGGTGCCTCACTGATGACGCTTGGGACGGCTCCCTCAATCGTAGACCCCTCGCTCTACATCCCCGAACTCAAGACTCGCAGGAAAGAAGCCGCACTCACCGATCTCGTCTCCCTCGCCGAACAGGCCGGGGCGGTGAGGGGACCCGAGTTGCTGGTCGAGCTGCTCATGCTGCGCGAGCGGCTCGGCACCACCGCGATCGGTAAGGGCGTCGCGCTTCCCCACGCGCGCTCGATCACCGTCAACCGGCCGCAACTGGTGGTGGCCCGATCCCGGCGCGGGATCGAGTGGGACGCCGCGGACGAGCTGCCGGTGACGCTGGTCCTGCTGACGCTGACCCCCGCGGAGTGGAGCGAGGAGGCGCACCACGCGCTGCTCGGTCGCGCGGTCGCCGTGGCGCGATTGCAGCGCAACCGGCAGCGGCTCCTCGAGGCGGCGAGCTTCGATGAGGTCGCGAGCGTGTTGCGCGAGGTGGGGGCGTGACCGCGCTCGGCCAGCTGGTCCATCTCGGCGATCTGGACCTGCTGCTCCACGAAGCGCGAGACGAGGTCTCCCGGGTCCGGCTGCGCAAGCTGGGCTTCGAGCTCGGAGGCGTCGAGCGTCTGCAGGCGGCCCGCGAGAAACTGGCCTCGGCGATCGAGCGTCGCTGGATGGTGATGTACGAACGCGCGCGCCAGCGCTATGGCCGTGGCGTCGCCGCGGTACGCGATCGGGTCTGCCAGGGCTGCTTCGTCACCCTGCCCACCTCCTCGGCGTCGCGACCCGGCGCCAGCGAGGTGCCGGGACTGTGCGCGTCGTGCGGCCGCGTCCTGTTCCGCGGCTGATCCCCTCTCTCTGAGCGGGACCCCCCAGGAAGCTTTCAACGCGCTCCCCGAGCGCCGCCAGGCGGCGGCCCGGCGTCGGTTGGGCTATGCTCGCCGCCCGGCGGGCCGGCGCCGCGGACGAGGGGGACCCGACCTATGTTGCTTGTCAGTCGTTGCCTGCGTGTGATCGTGAGCCTGACGTGGCTGGCGGTGGGCGGGTGCACGACGCTCCGGGAGGTCCCCCGGGGCGCCTACGCCGCGCGGGATGAGCGCAAGCACGTCGAGGTCGACACGAACGAGGGCCTGCACTACGAGTTCGACTACGCGCGCTTCTCGGGAGACACGCTCACCGGGTACCGCCAGCGCGATACCGAGGGAGAGTTCGAGGAGTACGCGACGTTCGCGATCCCGCTCGAGGCGATCGCGAAACTCTCGGCCCGCCGCGTGGACTGGTACCGCACCGGGTTGGTAGGCGGGGCGACGCTCTCGGCCATCGTCCTGACCGCGCTGTCGCGCCACAAGGGCGCGGGGGGTTCCCCGGGAACGGGCCCGTGTCCGACCGAGCCCTGCATCCCCTAGGCGCCGGCGCGCACGCCGGCGGTCGATCCGCTAGCGTGTGAGCGCGGCCACGATGCACGCGGCGAGTCCCGCCCCGATCGCGTCGGCGGCCAGGTCGCCACGATCGAAGTGGTCGTCGGTGAGTTCCTTCGCGAGCCCGATGCCGCAGGCGGCGCCGGCGCCCGCGGCGGGGGCGCGGCGCATCATCCCGACCCCGACGCCGATCGCGAGCGCGAGCGAGGAGTGCGTGAGGCGGTCCGGACGCAGGACCCCGGTCTGCCAGCGCCGGACCGAGGGCGGGGGCAGGGCGAGGGAGTCCGCGGCGGCGCCGCCGGCGAGCGATCGCGTCGGTGCGGCGGCGAGCGCAACGACGACGAGCGTCGCCCACAGCGACCACGCGCACGCGCGCAGCGTGATCGGCATGCGGATCGAAACGAGAGCCATCTGATGACCTCGACCCTGCGGCGCTGGTGGGAGAACTGGACGCACGGCGCTGCCGAAGCCGCGCTGGCGCGGGCGCGTGGGAGACTGTCCGCTCAGGTCTGGCCCGAAGCCCTCCCCGGGATCCTCGCTCGGCTGCGCGAGGGCGGACACGCAGCCTACCTCGTCGGCGGCACGGTGCGCGACGCGCTTCTCGGTCGCCCGCCCGGCACCGACATCGACGTCGCCACCGATCTGCTCTCCGACGAGGTCACCCGGCGCTTCGCGCGGGTCGAGCCGACCGGGGCGCGACATGGCACGGTCACGATCCTCGAGGGAGGGCTGGTCGTCGAGTGCACCACCTTTCGCCGCGAGGGCGCCTATTCGGACGCCCGGCGGCCGGACGAGGTCGTGTTCACGGCCGACCCGGTGGAAGACCTCGGGCGTCGCGACCTCACCGTGAACGCGCTGGCGTGGGATCCCGAGGCGGGCGCCCTGCTCGATCCGCACGACGGCGCGCTCGATCTCGAACGCCGGGTGCTGCGCGCGGTGGGCGATCCGCTCGCGCGCTTCCGCGAGGACGCCCTGCGCCCGCTGCGCGTGGCCCGCTTCACGGCGACCCTGGAGATGGATCCCGACCCGTCGCTGCGCGCCGCACTCGCGGCACTCGCCGCCCCCGGGAGCGGCTACGCGGGCGCCTCCGTGGCCGCCGAGCGGGTGCGGGCCGAGCTGCAGCGGATGATGGGCGCCCGCGAGCCCTCGCGTGGTTTCGAGGTGCTGCGCGAGGCCGCGCTGCTGGCCGTCTGGCTCCCGGATCTGGCGCGTTGTCGCGGCGTGCCGCAGAACCGGTTCCACGCCTACGATGTCTACTTCCACAGCCTCTACACGTGCGATGCGGCCCCGGCGGGCAAGCCGGACGTGCGCTGGGCGGCGTTGCTGCACGACATCGGCAAGCCCGACACCCGGGTGGAACGCGACGGTGAGGGCACCTTCTACAACCACCAGTTCGTGAGCGCCGAGCTCGCCGACCGGTTGTTGGAGCGCCTGCGGTTCCCGCTCGAGCGGCGCGCCCGGATCGTGCACCTGGTGCGCGAGCACATGTTCGACTACCGGCCGGGCTGGAGCGACGCTGCGCTGCGCCGCTGGCTCCGCCGGGTGGGTCCCGAACACGTCGCGGACCTGTTCGACCTGCGCATCGCCGACATGCTCGGCAACGGCCTCAAGCAGGGTTTCCCGGTCTATCTCGAGCTGATGCGGGAGCGCATCGAGCGTCTGCTCGCGTCCGCGGCCGTGTTGCGCGTCACCGACCTGGCGGTGGATGGGAACGACGTCATGCGCGAGCTGGGGATCGATCCCGGGCCCGCCGTGCGCGACGCGCTCGAAGCGCTGCTCGAGGAGGTGATGGACGATCCGTCGCACAACCTGCGCGATCATCTGGTGGCACGACTGCGCGAACGGCGCGCCGCCGCGACGCCGCGCGCTTGACACCCCTCGTTACAGGCCCGTATTCTGCGGCCCGCAAAGGAGTAGGGGCTTCCCCTTCCCGCCCCGCGTGAAACCCGTGATGCTGATGTCCGCGGTCCAGAAGCCGGTGCGGCGCGAGCTGGAGCGGGTGCAAACCCATCTCCGGGAGCTTTTCCGCACCCCGATCCCGATCCTGAACCAGGTGGGTGGCCACGTCCTCGCCACCCGGGGCAAGAAGTTCCGCCCCACGCTGCTCCTGCTCACGGCGCGGCTGCGCGGCCACCTGGGACGGGAGGCGGTGCTGTGCGCCACGGTGGTCGAGATGGTGCACGCCGCCGCGCTCATCCACGACGATTCGGTGGACAAGAGCGGGCTGCGGCGCGGACTGCCCACGGTCAATGGACTATGGACCGACGAGATGGCCATCATCATGGGCGACTACCTCTACGCTCAGGCGATGGCGACCCTCGTGACGCACAAGCTGGACACGCCCATGGGGATTCTCGCGCGGGTGGTGACCGAGATGTCGTGCGGCGAAGCGCTCGAGTTCCAGTACGCCTACGACCTCGACGTGACCGAGGTCCAGTACGAGGAGCTGATCCGCGCCAAGACCGGATCGCTGATCGGCGCCGCCACCGAGATCGGGGCTGGGCTGAACGGCGGCGCGACGGACCGGCGCCGGCGCACGCGCTACCGGCGCTTCGGCGAGACCGTGGGGCTCGCGTTCCAGATCGTCGACGACCTGTTCGACTATCTCGCCGATCCCGAGGTCACCGGCAAGCCGGTCGGTTCCGACCTGGCGGCGGGCAAGGTGACGCTGCCGCTGATCGCCGCCCTGCGGCAGGCGGGACCGGCGGATCGCCAGCGGCTCCGCCGTCTCGCCCTGCGCAAGCGCTGGACCGCGGATCAGTGGGGGCAGCTCAAGACGCTGGTCGAGCGGTGCGGCGGCTTTGCGTACGCGCGCGCACGGGCGCTGACGCACGCGGACGCCGCCCGCAAGATCCTGGATGGCGAACCGGACGGCGCCGCCCGGCAGGCCCTGGATCGCGCCATCGACTACGCGGTCCGTCGCGACCACTGACGCGCCCGCCACGCCCGATCCCACTCCAGACATGCGCCCCGCCTCGACCGCCCGGTCCCGTGTGCCGTCGCGTCCCTCCGCGCTCAAGCTGCTGCGCGCCGCTGCCGCCGCCGCGGTCGGCAAGAAGGCGCACGACCCGGTCGCCCTGGATCTGAGATCGGTCGCCGGGGTCGCCGACTACTTCCTGATCTGCTCGGGCGCCAGCGAGGTGCAGGTGAAGGCGATCGCCGAGGCCGTGGAGGAGCGGCTGCACGAGCTGGGGGCGAGCCCGTGGCACGTCGAGGGGCTCGCCGGCCGACGGTGGCTGCTGCTGGACTACATCGAGGTGGTGGTGCACGTCTTCCACGAGAAGACGCGCGAGTACTACCTGCTCGAACGACTGTGGGGCGACGCCCGCAAGGTGGACCTTGGTCTGGAAGACGCTGACTGACGGCCTCGGCGAGGCGCTCCGCCAGACCGGCCTTCATACGCCCGAGCGGATCGCGCGCCTCGAGTTGGCAGTGCCGCGCGACCCCTCGCACGGCGACTGGACCACCAACCTGGCGCTGGGGCTGGCGCGCGAGGTGAAGCGCCCGCCGCGCGCGGTGGCCGAGGCGCTGGCGGCCGCGTTCCCACGCGACTCGGCGATATTCGCTTCGGTCGAGGTGGCGGGGCCCGGGTTCCTGAATTTCCGGTATGCGCCCGAGTTCCTCGCGGCGCTCCCGTCACGCATCGCCGCCGAGGGCGCCGCCTTCGGCCGGTCGAGCCTCGGATCCGCCGGGGCGGTCCTGGTCGAGTACGTGAGCGCCAACCCGACCGGACCGTTGAACGTGGTGAACGCGCGCGCGGCGGCGGTCGGTGCCACGCTGGTGCGGCTGCTGGAGGCCACGGGCCAGCGCGCCGCCGGCGAGTTCTACGTGAACGACATGGGCCGGCAGGTCGACCTCCTGGGCGAGTCGCTATCCGCGCGGTTCGCCGAGCGCATCGGCATCGCTCGCGAGTTCCCCGCCGAGGGCTATCAGGGGGGCTATCTGCGCGAGCTCGCGGCCGCGCTGCCGGAGGCGGAGGGCCGGGCGGCGCTGGGTCGGGCGGACGGGAACGACTGGTTCCGGGATCAGGCGCTCGAACGCCTGCTGGCCCGCCAGCGCGACGACCTTCGCGACTACGGCGTCGAGTTCGCGATCTGGTTCCGCGAGTCGACGCTGCATCGCTCGGGCGCCGTCGCCCAGACCCTGAGCGAACTCGAGACCCGCGGCGTGGTGTATCGCGCGGTGGTCCCGGAGACCGGGGCCGAGGATGCGGATCGCGCGGAGGAGGGGGCGGCCGAGCGGGGGGAAGCGACCTGGCTGCGCACG
>JBGPXY010000218.1:0-2563 GCA_041492985.1 Candidatus Eiseniibacteriota bacterium
CCCAGATACCGGTCGGGATTCTCGGGCGCCTTGTTCTGCGCCGCCTGTGCGGCGCGCTCCTTGTCGAGCTTGCGGACCTTGTCGTTGAACCCGTCCTCGAACGCCTTCACCACCTTCAGCATCTCGGGATCCTGGCCGACCTCGGGGCCAAGCATGAACGCGTCGTTCTCACCGGTCGCCTGGCCCCGGGCCGCGTTGAGCGTCACCAGCGTGCGCCCCATGTACTGACCCTGCTCGCCGCCGTAGCCGGCGACGGTGTTCTTGATCATGCGTCCCTTCAGCAGCAGCGAGCTGGCGTGACCGACGACCAGCACGTCGATGCCGGGAACGGCCGCCGCCAGATCCTCGCTCTCCACCTTGCCCAGCTGCGAGAGCAGCACGGTGACCGTGGCGCCCTTCTTCTTCATCTCCGCCAGCACCCGGCGCGCGGCTGCGGTCGGCTCCTCCACCCGCAGCGAATCCTGCGAGGGCCCGTAGGCGACCTTGTCGTTCATCAGGCCGAAGATGCCGACCTTGACGGTACCGACCTTCTTGATGAGGTAGGGCGTGAGCGCCGGCTTGCCGCTCGCCTTCATGAACAGGTTGGCGCACACGACCGGCAGGCCGGAGCGCTCGATGTTCGCCTTGAGGAACGAGTAGCCGTAGCGCAGTTCCTTCTCGCCCGCCCCCACCGCGTCGATCTTGAGGAGCTGCATGGCGTCCATCATGAAGTTCGCCATGTCCTGGTACTCGGGCGCGTCGTTCTCGGGGAAGAACCATCCCGAATCCACGACCAGCACCTGGTCGTAGTCGTTCCGGATGCTGTCCGCGAAGCTGACCCGACGGGCGAGTCCGCCCTTCGGGATGTGACAGCCGCAGGGGCTCGTCTTTCCCTTCACGTCGGTCGTCGAGAGGATGACGAGCTTGTCGGGCTGCTTGAGCGCAGTCGTCGGCGCGCCGGCGCTGGTGAGCAGCACGCAGGTGAGCACCGCGAAGACGGCGGCTGCGAACGGGCGAGGCGCCAGCGACTTCATGGGAGAGGACCTCCGGATGGGATGCGCATCGGCGCCCTGGCCGCGCGGCGATCGAAAGGACAGCGAAAAGTCTAGGGCTGTCAGAACGTCCGGGCAAGACTCAGCCGTCGCGGCAGCCCCATCTTGACAATGGTTTGTAGGTCGGAGGGAGGGTGGCGCCTGGCGGCTGGCGACTCGCGCCGCCAATTCGTCCGCCCGTGCGTCCTGCCTCGGTCGGGAAGTGCCGCCGGGTCGCGATCGGGCGCGGGGCTCGCGGATGGACGCGCCTGTGTCGGCCACCCGCGGTGACCGCCAGCCCATGCGCCGTGATGTCCACGCGACGCGCGCGACACCCGTGGCATCCCGCGGCGCCATCACGCGCAGCCGGACCCTGCGCGCCGGCGCCTTCAGTGCTGGATATGTCGGTGATCTCCTTCTATGCTGCCTGCGCGCGATGCGGACGCGTGTCACGGCCACCGCCGCCCCGGCGGGGAGTCACTCACGGATGAGACGGATCGACCCCTCGACTCAACGACTGCTACTCGCCCTCGTGCTGCTCGCGCTACCCGTGCGCGCGGCGACGGGGGAGGCGCCCGCGTCGAGCGTAATGCCCGATGCCTTCCCCGTGACGCTGGGCTCGTTCTCGACCACGCTCATCGGCAGCTCGCCCGCGCGCACCCAGAACGTGCGGCTGGCGGCGAATGCGCTCGACGGGCTCGAACTCGCGCAGGGGGAGGAGCTGTCGTTCAACCGCCAGGTCGGCCCACGCGACATCGAGCACGGCTATCAGCCTGCCCCGGTGATCCTGCACGAGACACGGCAGATGCAGACCGGAGGTGGCGTATGCCAGGTGGCTTCGACGTTGTTCGTCGCCGCGCTGGTCGCCGGGCTCTCGCCGGTCGAGCGCTGGCGGCACTCGACGCCTGTGGACTACATCGCGCTCGGCGAGGACGCGACCATCGCTTGGGGCGCCAAAGATCTCAAGATGCGCAACGACCTGGACCAGCGTGTGCGCCTGCGCGCCGAGGTGCTGGGCTCGACGCTCACCGTGCGCATCGAGGGCGAGGCGGAGCTGCCCCAGCGCTTCGAGCTCGAAACCGTCGAGCGCGAGACCACGCCGGGATTGGCGGCCGCGGGCCGAGAGATCGAGCTCTACCGGCTGCGGAAGCAGGGCGACGACGCCATCGAGCGTCAGTTGCTGCACCGTGACCGCTACCCGCCCTCTCTCGGGCTGCCGCCGGGCGAGCGCGATCGATGAGCCGCGGCCCCACCGCCGCCGCGGCACTCATCGCGGCGGTCGTCGCGGTGCTGCCCGGGCGCGCGGGAACGGCCGCGGACGCCGCGCTCGCGCCCTACGCAGCGCTCGCCCGCTCGCCCCAGGCGACCGAGCTCCTCGCCCGGGCGCGGGCGGCGATGGAGCGGCATTGGGAGACGGCGGCGCGGGCGGACGGCGGCGAGCGCATCGCCTGGCCGGGCGTGCCTGTCACACTCTACGTGAGCCTCGCTGACGGCCGGGCGACGCGCGCGTGCGTGGGCCGCGCGGGCGGCGCGTTCGCCACGCTCTCCGAGGC
>JBGPXY010000027.1:0-20964 GCA_041492985.1 Candidatus Eiseniibacteriota bacterium
CGAGCTGTGGCTGACCGAGAACGGCTACCGCGTGCCGGCGGGTGCCTCGCGGGTGCTGGGCAGCTACATCCGGCAAGGGATGAAGTTCTTCGTCGCCAAGGTGAACCTCAAGGAGCAGCAGAAGCTCGGCTTCAACTACCTGCGCCCCATCCAGGTGGCGTTCGAGTCGCCCAAGTTCATGCTGCCGATCCGCCTCGGCATGGCGAACGCCGACGGATTTCAAGAGTTGTTCGTCTACGCGCTCAGCCGCAAGGGCCGGGTCGAGACCGTCAACTACCGCACCGCGAAGCTGCCGTCCGATCAGGACGTGCCCGAGTTCGTGAAGACGGAGTTCGCCGACTTCTATCGGGACATGTTCTCGACCCAGGTGACCCGGGAGGACATGCGGGTGGTGTTCACCGAGTACGCGTGGGATATGGGCTGGTGCGACCCGTGCGCGAGCCAGCCGCTCTCGCCCGAGGAGCTGCGCGGGCTCGGCGTGTTCTGGCTCAACGACGCGGCCACCGGGCGCGGCTACGCTCAGACGCCGTTTCTCACCCGCCTGCACGTGCGCTACGACAACGACCACTTCCCCGAAGACCTGGTGTTCCAGGAGACCGCCGATCGGACCAACTTCCAGGGTCGGTTCGTCATCCGCCACGAGTGGAAGGGGGCGGGCGATTGCCCGGCGGCGGTCGCCTACCGCGCGGGGCTCGCCGAGCGGCGCGCCCGGGAGGCCGGGAACCTGGCTCAGCTGACCGGATGGGGACTCGGACGGATCCGCGGCAAGATGGCGGTCGCCGCCGACTGGTCGCGACCTGAGGACCGCATGAAGTGGTGGGACCGGATCTGGAAGTAGCCGACGCTGACACGCGACGAGCCCGGCCGTCTGGCCGGGCTCGTCGCGCGATGACAGATGTGGCAACTGGTTCTGGAACCAGTTGCACGGCGAGCAAAGGCAACCGGCTCTGGAGCCAGTTGCGCGCTACACCGCGCTCGTGCAGGCGCGGCACTTGCGGGCCGCGGCCGGGATGCTCTCCCTGCACTCGGGGCATTCCTTCATCGTCGGGCCGGGCACCGGCGGCGCCGGCTTCAGCAACGACTTCGTGACGATGAAGACCACGAACGCCACGATGGTGAAGTCGACCAGACTGCCGATGAACGCGCCGTAGGTGATGGCGTTGGCGACCGTTCCATCCGGCTTGCGAGAGATGACGAAGCTCAGCTCGCGCCATGCGCCGCCCGGGATGAGCAGGCCGATCACCGGCATGAGGATGTCGCTGACGAGCGAGCCGACCACCTTGCCGACCGCGGCGCCGATGATGACGCCCACCGCGAGCGCCAGAGCGTTCGTCTGCAGCAGGAACTTCTTGAACTCGCCGATCATGGGGCTGTCCTCCTGTGGATCCACCGTCGCGCCGCGATGGCGCCCTACCGCTTCGTGGTGTCCCGGGCGCCGCCGAACAACCCCCTGAGCGCATCGCCCGCTCGATGCTTGAGGCTGTCCACCGCCGCCTGCTGCGCCCGACCTACCGCCGTCCGGGCGCTGTCCTGGGCGGCGCGCACGCGCGCATCCGCCGCCGCGCGGGCCTCGCCCTCGAGTCGCGCGCGCTGCTCCTCCAACGCCTGCGACGCCCTCCCCATCAGTCGATCGCGCATCGCTTGCCCGTCCCACGATACCTGCGGCGAGGCGACATTGCCTCTCAGGCGCAGATCGAGAAACAGCCGCCCCTGCGGGTCGGCGAGCGCTCCGGCCGCGAGCGCTGACCTTGCTCCCAGATTCGTCACCACTTCGGGCGGTAGCGTGGCGCTGACGACGTAGTCGAGCGAACCGTCGAATCCCACCGAGCCGACGAACCGCCACTCCCCGTTCGGGCCGTTCAGCACCACCGGATCGGTGACGACGCGCCCCTGCTCGACGCGGAACGGGAAGTGACCGTCCTTGAAACGCAGCTGCTTGAACGCCGGCACCCTCGTGTGGCGAGCGACGGCCTCGAGTGCGGGGCCCGGCCCGAGCGTCCCATTCGCGACGGCTGCGAGTCCGACCGCGGTGATGCTGCGCTTGAGGTCGGCGGGCGTGAGCCCTGAGCCCCCGAGCGCGAGCGTGGTGTTGAGCGACCCATGGAGCAGGTTCCTCACCGGCGTCCACGCCGAGAGGACGGCGTCGGCTTCGAGACTGTCGACCTGCGTCTTCACCTCAAAGATCGGTTTGGCCGGATCGCGCAGGTCGAAGCGCGCGTTCCCGACCGCGGAACCGCTGTAGGCCCGCAGCGCGTACTCCGGCACCACCAGAACACCGGGCTCGAGGGTGACGCGCGCCGACACGTCCTCCACGTCGAGCTTCTGGTTGCGCAGCCGCCCGATGTGCACACGGCCACCCCCGGTCGCGTTCGGCAGCAGCGGGGCGCCCGGGGTCGTCGGCAGCACTTCCGCGAGATCGAGATACGGCGAGGTGAGGTCGAAGTCGACGCCGGCCGGCGCCACGCGTTCGGCTCCGCCCTGGATCGGCGCGAGCAGGGCGAGCGGGCGCGTCACCGTCGCGTCGAACGTGAACGACGACTTGCCGGCGCTGGCGCCGAAGCCGCTGACGCTCGCCCGCGCCGGCGTGAAGTGGACGTTGCCATGCACGCCCTCGATCTTCTGGGGCAACGCGGGCGATTGGACGCTGACGTCGTTGAGCGTGGCGGTCCCCTCGAGCGCCAGGGCGCCGGGATCCTTCGCGCGCCCGCTGCCGCGCACGTCGACCGCGACCCGGCCGCCGAGCTTCGTGTCGGCGGGCGCCACCAGGGGGCCTACGGTGGCGAGGTCGATGTTGCCCTGCACCGCGAAGCGCACCCAGGGGTCCGCGAAGCCCATCGCCGACAACGTCGCCCGCACCGGTTGCCCGTCGACGCGCGCGCGCAGGTCGCCGATCCCGAGCGAGTCGGGAGCGAGGCGCGCGGTGAATGCCAGCGCGTCGATGCCGGCCGGAGCGCCGGGATATCGCAACGCCCCATCCTTGACGCTCATCGTGCCCGTGAGCGCCGGCAGCCGATCCGGGCCGAGGGTACCGGTGACACGGAGATCGAAGTCGATCCGTCCGCTCCCCGACACGCCATGCACCGCCCGCGCGTCCGCCGCGGCGAGATAGCCGAGCACCGCGCCCAGGTCGACGGCCGAGCCACGCGTCTGCAAGTCGAGCCGCGCGCGCGGTCCCGGGTCGTCCACGACGCCTGCGAGGGCCAGCTCGGTGCGGCCGAGTCGCAGCGTCAGCCGCCCGAGCGCCAGCCGCTTCTGCTTCGCATCGAACTTGCCGTCGTGTGCGATCCGCCATTCGAGCCTGGCCAGGGTCTGATTCAGGTCGGCGAGGCGCGAGGCCGTCGACGGCCCGAAGGCGAGCTCCGAGATCATCGTCTCGCCCGAGGTGGCGAAGCGTTCGCCGCCGCCCTCGGCCTTGAGCGCGACCCGGCTCTCGACGGCGAAGGTCGTGCGCCGCGCCGCCTTGAGATCGTCCACCAACACCCGGGTCGCGAACAGTCGCAGCTCGCGGATGTCGAGCGACATCGCGCCGCTGGTCGAGCTCGCAGGTGCCGACGGCTTCATCATCCTATCGAAGTTGGTGGTGCCGTCGGGCTTGAGCACGAGATGGACGGAGGCGTGGTCGAGCACCAGCCGGCGCACGACGATGCGGCGCGACAGCAGCGGCAGGATGTCGAGATCGAGATGGAGGGCCTGCGCCTGGAAGGCGACACCGCGCGCGAACCCCCCGGGCTCGGCGACGGCCGGCTGACGCACCGAGAGCCGCACCGGCGGCCAGAGGCCGATCGCGGCGTCGGCGAAGCGGACCTCGCGCGCGAGCGCCGTCGTGAGCTGGGCCGAGACCAGAGCCCGCACCTTCGCGGGCGGGAAGAGCAGGGCGAGCGCCGCCCACGCCGCGCCGGCGAGGAGGAGCGGGATGGCGATCAGCCACAGCGCCCGTCGCGGGCGCTTAGGACCGGTGGATGGGCTGGACATGGACTGGCGATACTGCACGCGGGCGCCGAGGCGGGGCAAGTCTCGCTCGGTGCGCGCGCGGCGCGGCGCGCGTGGGCTGCCCGCATCCACCCGTCGTGAACCGGGGTTAGCACTTGCCGCGCGCAGACCGGGAATCTAATGTCCGGGCCCGGAGACCCTCACGCGATGGAACCCACCGCCCTCACCACGCTGCGCGAGCATCGATTGGTCGCCGCCATCCGCGCCCCGTCCAACGACGCGGCGCTCGCCTCGGCCAAGGCCGTGGCGAAGGGCGGGATCCCGCTGCTCGAGATCACCTTCACCGTGCCCGATGCGACGCGGGTCATGAAGGCGCTGGCGGGGACACCGGATGCGGTGGTCGGGGCCGGCACGGTGTTGACCGCCGACCAGTGCCGCGCGGCACTCGATGCCGGGGCCCGCTTCATCATCGCGCCCAACCTGTCGCTCGAGGTGGCGCGGGTGGCGCTCGCGGCCGGCGTGTTGTACTGCCCCGGGGCCTACACCACCAACGAGATCCTCGCCGCCCGTGACGCGGGCGCCCACATCATCAAGGTCTACCCGGTCGGGGTCGCGGGCGGACCCGCCTACATCCAGGTGATCCGCGACCCGCTCCCCGACATCCCGATGCTGGCCGCCGGCGGCACGAACCTCGAGAACCTCGTGCCCTTCCTGCAGGCGGGTTGCTTCGGCATCGGCCTCGGTGGCGCGCTCGCCGATCCGAAGCTGTCGGTGGCGGGACGGTTCGACGAGATCACCGAGCGCGCGCGGATGTTCGTCCGGCGGGTGGTGGAGGCGCGCGCAACGGGACGGCTGCCACAGGCCGTGGCGTGATCCGCCGCTTCTCCCCTGCCGCAGTTCTCCTCCTCGTCCTGCTCTCCGCAGCGCCGGCGCGCGCCGGCACCGAGGAGTTCTCCACCTTCAGCGTCGAAGCGCAGGACGAAGACGACGAGAGCCTGATCGACCACATGCTCACGCGCACGCCGCGCGCCTGGGCCCTGGAGTGGGAACGCTCGCCGCAAGCTCTGCGCACCGCCCAGGGCTGTCTCACCTCCGGGCAGTGGTTCGACGAGACCGACCTCAAGCTGAGAGCCCCGCTCGGGCGCCGCGCCTGGTTCGGCTTCGACGTGCAGAAGACCGACGACGATCGCTACCGCTATCAGTACGTGGACTTCTCGTTCCACTTCCCGACCCGGTTCGGGACCGGCGGGGTGATGTTCCGCCCGTTCTACGACAAGGCGAGCCAGGACTTCGCGCTCATGTGGGACGTGGGAGACGATTCGAGCGCCGTACAGCTCAGGCTCACCGCCGGATTCGAGGACTTGTTCAATAACTTCTGGCAGTTCCGGCAGACGCGCGTCGGCAACCTCGCTGAGCCCTATCTCAAGCGCCCCTGGGAGCCCGCGCTGCGCCTGGTCGTGCGGCAGCCCGGGCTGCGCGCCGAGATCGGCGGGCGCTACCTGACGCCATCCACCAAGCACATCATCATCTCGTACGCGGACCCGAGCCTGGATCGCGTCCGCTCGCTGTGGGGTGCGCTCGCCTGGGCATCGCTCGAGGCCACGGCGTTCGGCATCGCGTGGGAAGCGCGCGTCACGAATCAGCAGGCGGCGAGCGGCGAGGCTCCGTTCCTGCAACAGCAGCCCGACGCGCGCGACTTCCGCCGCCAGTGGACGGGGGAGGCCGCGGCCCGCTGCCGGGTCGCCGAACGCATCACCGCGGAGGCGCGCTGGCTCTACCAGGGGCGCACCCAGACCCACGCTCCTCCCGATGCGCCACGCACCTTCGACGCGATCGACCGCGTCATCCAGGTCGAAGCGCAATGGAGCGCCAGGCCGAACCTCGACGTGCGCGTGGGCGGGATGCACGACGTGATCTCGGTCACGCACCTGGGCGCGCCGCTCGCGGTCTCGTATGCCATCTACGGATCGCGCCACGAGAACCGCGCGTACCTCGGGCTGACCGCGCGCTTCGGGCGCGTGAGCGTCACGGGCATCGAGGGGATCGAACTGGACCAGGAGCCGTACGCCGTGGCGGGCATCCACGACAAAGGTTTCCTGGGGATGCAGACCACGTTCTGAGGCGCCGCGGACGCGGGCGCTGCGCCCGCGTGGCGATCTCGACAGGTCACGCGCGCCTCTCCTGTCGCAAGTCAGTGATTCTGTCCCCCTAACGCGTCAGTGATTCTGTCACCCCCCACTCCGGCCACTGGGGTCGGAGGTTGAGGTTTGCTGCCCCGCTTGTAGGGGTGATTGGGGGCGGGGCGGCGGATGTTGGTGAGCGTGCCGATGCCGGTGGAACGAGGACGGGGCTTGGGTCGAGAGCGAGGACGATCGGGGCTGTGAGGCGATCCTGAGCGGCCGGTTTGAATACGAACGCGTTGAGCCCGTGAGGCGAAGCGCGATTCGAGGATGAACGGCCCGCCTGGAGCAGCGTGCTCGGCGATCACGCCGTGGCGAGGATGGATCACCAGCAGCCGGCCATCGAGCAGCTCGCGGATCTCCACGCGTGCGGGGTGCCACGAACGACGGTGCGGCCCGGGGGGGATCTGTACCCAGCGACCGGCGATGGTGACGGTGTTGTCGCGGGCGACGACGCGCTGATAGCGGCACGCGAGGATGCGATCGAGGTCACGAGGCGCACGACGGAACGCCGAGCGGGTCTCGGCCGGAGCGAGCGCGCGTCGGCGATTGTGTCGCGCGATGAACACCGGCAGATAGGCGTGGGCGGCTGCCAGGGTCGTGTGTCCATACAGGCGCAGTTCGGCGGCCAAGCGATCCTGCAGCGTGCCCCACAGGCGCTCGATGCGGCCTTTGGCCTGCGGGCTGGTGGCGGCGATGAACCGGGCACCGAGCTCCTCGATCATGCGCCCGAACTGCGGCGGGGTCTGGCGCCCCGCCAACTCCTCCTCGAGGGTCCAGTGATTGTCGTTGCGCACCAGGATGCCACTGCGGTCACCGTAGAACTTCACCGGGATGCCGTGGCTCGTGACCAGCTCGTGGAGCAGCACGACGTAACCGTGGAGGTCCTCGGTCGGTCGGAAGGTGAGGGCGAGGATCTCGCCCGTCGCATCGTCGATGGCGCCGACCAGACTGAAGGGAGCGGCCGCGGGGTCGAACCATGGGAACGGGCTGCCGTCGATCAACACCAAGGCTCCGCGACGTGCCGAGCGCTCGCGCCGCCGTCGATGCTGCGGTGGCCGCCGCCGTCGTTTGGCCGGCAGCTTCAGCTCCCTCCGTAGACGCCTCACGGTGGCTGGGCTCACCGGGTGTCCTGCCTCGGCGAGCAAGTCGGCCAGGTGATGGTCGTTCAGCTTGACCGATCCGGTCAGCAGTTCCACGACACGCGCCCGGACGGTCTCGTCCAATCGCCGGGGTGAGACGCGTCCTCGATTGCCGTGGATTAGACCACGCGGCCCACGGGCGCCCACCCGCCCGCGCAGCCGCTTGAACTGCCGCACACTGAGCTTCAGCGCCTCGGCTCCTTCCCGACTGGTCAGCTTCCCCTGCATCGCGGCTTCCACCACACCCAGCCGCCGAGCGTCCCGTGTTCCCATGAGTACAAGGTCCATGGGGGTGACACTTTCACGGACGCGTTAGCGGGTGACATTTTCACTGACGTTCCACATCACGCGCGCCTCTCCTTGCCCCGCGCCCGTCCGCCCGCTAATGTCCCCGGGCCTTACGCCGTTCGCTGACCGAGCCGGCCCCGCGTTCGCCGCGGGGCCCTGATCCTTGTGGAGGAGGATTCGTGCGCGTGCGTTTCCCCGTTCTCGCCCTGGCCCTGGCCGCCCTGCTGGCGGCGCGCCCGGCGGCGGCCGAGCCGATCGGCTCGCACCTCGAGATCACGCCCCTCGGCGGCTTCATGCTGTTCGATCCGCAGCTGCGCTCGGCCGGCGGCGAGCCGCTGCGCGACGCCACCACGATGGGGATGCGCTTCGGCTGGCAGTTCCGGCCCTGGTGGAGCTTCGAACTGGCCACCGGGGCCACGCCCACCGGCGAAGACGTCATCCTCGGCGGCGGCAAGGACATCAACTTCCTCCATGCCTCGGGGAACATCCTCCTCACGCCGTGGTCACGTCGTGCCGGCGGCCCATTCCTCTCGGTGGGCGGCGGCGGCGCGCGGCTCACGCAGGATGGCGTGGACCCGTTCAACCAGGGCACGCTCGAGCTGGCCGGTGGCGTGCGCCTCTGGATGACCGACAACGTGGGCCTGCGGCTCGAGGCGCGGGACATCCACTGGCTCCCCAACGAAGACGGCCTCCGGAGCGTGGACTACGTGTCGATCGGCGCGGGGCTCACCATCGCGCTCGGCGCCACACCGCGCGACACTGACGGTGACGGGGTGCCCGACAAGCGTGACCGCTGCCCCGACACGCCGCGTGGCGCGCGCGTCGACGCGAATGGCTGCCCGATCGACTCCGACGGCGACAAGGTGTTCGACGGCCTCGACAAGTGCGAGAACACGCCCAAGGGCTGCACCGTCGATGCCAGCGGCTGCCCGAGCGATGCCGACGGCGACGGCGTGTGTGATGGCGTCGACGCATGCGCCGACACGCCCAAGGGCGCCACCGTGGACGCGAAGGGCTGCCCGAAGGACAGCGATGGCGACGGGGTGCTGGACGGCCTGGACAAGTGCGCCGACACGCCCAAGGGCTGCACCGTCGATGCCAGCGGCTGCCCGAGCGATGCCGATGGCGACGGGGTGTGCGACGGGCTCGACAAGTGCCCGGATACCACGCCCGGCCTCAAGGTCGACCAGGACGGCTGCCCGATCGAGCTGGTCGAGCGCGAGACCGAGCTGCTCGACACCGGCATGATCCGGCTCCAGAACGTGAACTTCGCGACCGCGAAGGCGGACCTGCTGCCCGAATCGTTCCCGGTGCTCGACATCGTCGGCCAGGTGCTCACCAAGTGGCCGGAGCTGCGCATCGAGATCGGCGGACACACGGATTCGCGCGGCTCGGACGCCTACAACCGGAAGTTGAGCGACGCGCGGGCCGACTCCGTGCTGAGCTACATGCAGCGCAAGTTCCCGGCGCTCAAGCCCGAGCAGTTCACGACCAAGGGCTACGGGGAGAGCGTGCCGCTCGTGCCGAACACCAGCGAGCTCAACTGGGCGAAGAACCGTCGGGTCGAGTTCGTGGTGCTCAACAAGGACGTGCTCAAGCGCGAGGTCGAGCGGCGGCGACTGCTCAAGGCCGGCGAGTCGACGACGCCCGCCGTGCCGACGCCCGCACCGCCGGCCCCCACGCCGGCGCCGCCGGATACGACGAAGCACTGAGATGAGACCACGGGTGGGCCGGGCGTCGCCCGGCCCACCCGCTCCCGGGCGGCCGTGGCCGACCAGGCCCCAGCCGCCCGCGAACACGAGGTGAACCGCGGCATGCCTGACACCCTGACTCCGTCGCGCTGGCGCGCGCTCGTGACGACCGACTGGCAGCGCACGGCCGCCGCCTGGGAGCGCTTCGAGCCGCAGTTCATGTACTCCCTCTCGGCGGTCGACCCCTCGCTGCTGCGGGCGCTCGATCCCAAGCCCGGCCATCGCGTGCTCGACATCGGCTGTGGCTCGGGGGAGCCGGCACTCGCGGTCGCCCAGATGGTCGCCCCGCGCGGCTCGGTGGTCGGCCTCGACATCGCCCGCAACATGCTCGCGGTGGCCCGGCGCCGCGGACGGGATCGGGGGATCACGAACGCGCGCTTCGTCGTGGGCGACATCGGCCGCTGGAGCTCGGGGCGGGTCCGGTTCGATCGCGCCGTCTCCCGTTACGGCCTGATGTTCGTCGCCGACCTGCCGCAGACGCTTGCCCGCGTGCGCGCCTCACTCAAGCCGGGCGGGCGCCTCGCCGCGGCAGTCTGGGGGCCGGCGAGTCTGAATCCGTTCTTCAGGGTCCGCATGGAGGCGGCACGCCCGTTCATGCCGACACCGGGCCCCGATCCCGAGCACTCGCCCCACCCGTTGCGTCTCGGGCGGCCCGGCCTGCTGGCCCGCCTGATGAGGGGCGCGGGGTTCAAGGGCGTGAAGGCGCAGGGCGTCCAGGCGCCGTTCATCTACGGCAGCCTCGACGAGTATCTCGAGATGACCCTGGGCACGCCGAGCCCGCTGCGCGACGTCTTCCTCACGCTCTCCCGCCGCGATCAGAGCCGGCTGCGCGACCGGTTGGCCCGCGGCATGCGCCCGTTCCGGGCCGGACCGCTGATCCGCGCCCCCGGATTCTCATGGGTGGTCTCCGGTCGCCGGTAGCGCCACTCACCTCCTTCCCGTCACGAGGTCCGACATGAAGACGCTCTCCCACACCATCGACGCGGACACCGTGAAGGAGATGGTCACGGTGCGCCGCGACCTGCACCAGCATCCCGAGACCGCGTTCGAAGAGGTGCGCACCGCCGGCGTGGTCGCCGAGCGCCTGAAGGCACTTGGACTCGCGCCGCGCACCGGCGTCGCCAAGACCGGCGTGCTGGCGACCATCCGCGGCGGGCGGCCCGGACGCACGGTGCTCCTGCGCGCCGACATGGATGCCCTCCCCATCCAGGAGGAGAACGACACGCCCTATCGCTCGCAGGTCGCGGGCAAGATGCACGCGTGCGGGCACGACTGCCACACCTCGATCCTGCTCGCGGTGGCGAAGCAGCTGGTGCGCGAGGCGGCCGACCTGCCGGGCGCCGTGACGGTCTGCTTCCAGCCCGCCGAGGAAGTCGGTGGCGGCGCCGAGACCATGATCGCCGAGGGCGCCCTCGGCGATCCGAAGCCCGACGCGACCTTCGGTCTCCACGTCTGGCAGGACCTGGACCTCGGGAAGGTCGGCGTGACGCCGGGTCCGTTCATGGCGGCGGTGGACGAGTTCACCGTCACGGTGACCGGCACGGGCGCGCACGCGGCCATGCCGCATCTCGGGGTGGATCCGGTCGTCTGTCTCGCCAGCATGGTGACCGCGCTGCAGAGCATCGCCAGCCGGCTGACCAACCCCTTCCACGAGGTGGTGGTGAGCGTCACCCAGCTGCGCGCCGGCAGCGCGTTCAACATCATCCCGGCGACGGCGTGGATGAACGGCACCGTGCGGGTGTTCGATCCGGCGGTGTGGGAGGCCCTACCGGGGCAGTTCGATCGCATCGTGCGCGGCGTCGCCGCGGCCTTCGGCTGCACGGTGGCGATCGACTACAGGCGTTTCAACCAACCGACCGTCAACGATCCCGAGATGGCGACGCTCGCCCGCGCCGCCGCCGCCGAGGTGGTCGGCAGCGAGAACGTGCGCGACGACGTACGCACCATGGGCGGCGAGGACTTCTCGGCGTTCCTGAGAAAGGTCCCGGGCTGTTTCATCGCCATCGGCTCGCGCAACGTGTCGCGCGGGCTGATCTACGGACACCATCACCCGCGCTTCGACGTCGACGAACAGTGTCTCGCCATCGGCGCCGACGTGTTGTTGCGGACCACGCGCCGATTCCTGGGAGAATCGCGTTGAGGCGCCGCGCGATCGTCGCGGCCCTGGCACTGCTCGTCGCGTCCTCGGTCGCGCTCGCCGACTGGCTCCAGCCCGACCCGTCGTACCGCGACGCCCAGATGCTGCTCCGCCAGGCCCTGCGCGACACCCTTGGCCACGGTGCGGAGTCGACCCGGCTGGACACGCTCGGGCTGGCGTTGCTGCGCCTCGGGCGCTTCGACGAGGCGCGCGTGGTGTACAGGCGCTCGCAGGCGATCGATCCGCACGACGCGGGTGCCGCGGCCGCGTTCGGGAAGCTGGCGCTGTTCGCCGACCGCCTCGCCGAGGCCGACAGCCTGCTGAGCATGGCGGCCGCGGCGGGCAGCGAATCCGACGCGCTCGCGGACCTCTATGCCACGCGCCTGCGTCGTGGCGAGTACGCGCGCGCGGCGGAGATGGCGCCGCAGCTCAACGAGCAGGGCCGCGTCCCGCTCCTCGAACTGCTCGCCGAGCGCCCTCCCTACCGCGTCACCGCCGGCCCCGACGAGGCGCGCGTGCCGTGGTCCAAGGGCTATCCGATCCCGCTCATGCGCGTGAAGCTGAACGGGCATCCGGTCCTGATGGCGCTCGACACCGGTTCGCGCGATCTGATCATCGACCAATCGTTCGCGCGCACCTGCGACGTGAAGATGGTGCCGCTCAAGTCGCTGGTGTTCTGGGACGGCGCCCGCATCGCGGTGCAGAATGCGCTCGTGCAGCGGCTGGAACTGGGCGGGGTGACGATCGAGGACCTGCCCGCCGGCGTCGTGGGGCTGCGCAAGTGGATGCTGCAGGTCAACCCGCAGTCCGAGCCGGTCGCGGGCGTCATCGGGCTCGGTCTGCTGCGCCAGTTCACACCCACCATCGACTATCGCGACCAGGCCCTCGAGCTGCGGCGCGCGGGACGCGCGTATCCGGCCGGTCCGAACGCGCTGCGCGTGCCGTTCGAGGTGTGGGGCGAGTCGGAGCTCATGGTTTACGGCTCGCTCAATGGCGGCCGGCGGATGGCGATGGTGGTCCAGACCGGGGTGGCCGGCTGTGGCGTCGCCGCGCCCGCCGACGTGTTCGCGGAGGTGGGCGTCAAGCCGGGCAAGCTCGCGCGGGCGCTCAAGGGCGCCGGGAGCGTGCTGCAGGGCAGCCCCTGGTCGTCGGTGAGCGTTCCCAACGTGTCGGTGGGCCCGCTGATGCGCGAGAAGGTGTCCGGCTGGTCGGGCGCGCTCGCTCCGATCGAGCTGTGGAAGCACGGCGTGCGGCGCGACGCCCTGCTCTCGCACGACTTCTTCCGCGGTCAGCGCGTGACCATCGACTGGGCCGCGCGCGTGCTGGTGGTCGAGGGGAAGGACTGACGCGGAGCAGACGACGCGCTCCCGCGCCGAGATGACACGCCCGCGGCCGGTCAGTCCTTGTCGGGCGGCTTCTCGTCGGCCTGGTGCTCGCCGCCCTGCTTGCCTTCCGGCACGTCGAGCAGCTTGCCGCCGACCTTGACGCCGGCGCCGTGCTCGAAGACCAGCCGGCCGCCACGGAACCCGGCGACGCCGACGGCGGTCGCGGCCCCGAGATGCAGGAGCAGGGCGAGCCCCGCCACGGCGGCGCGGGCCGCGCCGAGCCGTCCGGCGGCCGCACGCGTCACCACTGCGCCGAGACCGAGCCAGAGCGCGAGCTTGGCGACATCTCCGTGCTCGTCCACGGTCTTCTCGGCGACGCCCTGGTGTTCGGCACGCTCGCTGGCCGCCTCGCCCGAGAGCACCGCGAGGGCAGCGCCCAGCACGCCGACGATCAGCATCGCGAAGGCCGCCTTCCGCCACCACTCACCATCGAGGGCGCGGCCCAGGAGCTCGAACACGGCGCCGACGATGATGAGGGCGATCGGAGCGTGGACGATCGCGGGGTGGAGTGGTGCCAGCGCTTCCATGACGAACCTCCGATGGTCGAGGCGGGAGCCGGCGAGGGACGGCCGCGTAGCCTAGCCGCTGTCCGTGAGAGCGGCAAATCGGAGTCGCCTCGCCGCGGGCGCGCCGACTTGCTAGTGTCGCGCCCCGTGAACACGGAGACGACGGAAGTCCCCCGACGTCCGCATCCGGCCGTGACCGTGCTGCTCGCGCTCATGGTCACCGTCCTGGATGCGGCACTCCTCGCCGGCGCACTCGGCGGGATTGCCGCGCTGTTCGCCCATCACCGTGCGCTCGCGCTGTTGAGCCTGTGGACGATCGGCGGGGTGATGCTGGCGCTGTTGCGCCCGGTGCGCGGGCACGACGCGGTCGCCGTGGAGCGCGAGACGCCGCTGGTGCTGCTCGCGCTGTTCCTGATCCCGCTCGTCACCCCGCCGATCGCGGCACTCGGCGAACGCCTCGCGCTCGTCCCGTTCCCGTGGGGCGGTGCGCTCCGGTGGACCGGCGTCGCGCTCTCGGGCGCCGGGCTGGCCCTGCGCGTCGCGGCCATGGCGCAGCTCGGGCCACGCTTCTCGCCCCGCGTGGCGTTGCAGCGCGAGCACGCGCTCGAGACGCGCGGTCTCTACGCGCGGATCCGGCACCCGGGCTACACGGGCGCGTGGCTGGCCTCGTTCGGCGCGGTGCTCGCGTTCGGCAGCGCGCTCGCGCTGCCGCTGGTGGCGGCGATGGGATGGCTGCTGTGGGAGCGCGCCGGGCGGGAGGAGACCATGCTCGAGCGACACTTCGGCGAGGAGTACCGGAGCTACCGCGGGCGCAGCGGGCGCTTCCTTCCGCGGCTCGTCCCCGCCCGTCCGCCTGCCGGGTAGGTGCCGCGATGACCGACCCAGCGCCGGTGTCGAAACACCCCGTGAGCCGGCGGAAGCTCGCCTGGACGGTCGCGATCGCGGCAGACGCGATCCAGTGGGCGTTCCCCTACGTGTTCGGTCTGGGGCCCTTCACCCCGGTGGAGGTGGGGCTGGACGTGGTCGTCATGGTCGTGATGACACGCCTGCTGGGTTGGCACTGGGCGTTCGTGCCCACGTTCGCGATCGAGCTGCTCCCGTTCGTCGACCTCGTGCCGACATGGACGGCGGCGGTGTGGATCGCCACCCGCGGGGGAGCTCCTCCCGCCAGGGCGTTGGGGCCGAGCTGAGCCGGCGCTTGGAGGGCGCGCCGTGCTCAGCTATCCTTGGTGCTGTGCGGATTGCCTACCACGTCATGTCGGCGCCCCCGCCGATCGGCCTGCTGTTCCTCGCGCGCACCGCGAAGGGTCTTCGGTTCCTCGAGTTCATGGACCGCAAGAGCCTCAAGCGCATGATCGCCGCCCACGCGGGCGCGTATCCCGACGCCACCTGGGATCCCTCGCTGCTCGAGTTGAAGGCCATCACCGAGCAGCTCGAATCGTACTTCCTCGGCACGTTGCACGACTTCGAGATCCCGCTCGATCCGGTGGGCTCCGAGTTCCAGACCAAGGTGTGGAAGGCGCTCTGCCGGATCCCGTTCGGCGAGACGCGCACCTACGGAGACATCGCCCGCGCGGTGGACCAGCCGAAGGCCAGCCGAGCGGTCGGGCTGGCCAATCACGACAACCCGCTCGCCATCGTCATCCCCTGCCACCGCGTCATCGGCGCGAACGGCAACCTCACCGGCTACGGCGGCGGCATGAACCGCAAGCGCTGGCTGCTCGAGCACGAGGCGCGACACAGCAAGCCGGTGGGCCGGACCGGGGATCTCTTCGCGACGGCAGGAGCGCACGGTGGCCGCCGTTCGTCGCGCTGAGCGCACGCGCCGCGCACCGGAGGGTGTGGCCGTGACGCGTCGCATCGCGACGCTGTCGGGCCTGCTCTCGCTCGCCGTCCTGCTCGCCGCCTCTCCCGCGCGCGCGGGCCAGGTGCGGGTCGACGTCTCGACGACGGGTGGCGCCCAGGTGATCACGCCCTACGTGGTGAACGTCAACCTCGGCGACCACGTCGTCTGGGTGTGGAAGTCCAACGGGCACACCGTCACCAACTGGAGCGTGCCCGTCGACTCGATGAACCTGAACTTCGATGGGACCGTCTTCGACAGCGACCCCAATCGCTCGTTCACCGGGCAGCCCTCGTCGACCCGCTTCAGCTGGAAGAGCAGCCAGGTCGGGCACGTCCCCTACGTCTGTGTGCCCCACCTCCCGGACATGTCGGCCCGCGTCATCGTCACCGACCCGGACGTGAGCCCCAGGATCGATGTCGCCGACTTCCGGCTGAGCGAGGTGCAGTACAACGTGGCGGGCGGTCTCGATCTGATCGAGATCACCAACTACGGCGCCGCCAGCGGGGATCTCGGCCGCTTCCGCATCGCCATCACCTCGGGAAGCTCCACCGAGCTGGTCGGCCCCGCGGGTGCGCCGACCAACATCATCGTCCCCTCGGGAGGCCGGGTGGTCGTTCATCTGAACACCACCGGCACCAACTCGAACACCGATGTCTTCATCGCCAGCTTCGGCGGCGTCGGCGTCGGCTTGCCCAGCCCCAGCGGCGCGCTCGCGCTCTACGTGCCCAATACCGTGACCACCGGCACGCCCGCTGGGAACTCGCTCAGCAACGCCGCGATGATCATCGATTTCGTGCAATGGGGCGCCGGTGCCCAGGCGAACGAGGCCACCGCGGTCAGCGCCACCTTCTGGGGATCGGGGACCTTCGTCCCGACCGTGGCGGCCAACCACGCGATCGAATACTGCCCGGATGGCGCGATCGGCCATGGCATGATCCGCTGGGCCGAAGTGGCGACGCCGAACTTCGGCAGCGACGGCGGATGCGCGACCCCTGTGCACGCCGAGAGCTGGGGTCGGCTCAAGCTCATCTACCGCTGATATGGAGTGACCGGCTGTCAAGCTTCGATAGCGATTCTCCTGGTGGCCACGCTCGCAAGAGGGTGGCCACCTCGTTTGTGAGCACGAGGGGTGACGGACGGGTTCTCCTGACCGACGGCGTGTCACTCTGATATCCGCGGGTTGCTCCGTGAGGAGCCGAGCCGCATGACCGTGCTTCGTCGGGGGCTACCGCAGTCTAGGATCGCGCGTGACGGAAGCGAGCCTCCGGTGCGCGTAGCGATATCGCGGGTTGACCCGTGACGCTGATGTCCCGTCCGTCGCCGTTCGTGCCCTCCTAGTTCGCCGCGTGGGCGACCGGTGCCGCCGGGGTGAGCGCCGCCCACAGGTAACCGACCAGTTCGCGCGCCACGGCGACGACGATCTTGGTCGGGTGCTTGCCCCGCTGCTCCATCCGTCGGTAGCGTCGGCACAGTCGCAGCTGCGCCTTGTCGGCGAGGGCGATCATGGCTGCGGGCTGACCGTGACGGCGCTGGGCGAGCGCGGCCCCGACACGCGGCTTGTGGCGATAGTGCCAGGCAGCTTCGATGAGCAGACGCCGCACGTGGCGGTTGCCGGTGTGCGTGATGCCCCCGCGCTGCTGGCGGGGACCACTGCTGTACTCGCTCGGCACCAGCCCGAGGTAGGCCATCAACTGGCTCGGGGAGCGGAAGCGCCGGAAGTCGTGCAACTCGGCGATCACCGTGATGGCGGTGATCGTGTCGATGCCGCGGAAGCAGCGCAGTCCGCCCACGGCCGCGGCGTAGCGTGGTTGCCGAGCGATGTCTTCCAGGTGCAGCTCGAGTGAACGACGCCGGGCCTCGGTCTGCTCGACGGCCAAGAGGTAGTCCTCGAACATGACGCGCTCTGCGGTGCGCTCGAACACCTGTTGCCCGAGCCACCAGCGGTGCGCCTGCGACCACGCGCGCTGAGTACCGGTGCCGAACACGCGCCCGCGTCGCAACAGGAACTTGCCGAGCCGGTGGCGTGCGCGCATCAGATCCAGCCGCGCGTCGTCGCGTCCCCGGCACAGATCGCGGACCGCCTCTTCGTCTTCGGTCGGGGGATGGACCACCGTCAGCAGGCCCGCGCGTGCGAGCTCCGCCAGCTTGCGCGCGTCGCGGCGGTCGGTCTTGATGCGCTCGCCCGGGCGGATCGGGATCATCGACGGCGCCACCACGTCACACGCGAGGTCGAGCCCCTGCAGCTGTCGTTGCAGCGCATACCCGCAGGGACCGGCCTCGTAAACGCAGTGGATCGCGCCGCCACCTTCACGCTGCAGCTTCTTCGCCAGGCGGCGCACCGCGCTCGGCTCGTTCGCCACCCGCCACTCCACCGGGCCGCCGGCGCCCGAGACCAGCATCGCCACAGCGATGTCCTGCCGATGAACGTCCATCCCGACGAAAGTGATAGGCTCGCCCATGGACCGGCTCCCTTCTTCGTATGCGGCTCTGGGACCGCAAGGACCTAACCCGCGACTGAGTGTGGGGTCTACCCACCCGGCCGCCACCCGATGCACTGCGGTGGCGACGCTACGACCGGGGGCCGGTCACTCCATAGGGTCTAGAAAAGACCCCCTCGGTGGCTACCTGGCTTCGATCGGGCGACCCGCCACGCGATCGGATCCGCTCGCGCGACGCTAGTTTCACCCGCCGAAGTGATCGAACCCACCCGCCGGCAACGCGCGCTCGCCGCCATCGGCGGTACGGATGGTGAGCACGCCCGGCGCCTCGGTGAACCGGCCGACGATGGTGACGCCCGGATGCTGCGCCTGCGCCGACCACTCCGCGGGGTCCAGCGCCAGCAGCAGCTCGTAGTCGTCGCCCGGACCGAAGCGCAGCTCCTCGACGCTCACGCCCAGCCGCCCGGCCGCGCGCTCGAGCGAGGCATCCGGTGGCCACGCCGTCGCGTCGATCTGCGCCCCCACGCCGCTCGCCTCGCACAGGCGCGCCAGGTCGCCGGAGAATCCATCGGAGATGTCGATGGCCGCGGTCGCCCCGCCGATGCGCGCGAGATCCAGCGCCGCGCGGACGCGGCATGCGGGCGAGCGCCACGCATCGACGACGGGCACGAGATCCTCGACCGTGCTCGCATCCCCGATCTGGCGGAGCAGCCTGAGACCCGCGGCCGCGCGACCCGGCGACCCGGTCACGCCGATCAGGTCGCCGGGCCGCGCCCCGCTGCGCGTCCACGCCCGTCCGGGCTCCACCTCGCCGATGAGCGTGAGGCTGAACCATTCCGGGCCCTCGACGCCGGCAAGATTGCCGCCGACGATGCCGGCACCCTCGGCGGAGAGCGCCGCCGCGAGTCCGGCCTCCAGTCGGACGAGGTCATCGGCGTCGTGCTCGGGGCGCACGCCCATCGAGAGCAGCGCCCAGCGCGGGCTCGCCGCCATGGCCGCGAGATCGCTGAGGTTGGCCAGCGCCAGGCGTGCGCCGAGCACGGCGGGTGCGAGGACCGCCGCGGGGTAGTGCCGACCCTCGACGAACGCGTCGGTGGTGACGACCAGATCGCGACCCGGCTGCGCGCGCAGCACCGCCGCGTCGTCGCCCGCGTCCACCCGTGTGCCCGCCGGGGTGGGGCGCGCCGCTGCGAGACGCCGCAGCACCTCGAACTCCCCCAGATCACGCAGCGATGGCATCGCGATCGCGCCTTTCGTGCCCGGCCGGCAGCAGCAGCGCGAACAGCAGGGCCGCCAGCAGCGCCAGCGCCGCGCTGACGGCGAAGGTGGTCGCCGGTCCGAACCGGTCCCACAGCAGTCCGCCGACCACGCTCGCCGGCAGCAGGGCCGCGCCGACGATGGCGTAATAGAGGCCGTAGGCCGTGCCGCGTCGGGGACCGCCCACGAGATCCGCGAGCATGCTGCGCTGCGAGCCCTCGAGCAGCGCGCTGTGCACGCCCAGCCCGATGAACGCCGCCACGACCACCATCGGCGTCGCCCGCCATGCGAGCAGGGCGTAGCAGGCGGCGAACGAGAGGTACGCCGCGAACAGGAGCGGGCGGCGGCCGATGCGATCCGAGAGCGCGCCGAGCGGCCACGAGAGCAGCGCGTAGACGACGTTGTAGACCATGTAGACCAGCGGCACCTGGGCGACGCTGAACCCCGCCTGCCCCGCGCGCAGCAGGACGAACGCCATGCTGCTTCCCGCCAGCGAGAACACGCCCGCGACGACCAGGAACCGGTGCACCGGGCGCCCGAGCCCCCCCAGCTCGCTCCACAGCGTGGCGGCGGAGCGCCGCGGCGTCGAGCGCGGAGCGCGCACGAAGACGGCGAGCACCACCATCGAGAGCGCCGCCGGCACGATCGCCAGCGCGAAGATCCGCCGCAGCTCGCCGGGGTAGGCGCGCAACAACGCGAACGCCGCCAGGGGTCCGAGGGCCGCACCCAGCGTGTCCATCGCGCGGTGCAGCCCGAAAGCGCTCCCCACCTGCGCCGGCGTCACCGAGTCGGCGATGAGCGCGTCGCGCGGCGGGTTGCGCAGACCCTTGCCCACCCGATCCGAGAAGCGCAACCCCAGCACGGCGCCCCAGGACCCCGCCAGCGCCATGCCGCCCTTGGCCACCGTCGAGAGACCGTAGCCGAACAACATGAACGGCTTGCGCCGGCCGATCCGATCCGAGAGCCAGCCGGAGAAGATCCGCAGCACCGTCGCGGTGCACTCCGCCACGCCCTCGATGACGCCGAGGCTCGCGACCGACGCGCGCAGCGTGCCGGTCACGAACGCCGGCAGCACCGGGATGATCATCTCGGTGGAGACGTCGGTCAGCAGCGACGTGAACCCGAGCGCCACCACGTTGCGGCTGGTCGCCGACGCGCGGGCTGGCGGCGGCGAGCCCGGATCGGGACGCGGGGCCGCGGGGGGCGCGGGCGGTACGCTGGCGGACACGGGGGGCGAGGGTAGCATGCGGGGCGCGGGCCGACATTCCGACCCACGGGCTGCCCGCATGCGCACCCATCGCCCTGTCAAGACGGTCACAGGGTCTTGCCAAGCATGCCGGCCCGATCGCTCGCCGGGCGAAACCCTCCGCCCGCACGTTCGTCCAGGATGATGTGGGCCAGGCGCCCGCATCCCATACAGACCGGGCTTGGAGGTACGAGCATGACGTCGTCACGCATCCCCTCATCGCCGCGATGGCCGCGACCACTGCTATGGAGCGCGCTCGCGGTGCTGTCCACCGTCTACACCTTCCCGACCCGCGCCGCGGCGCAAGCGTCCCCCGCTCCGCCGACGCTCGCCGGCGCCTGGAAGCTCGACGTCGAGAAGAGCGATAACGCACAGGAGAAGATGGAATCGATGCGCCGCTCGGGTGGGCGCGGGCCCAGGGGAGGCATGGGCGGTGGGATGGGTGGCGGTGGGATGGGCGGCGGCGGGATGCGCGGTGGCGGCTGGGGTGGTGGCCGATCCCGCGGCGGACCGGGAGGGAGCCCCGACGACAGCGCCGCGCGAGATCGTCAACGCGGCCCCGAGACGCGGCTCATGATGAGACCGCCGGCGAGCATGCTGATCGAGCAGACCGACAGCACCGTGGTGCTGTTCGAGCAGGGTCTGCCGATCGAGGTCCTGGTCGTCGGGCTCCCGCAGAACAAGGCGGGCGCGATCGATCCCGAGGCGATGCACATCACGGCTTCGTGGAGCGGGAACCGCCTGCTCACCCTGCGAGAGGACGAGCGCGGCGGCCGGGCGACCCAGCAATTCGCGCTGAGCGCCGACGGCAAGTCGTTCACCCTGACGCTGCGGCGCGAGCCTCGCGACGAGATGCCG
>JBGPXY010000004.1:0-38795 GCA_041492985.1 Candidatus Eiseniibacteriota bacterium
AGCAGGCCGCGAACGTCGTCAGGATCTGACGCGGTCCTGTCAGCACGCACTCGGGAAGGCCTCCGCGCCGCGCGCGGGGGCCTTCCCGCACCACCACCCGGGGAGTGATGACCGAGACCAACAAGACGTTCACGGCGTTGAGCGAGGAGTTCGTCGAGCTGTACTTCAAGCACGACCCGGTCGCCGCCACGCTGGCCGGCGTGCACGACTACGACCACCTCCTCCCGAATCACTCGCCCGAGGGCATGCTGGCGCGCATCGCCTGGTTGCGTGACCTGGAACAGCGCCTGGTGGTGGGCGTCAACTGGCAGGAGTTGCCCACCGAACAGCGGGTGGACTACGGGGCGATCCGCGCCCGCCTGGCCGCGATGCGCGCCGACTGCGAAGACCTGCGCGTGCACACCCGCAATCCGGTGATGTACCCGCAGACCGCCCTCGACAGCCTGTTCCTGCTCTGGACCCGCCCCTCGCTGGCGCCGCAGGAGCGCAAGGAGGCACTGCTCGCGCGCATGATCGCGATCCACGACTACCTCAAGGCCGCGCGAGGCAATCTCAAAGAGGTGCCGGATCAGTTCCTGGGTGTGGCCGACGAGGTGAACCGCAGCGGTCCCGGGTTCGTGGACCAGGTCGCCCGTACCCTGCTCGAGAGCTTCCCGGCCGAGCGCGAACGCATCGAGCACGCGGCCGGCCGGGCGCGGATCGGCTTCGCGCAGTACCAGGACTTCCTCGACCGCGAGCTGGACTCGAAGATCGGCGGCACCTTCGCGATCGGCGAGCGCTGGATGAACTACAAGCTGGAGCGCGAGCACCTGCTGAACCTGGACTGCGCCGGGCTCACCGCGCTCGGCGAGGAGCAGATTGCCAAGACCCTGGCCCTGCTCGAGGAGGAGGCGAAGCGCATCGATCCCTCGCGCACCTGGAAGGACCTGATCGGCGACGCCAAGACCCGGCATCCCGAGGCGTCGAAGCTCAAGGAGGCCTATCAGGCCGAGACCGACCGCGCGCGCCGGTTCATCGTCGAGAAGCACCTCGCGCCGCTGGCCGAAGGCGAGAAGCTGGCGATCATCGACACGCCGGTATTCGAGCGCTCGGTGATCCCCTACGCGGCCTATCTGCCGCCCGGGCCCTTCGACGAGGATCAGACCGGTCACTTCTACGTGACGCCCGTCGATACGTCGCGACGTCCTGAGGAGCAGGAGCAGCAGCTTCAGGGCCACAACTACGCCGGGCTGTCGCTGACCACCGTGCACGAGGCCTATCCCGGGCATCACCTGCAGCTCTGCCACGCGAACCGCGTGGGCTCCCGCCTGCGCCGGCTTGCCGACAGCAACCTGCTCGCCGAGGGCTGGGCGCTCTACTGCGAAGAGCTGATGTTCGAGCAGGGCTTCTATCTCGACCCGCTCACACGGCTCTACCAGCTCAAGGATCTGCTGTGGCGCGCCTGCCGCGTCGTGCTCGACGTGGGACTCCATACCGGTAAGTTCACGTTCATGCAGGCGGTGGACTACCTGCGCGAGCAGGCGATGATCGAGCGCGTGAACGCGATCGCCGAGGTCAAGCGCTACACGCTCACGCCGACCCAGCCGATGAGCTACCTGGTCGGCAAGCTCGAGATCCTCGCCATGCGCGAGGAGGCGCGGCAGCGCCTGGGAAGCCGGTTCAACCTGTACGACTTCCACGCCGCGCTGCTCGGGCGCGGCACGCTGCCGCCGGCGCTGGCGAGAGAGGAACTGGCCGAGGTGCTGAAGTAGGGCCTCGGGGTCACGCCGGCGCCGAATGCCCGACGTAGAGGCTGTCGATGAGCGCCGCGTAGTTCGTGGTGATGACCCGCCGCTTGAACTTGAGCGTCGGCGTCAGCTCGCCGCTCTCCTGGCTCAGCTCACGGTCGAGCAACGCGAACCGCTTGATCTGCTCGAAGGGCGCCCGCTCGGCGTTCACGTGATCGATCTCGGCCTGGTAGAGGGCCCGCACGTCGGGGCGCTCGAGCAGCTCGCGACGCGAGGCGATCGGCCAAGCCCGTGCCTTCGCCTCGGCCTCGAGGTGGACGAAATCGGGCACGATCAGGCACACGACGTAGGGCCGTCGATCGCCGAGCAGGATCGCCTCGCCCACCCAGGGGCAGAGCTTGAGCTTCGCCTCGAGCGGCTGCGGAGCCACCTTCTTGCCGGCCGAGAGCACCAATAGATCCTTGAGCCGGTCGGTGATGACGAGGTAGCCGTCGGTGTCGAGATGCCCGATGTCGCCGGTGTGGAACCAGCCGTCGCGGATCGCCTCGCGCGTCGCGCTCTCGTTGCGATAGTAGCCGCGCATAACATGCGGGCCGCGGGTGAGGATCTCCCCGTCATCACCGATCCTCACCTCGACGCCCGGGATGGGGGGGCCGACCGTGCCCGGCTTCTCGCGATCGGACGGGTTGAGGCAGATGACCGGTGAGGTCTCGGTGAGCCCGTAGCCCTCGATGATCGGGATGCCGATAGCGTAGAAGAACTCCATGACCTCGGTCGACAGGGGCGCGCTCCCCGAGAAGCAGCGACGCAGTCGCCCGCCCAGACGGCCGCGGATCCTGGACAGCACCAGTGCCCCGGCGAGCCGCGCCAGCCAGCCCGCCAGAAGCGAAGGCCGGCGTCCCGCGTAGTGCGCCCGGGCGATCGCCCGGCCGCGACCGAGCCCCCAGAAGAACAGCGCCCGGGCCGGCGCCGGATGCGCGTGCGCGGTCTCGAGCACGCGCGCGACCACCTTCTCGTAGAAGCGCGGGACGCCCATCACCAGGCTCGGTCGCACCTCGAGCGCGTCCGCCGCGACCGACTCCATGTTGCGGGCGTAGGCGATCGACACCCCCGACGCCAGCATCGAGTAGAAGCCTCCCATCCGCTCGAAGATGTGGCACAGGGGAAGGAAAGACAGGCAACGGTCGGACGACTCGAAGCGCATGACCTGGAGCGAGGCCGCCACGTTGGAGGCGATGTTGCCGTGCGTGAGCATGGCGCCCTTGGGCTCACCCGTGGTGCCCGAGGTGTAGATGATGGTGGCGAGATCGTCGGGACGCACCGCCTGCGCCGAAGCGCGAAAGGCGCCCGGCTCGGCCTTCCGGAGTGCGGCGCCGCGCGTCAGCAGGGCGTGCATCGCGTGCTCGGCGGCGCTTCCCCCCGGCGGCAGGGGGTCGATGCACACCAGCGTGCGGACGCACGGCAGCCCGGCCGAGGCGGCGCGGATCTTCTCGAGCTGGGCCCTGGTCGAGGCTACCAGGACCTTGGGCTCGCAGTTCTCCAGCAGCGCCCGGCACTGCGCGGCGGTGAGCGTGGGGTAGATGGGCACGGTCACCGCGCCCAGGCCGAGGATCGCGAGGTCCGTCACCGCCCACTCGTAGCGGGTCTCCGAGAGCAGCACGACGCGGTCGCCGCGCTCGACCCCCAGCTCGCGGAGCGCGAGCGCGAGCGATTCGACGTCCTCGAGGGCGCGCTCGGAGCCGATCGACTCCCAGCCGCTCTCGGTCCGGCGCATGAACTGGTCGGGCCGCCGCCGGGTGGCGACGGCCTCGAGGAAGATCCCGATCAGCGTGTCTGCGACCGCCATCCCGCCTCCGGCGCCCGCGCGGCCGGAAGTCCCGGCACCGGCGAGCGACGTTAGGGGTAGCACCCGCATGGGAGGCGCCACAAGCGCAAAGCCGCAGCGCGCCCACGGTCCCGCCCCACGGCGTTGACACCGGCCGGTGCGCTGGGCCACAGTCGCCCGGCCCGTCGGCATGCCGCGCACAGCGCGCCGCGGGGGAGACCCTCGATGATCACGAATCGCTCCGTATGGTGCGCGGCCATGCTCCTCGTCACGGTGTCCGGAGCCCGCACCCCCAGTCTCGTCTACGCCAGCGGCGCCGCCGACGCGGCCGTCGAGCGCGGCGACCAGGCCTACGCCCATGGCCAGCTGCGCGAGGCGCTCGCGTTCTACCAGACGGCCACGGCCGACGATGCCACGCACTTCGGCGCCCTGTGCGGTCTGGCGCGGGTCGAGTCCGAGCTGAGCGAGGGGGCCCCGGGCGAAGAGAGCCGGCGGCTGGTGGCGGCCGCTGTGGAGCACGCACGGGCGGCGATCAAAGCCGTGCCGGACAACGCCCACGGCCACGTCTGGCTCGCGGTGGCGCTCGGGCTCGAGGCGCAGATGGAAGGGCCCAAGACCCGCGCAGGCCTGTGGCGCGAGATCAGGTCCGAGCTGGACCGGGCGATCGGCATCGATCCCGGGATCGCCCGCGCCTACCTGGAGCGTGGCCGGTGGAACCGGCGGCTCGCGAGCCGCGGGCTCTGGGAGCGGGGCGTGAGCAAGGTGCTGCTCGCCCACGTGCCGCACGGCGCGTCGATGGACAACGCGATCCGCGACCTCGAGAAGGCGGTGGAGCTGGCCCCCGAGGACATCCAGAGCCGCGTGGAACTGGCCCGCACCTATCTCAAGCTCGAACGCTACGGCGACGCCCGTCGCGAGCTGCAGCGGGCCGTCACCATCCCGGCGGGCCGGCCGCGCGACTCGGGCCTGCAGGCCGAGGCCCGGGAACAACTGGAGAAGCTCGCCAAGCGCGGATGACCGCACCGCCCGTCTGGATCCTCGCCGGGGCACGCACCCCCTTCGCCAAGGCTGGCGGCGTCTTCCGGCGCTCGCCCGCCTACGAGCTGGGGCGTGTGGCGACCGCCGAGCTGCTCGCGAGCCAGGACCTCGATCCCGCGCGCCTCGACGAGGTCATCCTCGGCAACTGCGGGAACCCGTCCGAAGCGGCGAACGTGGCGCGCATCACCGCCCTCATGGCGGGCGTGCCCGATCCGGTGCCGGCGGTGAGCGTTCACCGCAATTGCGCCTCGGGGATGGAGGCGGTGGCGGGCGCCGCCTATCGCATCCAGGCGGGCGCGGCACGGCTGGTGCTCGCGGGCGGCATGGAGTCCATGAGCCAGATGCCGCTCCTCTACACCGGCGAGTACGGCGAGTGGCTCGAGGGGCTGATGCGGGCCAAGTCGCCGGTGCAGAAGCTGGGCGTCCTCACGCGCTTCAAGCCGCGCATGCTGCAGCCGCGCATCGCCCTGGTCGAGGGGCTCACCGACTACGTCTGTGGGCTCAACATGGGCCAGACCGCCGAGGTGCTCGCGCGTGAGTTCCGCATCGATCGCCGCCGGCAGGACGAGTACGCGCTGGTGAGCCACCAGCGGGCGATCGCCGCGCGCGAACGGCTGCGCGAGGAGATCGCGCCGGTGTTCCCGGGGCCGGGCTACGAGATGGTGCGCGACGATGTCGGCCCGCGCGACGGGCAGACGCTCGAGGCCCTGGCGAAGCTCAAGCCCTACTTCGACCGGAAGAACGGCACGGTGACGGTCGGCAACGCCTGCCAGGTCACCGATGGCGCGGTGACGCTGCTGGTCGGCGACCAGGCCACCGCCGAGCGGTGGCCGTCGCCGCCGCTCGGGCGCGTGCGCGGCTTCGCTTTCGCCGGTCTCGCGCCCAGTCGTATGGGACTGGGGCCGGTGTTCGCGGCCAGCCGCGCCCTGGAGCGCGCCGGGCTCGAGCTGGCGGACTGCGAGCTGTTCGAGATCAACGAGGCGTTCGCCGCCCAGGTGCTCGCCTGCGTCGAGGCCGCGAAGTCGGAGACCTTCGCCCGTGCCGAGCTGGGGCGCACGCGTGCGCTGGGCGAGTTCCCGCTTGAGCGGTTGAACGTCAACGGCGGGGCCATCGCCCTGGGCCATCCGGTCGGCGCCAGCGGCGCCCGCCTGCTGCTCACCTTGCTCATGGAGATGCGGCGGCGGGGACTCAAGCGCGGGCTGGCCGCGCTGTGCGTGGGCGGCGGGCAGGGCGCGGCGTTCGTCCTGGAGCGCGACTGATGGCGGTGTTCCGGGTGGAGATGCAGGCCGGCAGCATCGCCCACCTGGTGATGGACCATCCCTCGCGCAAGGTGAACGTGCTCGACGCGGAGGCCCTCCCCGATCTGGAACGAGCGCTGGGCGAGCTGGAGAAGACGGACGGGTTGCGGGGCGTCGTGCTGCTGAGCGGCAAGAGCGGTTCGTTCATCGCCGGGGCGGACATCGCCGCGATCGGCGCGCTCACCGACCGCGAGCAGGTGCTGGCGGTCATCCGGCGGGCGCACGGCGCGTTCAATCGTCTCGCCGCCTTCGCCTGCCCGACGGTGGCGGCGATCGACGGCGTGTGCCTGGGGGGAGGCACCGAGCTGACGTTGGCCTGCGACTCGCGCATCGCCAGCGACGAGCCGCGCACCCAGATCGGGCTCCCCGAAGTCCTGCTCGGCATCATCCCGGGCTTCGGCGGCACGCAACGGCTGCCACGGCTGATCGGGCTCGCCGCCGCGCTCGACCTGATCCTCACCGGGCGGGCGCTGGACGCGCGGCGGGCGGAACGGGCCGGGCTGATCGCCCGGGCCGTTCCCGCGGCGTGGCTGGTCGAGCGGGCCCACGAGCAGCTCGACGCGCTGGCCACGCGCCCGGCCAAGCGGCGCCGCGACGTCTACCGCCCGCGGGGCTTGAGCGCCTGGTTCGTGGACCGCACCCCGTTCGGCCAGGCGCTGGCCCTGGGTCGCGCCCGCACGATGACCCGGGCGCGCACCGGGGGGCACTATCCCGCCCCGCTCGCCGCCATCGAGGTGCTCGAACGGACGCTGCGGTTGCCGATCGAGGCGGGCCTCGCCATCGAGGCGGCGCGGGCGAGCGACCTGGTGGTCGATCCGGTGTGCAAGAACCTGGTGCGCATCTTCGAACTCTCCGAGCGTGCGAAGAAGGATCCGGTGGTCGCGGACGTGACGGTGGAGCCCACGCTCGTGCGTTCGCTCATGCTGGTGGGCGCCGGCGTGATGGGGGGCGGGGTCGCCGAGCTGGCGAGCCGCTTCGGCATCGAGGTGCGGGTGCGCGATCTCAAGCCCGAGGCCCTGACCCACGCGCTCCAGACCGCGCGCTCGCTCATCGACGAGCGGAGCCGGCGCCGCCGCGGCGGCGGGGACGCCGCGCGCGAAGCGAGCGCCCAGATGGCGCGCATCCAGCCCAGCCTCGAGCTGAACGGCGTCGGCCGGGTGCAGTTCGCGATGGAGGCGGTGGTCGAGGATCTGGACGTGAAGCGCCGCGTGTTCGCGGAGCTCGAGGTGCGCCTCGCCGACGGTGCGGTGCTGGCCACCAACACCTCGTCGCTCTCGGTCGACGCGCTCGCCCAGGGCCTCGCGCACCCCGAACGTCTGTGCGGCTTCCACTTCTTCAATCCGGTCCATCGCATGCCGCTGGTGGAGGTGGTGCGCGGCAGCCGCACGTCGGACCAGACGCTGGTGACCGCGGTGGGGCTGGCCCGGCGGCTCGGCAAGACGCCGGTCGTGGTCGCCGACTCGCCCGGCTTCGTCGTCAACCGGATCCTGATGCCCTACCTGAGCGAGGCCATGGTGCTGCTCGCCGAGGGCTATCCGCTCGCCGGCATCGATGCCGCCATGCGTCGCTTCGGCATGCCGATGGGACCCTTCGAGGTGCTGGACGAGGTGGGGCTGGACGTGGCGAACAAGGTGGCGGGCGTGTTGAGCCACGCGTTCCCCGACCGCATGCCGGCGTCGTCACCGCTCGAGAAGATGCTGTCGGCCGGGCGGCTGGGGCGCAAGAACGGGCTGGGCTTCTACCGGCACCGCGGCCGGACGCGCCGCCCGGACCCGGCCCTGCGCCGGCTGCTGGGGCTGACGCGCGCGCGCCGGGCACCCAGCCCAGAGGCGCTCTCGGAGCGCATGGTGCTGGCGATGATCAATGAGGCGGCGCGCTGCCTGGAAGAGAAGGTGGTGACCGATGCCGGCATGCTCGACGTGGCGATGATCTTCGGCGCCGGCTTCCCGCCCTTCCGCGGCGGCGTGCTGCGACACGCCGACACGCTCGGGCTGGCGAAGGTGGAAGCGCGGCTGATCGCGCTGCGGGCCGAGAAGGGCGATCGCTTCAAGCCGGCCGCACTGCTCTCGCGGCTGGCCGCCGAAGGCGGCACGTTCTCGGCACCCCTGGTCGCGAGCTAGCGCCCGAAAACAAGATCGCCCGGCCGGGGTGACCGGGCGACGCTTGGGTGGCTCGGGACTGCCGGCCCCGAACCTGTCTTGGAAGACCTGCGACGACTGGTTTGCAGTCGCTTGCCACGCGTTCGCATTCGCGTGACGGAAGGTTAGACGCTCTTCAGCCTCCGGAAGTTGCAATCTCTCTTCGGGCAGGCGGTCCCGCCGCCGGCAGATGGAGCGAGACCGCACCGGGCCGGCGGAAATGCCGCGCTGGTCGGCTCGACGGCCGCGGGACCCCGGGCGGTCCGCCGATCCGGCCCCCATGCACGAGACCCGCGCCGTGGAGAGCGACGCGGGCCTAGTCGGGAAGGTCGCGCCTCAGGCGCCGGCGGGTCTCGGCGCGGGGGGACTGAAGGGTTCGAGCGTCGGCGCCTCACCGGTCTTCGCGGCGACGGGCTCGGCGGCCGGCGGCTCCGGCTTCGAATCGGTCTCGACCGGCTTCACCGGCGGGAGCGTCTCCCCGCGCAGCAGTCGATCCATCTCGTCACCGTCCAGCACCTCGCGCTCGAGCAGCGAGTTCGCGAGCTGATGGAGCTTGTCGAGGTTCGCCTTGAGCAGCTCCACCGCCCGGGCGTAGGCGCGCTCGATGATGTTGCGCACCTCCTGGTCGATGAGCACGGCGGTCTGCTCGCTGTAGTCCTTGTGGCTCGAGATCTCGCGACCGAGGAACACCATCTCCTCCTTCTTGCCGAAGGTGAGCGGGCCCAGCGTGTCGCTCATGCCCAGCTCGCACACCATGCGGCGCGCCAGCGCGGTCGCGTTCTCGAGATAGCTGGCGGCTCCGGCCGTGTAGTGCTCGAACACGAGCTGTTCGGCGGCGCGGCCGCCCATGGCGCTGCACAGCCAGCGCTCGAGATCCGCCTTCGAGCGGGAGTGACGCTCTTCGCGCGGCAGGTACGACGTGATGCCGAGCGCCCGGCCGCGCGGGATGATGGTCACCTTGTCGACCGGCTCGGAGTCGGGGAGCAGCCAGGTCACCAGCGCGTGGCCGGCCTCGTGATAGGCGGTGGTCTTGCGCTCGGCGTCGGTCATGACGAGGCTCTTGCGCTCCGTCCCCAGCATCACCTTGTCCTTGGCGTCCTCGAAGTCCTGCATGGTGACCTTCTTGCGATTGCGGCGCGCGGCGAGCAGCGCCGCCTCGTTCACCATGTTGGCGATGTCCGCGCCCGCCAGGCCCGGCGTGCCGCGCGCGAGCTGCTGCAGGTCCACGTCGTCCGAGAGCGGGATGGTGCGGGTGTGCACGCGGAAGATGCCCTCGCGGCCGCGCACGTCCGGCCAGTCGACGACGATCTGCCGGTCGAAGCGCCCGGGCCGCATGAGCGCCGGATCGAGCACGTCGGGACGGTTGGTCGCGGCGATCATGATGACGCCTTCGTTCGAGTCGAAGCCGTCCATCTCGACCAGCAGCTGATTGAGTGTCTGCTCGCGTTCGTCGTGCCCGCCGCCGAGCCCCGCGCCGCGATGACGGCCGACAGCGTCGATCTCGTCCACAAAAACAATGCAAGGTGCGTTGCGCTTCGCCTGCTCGAAGAGATCACGCACACGACTGTTGTGGAGCAGCACCGGCTTCTCGCCGCCGAAGAACGCTTCGCCGTCGCAGCCACAGAGATCGTAGACATAGCCATCGAATGGTCTCATCTCGACGCGACGGACGATCGGACGCTTGCCCTGGTTCGCGCGGTCGCGGACCATGTTGTGGCTGGTCTTGCCGATGATCAGGTTCCACGCGACCGTCTCCGGGAGCGGTCGGTTCTTGAGAACGCGCCCGCCGGGCGACACGACCTTCCGTACGCCGGCCTTGATCCCATGCATGGCGCAGAGCCAGGTGAGTTCGCGGATCAGCTGGTGGCTGACCGACACCATGCTGAGCTTGCCCTCCCTCGTGATGTATCCATCGCCGAGCGAGTAGCCGGTCAAGTACGCATCAAAGTGAGTTCGTGGGAGATCCCAGAGGATCTCGGGCACCCGCTTCTCATGGCTGCCGGTCCCGCAGTGGCGAGCGAAGAAGCGCCCGAGCGGAGCGGAATGGAACGTAAGTTTGGTGCTGTGGTCGACTGTGGGGGTGACTTTGGGCTTCACGCCGAAGATCCGATCCATGAGTGCGATCACGTCGGCGTGCAGATCGGATTCGTGGGTGCCGAACGTGAATTCCAGGTAACCGTTCTCGCGACCCTCCGCGGTGTAGTAGCCGAACAGCTTGAGCAACTCCGGTGTGATCTCCACCCGCTCGGGCAGCACGGTGTCGGTGTACGCCATCGAGAGCGCACGCGGCGCGTGCTTGCCGGACTGCCAGTGTCCGACCGTGGCCTGGGAGACGCCGATGGTCGAGGCGATCGCGGCCTGGCTGAACTGGTCCTTCTGCGCCATGGCATACGCGTAGCGGGTCGCGGTTGCCTCGTCGAGCTCCAGGACCTGCAGATGGCGTGGAACGGCGTCGGTACCGAAATCGTGCGCCCTCACGGAATGCGGTGTGCCACGCACGGCCGAATACTCGCCGCGCACCCGGAAGGGGAGATTCACCAACACGTCACCGGGTTTCAGCTCTCGTGCGGGAATTGGACGGACTCCATTTCGCGTTCGGACGAAGACGCTATGGTCGCCCGTGGTGCGAATGACGCCGCCCAGAAAGTGGATCTCGTGAATCTCCGTGACTCGGTGGCGATAGACGCCGCGGACGCCCTTCCATGCGCTGCCCTTCACAAAGGTCTTCGGAGAACCCTTGAACTTGGAGTCCTTCTCTTCGAATCCGAGTGTCTGCACGCATGCGACGGGGACCGGCGCGCCCTGATCGTCTCCGGAATAGAACCCGTCCACGAACTCGCCGATGGGCATCAGGCGAGTCTGGCCATCGCGACGGATGAGCACCGGCGTGTCCCCCGTCACGGACGCTCCAACACCGACGAACATCTCCACGAAATCCGAACCGCTCATCGAGAAGAACGGCACGCCCGCTTCGCCCGCGACCGCCTTGGCGAGCAGCGTCTTGCCGGAACCCGGAGGCCCGAGCAGCAGCGCGCCCTTCGGGATCCGCCCGCCCAGGCGCTGGAACTTCTGGGGTTCTTTCAGGAACTCGATGATCTCCTGCAGCTCCTGTTTGGCCTCGTCGCAGCCGGCCACGTCCTTGAACGTGACCTTGGGTGTGGTCTCGATCAGTACCTTCGCCTTGGTCTTGCCGAACTTGAGCGCCGCGCTCCCGCCCGACTGCATGTTGCGCCAGAACATCAGCCAGATCGGGAACAGCAGCAGGAACGGCGCCACGGTGAGCAGCACCGAGAGCCAGTTGATGCCCGTCGGTTTCACCTCGATCTCGATCCCCGGGTTGGTCTTCCACACCCGGTCCGGCAGCTCGGTGCCGGGGCCGAGGATGTTCGTCTTGAACGATTTCACCTGAATGTCGTGGCCGGTCACGCGCATCATCGTCTCGCCCTTCAGCTCTCCGGAGACGACCTTCTCGATGATCTGGAGGCTGGCGATGTTCCCGCGGTCCACCTCCTGGATGAAGCGCGTGTAGGAGATCTCGATGCGCGGGGCCGCCATGAAATTGCCCTGGTACATCCGATAGGCGACCAGCGACAGCAGGACCACCAGCGCCCAGAACGCCAGCGTGCGGAACGGGCGCGCGGGCGGGGCGGGAGGCGGCTGGCGGCGCGGGGTCGGCGTGCGCCGGCTCTCACGTTTGCGGCCGCGTTCGGAATCGGAGTCCTGGTGGAACACGCTCACGGGGTCAGCTCTCCTCGAGGACGCCCACATAGGGCAGGTTGCGATAGCGTTCATCGGCATCCATCCCGTAGCCGATGACGAACTCGGAGCCGATGCGCCAGCCGGCGTAGTCCACCGGCACCGGGATCTTCCGGCACGGCACCTTGTCGAGCAGGGTGGCGACGCGGACGCTGGCCGCACCCCGCGAGCGCAGCAGCTCGAGGATGAACGAGAGCGTGAGCCCGGAATCCACCACGCCTTCGCACAGCACGACGTGCGCGCCGGCGATGTCGTCGCGCAGATCCGAGACCAGTCGGACCGTCCCGGTCGAGGTCTTGCCGGCGCCGTAGGACGACACCGACAGGAAGTCGAGCGTCACGTCGAGCGGCGTCGCGCGCGCCAGGTCGCATTGGAACATGCAGGCGCCTTTGAGCACGCCGACGTAGACGAGATTCTTGCCCTCCATCTCCCGCGCGATCTCGAGACCCATCTCGCGGACGCGGGCGGCGATCTGCTCGGCCGAGAACAGCACACGGATGGCCGGCTCGGCGGCCGTCGTGGCCTCTGGCGTCTGGGGCAGGCTCTCGGTCATGGAGTCTCCGTGTGGACCCACAGGGCCCGAAGGACAGGTGGACTGCTCAGGAACGCCCCGCGGGGCCGGCATCGCCGGCCACCGAAGGGCATGAACCGCTCATCGGGACGCGTGGGCCGCACGTGCAGCCCGGCTTCTGCGCCGGAAGATGATAGTGCCCCGGTCACGCTCCGCCCACCACCCGTGCGGGAGGTCCACACGTGATCCCCCGTGAGCTGTCGCGATCAGCGACTGAAGGGCGTTCAGGTGTCGTTCCGTGAGGTCGTGCTCAGCGTGACCAGGGCGTTGCCAGAGAAGGCGTAAGGTCGTGCGTTGGATCAGGAAAGGGTAGGAAGCGAGGCGTCGCGAATCAAGCGCAATCTCCCCACTGTCGATGCGCGCGACGCGCGCAAGGATGCGAGCGCTCTTTCGTGTCACCAGCCGCCCCGCGCCGCGCAGCTCCCGCGCGGTCGCCGCGGCGCGCCGCACCAGGCCCGCCCGTACCCGCGCCGCGCGCGGCAGCGAGCCGCCGGCTCGGCGGCCCCCGTCCGACGCGGCTTCTGGCCGCGTGTCCGTCGCCAGGGTCGGGTCGAGGGCGCGCAGCAGCGCCGGAACCACCTCATCGCGCACGCGGCTGCGGGCGTAGCGCGGGTCGTGGTTGGTGTGGTCCTCGCGCCAAGGCTGGCCGATCGCACGCAGGTCGGCTTCGATGTCCACCCGCGCGGTGCCGAGCAGGGGCTTGATCCAACCGGCGCGCCGGGGGCGCATCCCGCCCAGGCCCACAAGCCCGGTGCCCCGCATCAGTCGCAGCAGCAGGGTCTCCAGCTGGTCGTCCGCCGTGTGGGCGGTGGCGATCGCGGTGGCCCCGGCACGGCCCGCCGCGCGGCCCAGGAACTCACGCCGCAGCGTGCGCAACCCCGCCTGGCCCGACAGCCCGCGCCGCGCCATGCGCGCGCGGCATCTCCAACGCGCGGTAGCGAGCGGCACGCCCAGCCGGGCGCACAGGTCGCGCACGAACGCCAGATCGGCGTCGGCCTCGGCGCCGCGCAGGCCGTGGTGGAGGTGCGCCGCCTGCAGCGAGAGCCCGAACTCGGGGGCGACGGACCGGAGACCGAGCAGCAGGGCCGTGGAGTCGGCGCCACCGCTCACCGCGATCAGGATCCTGCTGCCTTCGGGGAGCGCGCAGTCGCCCCGCAACGCACGTCGGAGGGCCGGCTCGATCCGGCGCAGACGCAGGCGAGGCCGCGGTGTGGTTGGTGGCGGCGCAGGGACTCGAACCCCGGACACAGAGATTATGATTCTCCTGCTCTACCAGCTGAGCTACGCCGCCCAAGGTGGGCCATCCGGGCGGGATGGCGAGCGAGCAAAGGTAGGGACCATGGGGGATGAAGTCAAGGCGGGTGGCGCCGCCGAGCCGCGCCAGCAGCGGCCCGCGCCGCGATCACCCCCGCGCGGCGTTCACTTCGCGCGGCTCTCCGCGGCCACCACCGCCATCAGGTAGCCGCCGAGGAGCACCAGCTCCGGCAGGCGGGAGAGTTCGCGTGCGGCGGGATCCACCTCCATCACGAAACGGCGCGTCCAGCCGAGTTCGGACCCGAGAACGATGAGGCGGGGCTGCGCCGCGGAACCCCAGAAGTACCTCGGCCGCCAGAAGCCCTCGCGTCCCCAGGAGAATTCCTCACCCGAGGCGAACCGCAGCGTGCCGGTGCGGCGCCAGGTGCGCCGGAAGGTGGCGATCTCCGTGCCGCCCTCCGCCTCGCGCATGACGATGTCCGGGCGCAACGACGCGTGCCGGCGCCGGCCGATCACCCACAGCCCGTCCGCCGACTCGGCCTGCGCTTCGAAGCTCAGGGGCTTCGTCCAGCGGATCTCCGCCAACAGCTCGCTGCCGGACTCGAGTCTCAGCTCGCGCCGGAAGAGGCCGGGGCGAGTCCAGACGAGGTCGCCGTAGAGGGCGTCGCGCAACGGGCGCGCCCGGGCGAGCGCGCGGTCTTCCGTCACCGCCGACATCTCAACTGGCCGCCTTCTCCGCCGGCTCGGTGGGCGCCGCCGCGACCGCCGCGGGCTCCTCCTCCGGGCGGATGCGGAAGATCCGGGACAGCTCCGAGCGCAGCTCGCCCTCGTTGAGGTGCTGCTTCAGCACCCCGCGGTAGGCCACCGAGATGCCGCCGGTCTCCTCGCTCACCACGATGACCGCCGCATCGCACTCCTCGGTGAGACCGAGTGCCGCGCGGTGGCGCGTGCCGAGGGCCAGCGCCGTGAGCGGGTTGGCCGAGAGCGGCAGGATGCACGAGGAGGCGAGCACCGTGTCCTCGCGCAGGATCACGGCGCCATCGTGCAGCGGCGAGCCCGGGCTGAAGAGCGTGACCAGCAGTTCGGCGGAGACCTTGGCGTCGATGCGCGTGCCGGTCTCGACGAAATTCCGCAGCCCCACGTTGCGCTCGAGCACGATGAGCGCGCCGTGGCGATCGCGCGCCAGCGCTTCGACCGCGCGTACCACCTCGCCCAGCACGCCGTAGTTGTCGCCGCGCAGGAAGGACCGGAAGTAGCGGGTGCGTCCGAACTGGGCGAGCGCGTGGCGCAGCTCGGGCTGGAACAGGATGACGAAGGCGATGAGCCAGACGGTCTTCAGGCTCTCCGCGATCCACTTGATGGCGATCAGGTCGAACTCGCGCGCGGCCAGCGCCACCAGCACGATGATGAGCAACCCGACGTACATCTGGGCCGACCGCGTGCCCTTGACGAGGATGAGCAGGCGATAGAACAGCACCGCGACCAGGAAGATGTCGAGGAGGTCGAGCAGCCAGAGTGAATGAACAGGGGTCATGATCGAGGCTCCAGTGCCTCACCGAATCTAGCAGAAGGTTCGGGACGTGCCTACGATTCCGCCGGTGATGACTCCCGCGCCGGTTCGTCACGGGTCCTCGCGGAACGCAGCGCGCCGGCGACGCGCACCGCGCGCACGGTCGCGGCGACGTCGTGGGTGCGGACGATGCGGGCGCCGAGGAAGACGGCGATCGCGGTGGCGGCGAGGCCGCCTTCGAGCCGCTGGTCCACGGGCAGGTCGAGCAGCTGCCCGAGGAAGCTCTTGCGCGACACGCCGACCAGGACCGGGCGTCCGAGGCCGGTGAGCGCATCGAGCCGGGCGATCAGCTCCAGGTTGTGCCGCACCCGTTTGCCGAAGCCGATCCCGGGATCGAGCGCCACGCCATCCCGCCGGACGCCCGCGGCGACGGCGGCCTCGAGGCGCGCGGCGAGGTGGGAGGCGACCTCGCCCGCGGCGTCCTGGTAGCGTGGCTCGCGCTGCATGTCGGCGGGCGTGCCCCTCATGTGCATGAGGATCAGCCCGGCGTCCGCGCGCGCGACCGCGCCGCCCATCGCAGGGTCCCCGAGCGCCGTGGTGTCGTTGATCACGTGCGCTCCGGCCGCCAGCGCGAGCTCGGCGACCCGGGCGCTCGCCGTGTCCACCGAAAGGCAGGCGTCGGTCTCGCGGGCGAGTGCTTCGAGCACCGGCCCGAGGCGTCGCCACTGTTCGTCGGCGGGCACCGGGGAGGCGCCCGGTCGGGTGCTCTCGGCGCCCAGGTCCAGCAGGTCCGCGCCCTCGGCCAGCAACGCTCGGGCGTGCGCGAGCGCAGCGCCGGGGTCAAGGAAGCGGCCGCCGTCCGAGAAGGAGTCCGGGGTGATGTTGACCACGCCCATGACCAGGGTGCGATCTGTGAGGTCGAACTCACGGCCGCGACAGCGCCAGCGCATCGCTCCTCTCCCCGCCGGGGTCGGCTCCTCGGCCGTTACGATCCCAGCGCGTCCTTGAGCCGGCGGATCTGCGCGGCGTGGTTGTGGGCATGGACCGCGTAGATGCGGAGCCACGTCTCGGCCGAGTAGCGGCCGCTCTCGGTGTGCCAGCCCTCGCGCGCCCAGTCCGCCTCAGTCAGGCCCGGCAGGAGCTGTGAGGTGGTGGCGCGGGTCGCACGGAACGCCTCGAGCGCCGGCGCCAGGTCGCGCTCGTTGTAGCGGAGCCGGGTCGCCCACGTCTCCTGGTCGTAGCCCTGGATCACGGTGTGATCCTCGGCGAGGAGCTTGCGGATCCGCTGCGCCGAAACGCTCTCGCTGTCGGCGAGATGATGGACGATCTCGGCGGCGCTCCACTTCCCGGGGATGGGATGGGCGGTGAGTTTCTCCGGCGGCAAGCCCCGCAGCGCCTTCTCGACCTCGTCGTAGCCCGCCGCGTACTGGGTGATCAGCGGATCGCGTTCCTGCTTCGTCATGCGCAGTCGGTCCTCTTCGGCCTGGATTGCGGTCTTCGTTGACCTCGGGCAGTGCCCGATGGTAGCACTTACCGCCTCTTTGCCCGGGCACTGGCTCCAGGAGGTCGCTTCCGAATGATCCGCCACAGGCTGTCGGTGCTCATCCTCGGCCTCATGCTCGCCAGCCCTGCCGCCGCCCAGATCATGGGCCGCCCATTCGAGGTGTCCGCCCAGGCGGGCTGGAACCACTACGACATGCGGGCTTACATGCGGGACGCCCCGGCATTCGGGGCCACATTCGGATGGCGCGCCGCGCCGAGGCTGGTGCTGGAAGGACAGGCGCTCTTCGGTCCGTCGAAGGCGGATACGCTGCCGAATCAGGACCACAACTTCCTTATGGCCGGGCTCGATCTGCGCGTGAACCTCAGGCCGGGCGAGAACAGGGTGGTGCCCTATGTCCTGGTCGGCGGCGGCTACGTCAGGAGTTCGACCACCGGGCATCCGCGCGACACGCTCTCCCGCGGCGCCGGAAGCCTCGGCCTTGGCATGCTCTACAGCCTGAATGGGAGTCAGCGCACCTATCTTCGCATCCAGGTGCGGGACATCTTCTTCCGCCAACGTGACGCGCTCGAGTTCAGCGACCACTTCGCGATCTCGCTCGGTCTGCACTACGTCTACGGCGGCAAGGCGCACGACAGCGACCTGGACGGCGTGCGCGACTGGCTCGACCAGTGCCCCGCGACCGCGATCGGCGCGAAGGTCGACGCGAAGGGTTGTCCGCTCGACACCGACGGCGACAAGGTCTTCGACGGCCTGGACAAGTGCGAGGGAACGCCGCGCGGGTGCACGGTGGACAAGAACGGTTGCCCGGGCGACGCCGACGGGGACGGGGTGTGCGACGGGCTCGACCAGTGCGCGGACACGCCCAAGGGCGCCTCGGTGGATGCGAAGGGCTGCCCGAGCGACACCGACGGCGACGGCGTGCTCGATGGCATCGACGAGTGCGCCAGCACGTCGAAGGGCTGCACGGTCGACGCCAAGGGTTGCCCCGGCGACGCCGACAAGGATGGCGTCTGCGACGGGCAGGATCAGTGCGCCAACACGCCCGATGGGTTGCGCGTGGACGAACGGGGTTGCCCGATCGAGGTGAGCGACAAGGAGGTCGAGCTGCTCGACACCGGGATGATCCGGCTCCAGAACATCAACTTCGACACCAACAAGGCGACCATCAAGCCCGAGTCGTTCGCGGTGCTGGCGGAGGTCGCGATGATCCTGCAGCAGTATCCCAGCCTGCGGATCCAGATCGGCGGACACACCGACGACCGTGGATCGGCGCAGCTCAACGACACGCTGTCGACGAGCCGCGCGGCGTCGGTGCTCGAGTACATGAAGCAGAACTTCCCGATGATCTCGTCCTCCCAATTCAGCTCGAAGGGCTACGGGCCGTCGCAGCCGGTCGCGCCCAACAGCACGGTGCTCGGGCGGGCGAAGAACCGCCGGGTCGAGTTCAAGGTGCTCAACACGGACGCGCTGCGGATCGAGCGGGAGAAACGCCGGTTCCTGCGCAAGGACGAGGGCGTGAAGGCGGCACCGGCGCCGGCGGACACGACGAAGCACTAACGCCCCGCGACCACGGGCGACACGACGCGGGGGCCTCACGGCGCCCCGCGTCGGTGTTTACGGGCGAGGGCGTGGCGGATCGGGGCCGCGGGCCCGCAAGGAGGGGATCGATGACCACCGAGTGGACGCGCGACGGGTTCACCATCAGCACCGACCCGGCACGCATCGACCTGGACGTGGTGCACGGCTTCCTCACCACCTGCTACTGGGCGGAGGGCATCCCACGGGAAGTGGTGGCGCGCTCGATCGCGCACGCGATGTGCTTCGGGCTCTACCACGAGGGCCGGCAGATCGGGTTCGCGCGCGTCATCACCGACCGCGCCACGTTCGGCTATCTCGGAGACGTGTTCGTGCTCGAAGCGTTCCGGGGCCGCGGGCTCGCGCGCTGGCTGGTCGAAGTGATCCACGCGCATCCGGAGCTGCAGGGCTTTCGCCGCTGGGTGCTGCTGACGCGCGACGCGCACGCACTCTACGCCCAAGTGGGCTACACCCCGCTCGCGGCCCCCGACCGCTACATGGAGCGCTGGACCAGGGGCGTCTACCGGCGCGAGCCCGCGGGTTGAGCGCTGCCGCCGGGCACCTCAGAGGCCCCGGACCCTCAGCGCACGCCGCATCCCGAGATAGACGGCCCAGAAGGCCAGCCCGATCACGGCGCTGATCACCGCCCCGAGCGGCGCATCGATCCAGAGCCAGCGAACGCCCCGGTCGTCGATCTTGCCGAATGCGAACGGGATGGCGCTGAACATCATCGCGCAGGCCATGACGACGCTCTGGAGTTTCACCGTCCGCTTGGTCTCCTCGATGGTCCTCATCTCGATCTCCTTGGTCAGGGTGTGCGGGATCGGCGCCGCGGCGAACCGCGCCGGCTCTCTCGCGACGGTGCGCGCGAACTCCGGATCGCTCGCGAGGAACTGCTCGACCAGGGCCCGCGTGTCTGCACTTGCCTCGCCCGCGAGATAGGGCGGGATCAGATCTCGGATGACATCTCGGGTGATATTCATGACGGTCCTCCGCATCGTTCGCGCGCGGCGGCCAGCTTGAGTCGGGCGCGGTGCACCTTCACCTTCGCGGCCGAGAGCGAAAGCCCCAGGGCGCGCGCGATCTCTTCGTACGGCAGGTCCAGCTCGGCCCGCATCACGAGCGCGGCGCGATCCACCTCCGGCAGCCGCCCGAGCTCGCGGAGCGCGAGGCGCCATTCGTCGTTGCGTTCGGTCTGCGCCTCGGGCCCCGGCCCCGGGTCGGCGAGACCCTCGTCGAGCTCGGCATACAGCCCGGCGCGCCGGCGCTGTTTCAGATGCAGGTTGCGGGCGATGGCGATCAGGTACGCCTTGACCGTCTCCATCCGCAGATCCTCGGCACCGGCCCAGGCCCGCACGAACGTCTCGGAGGTGATGTCCTCGGCCGCGTGCCGGTCGCCACTCAGCCAGAAGACGAAGCGATAGACGTCCGGGGCGTAGCGCCGGTACAGCTCCTCGAGGGTCGTCATCGCGGCTCCGAAAGACAGTATCCGAGCGGGACGGGAAAGTTACAGGAGTTCGATGGAACGCTCGGAATGGAGATCGGGGCGAGTCAGGCAAAGCCCCGACCCCAGAGTGACCGAGTGCGCGCCGCGGGCGCGGCGGCGGGGGGAGGGGCCTCGTGGCGGAACGCGGCCCGCCGCCTACGTGCGCTGCTTCTTCTTCTCGGCGGCGGGGAACAGCACGTTGTTGAGGATCAGCCGGTAGCCGGGCGAGTGCCGGTACTTGGCGAGGTCGGTGGGCGGGTCACCGACCATGTGCTGGTAGTCCTCGGGATCGTGGCCGCCGAGGAAGGTGAAGGTGCCGCGCCCGAACTGGCCGTGCAGGTACTTCACCTCGCTGGTGCCCTCGACCTCGCCCAGGATCAGCACGCCGCTGCGGATCTTCTGGCGGCGGAACCCGGTGGTCTGCCCCAGGAACTCCGGCACCGCGTTCACGTGATCCTGCACCAGCATGGTCGGCACCGGGTCGTTCTTGGCCGAGAAATCGAACAGCGTGAAGACGCTGTTGGGACCGCGCAGGGACGCCTCCTGGGTGACGTCGATATCCGAGAACCGGTAGACGAACGGATCCAGCTCGAGCCGGAAGTCCTTGAAGGCGAGGCAGCGCTTGAAGTCCAGCTTGCGGTTGCTGAGCGGGTCGGCCGGATCACCGTCGTAGACCGACTCGGCGATGTCGATGCCCTCCGCGGCGAGCGCGATGTCGTAGGTGTCGGTCGCCGAGCACATGCCGAACATGAAGCCGCCGCGCCCGACGAAGTCCTTGATGGTCACCGCCACCGCGGCCTTGAGCGCGGTCGCCTTGGCGAACCCGAGCCGGGTCGCCATCGCCCGCTGCACGCGCTCCTCCTCCTGGTACCAGGGGAAGTTGTGGTAGGCCGCGAAGAACTTGCCGTGCTGGGCGGTGAAGTCCTCGTGGTGCAGGTGCAGCCAGTCGTACTTCTGCAGGTCGCCGCGCAGCACCTCCTCGTCCCAGAGCTTGGTGTAGGGGATGTCGGCGTACTCGAGCGCCAGCGTCACGGCGTCGTCCCACGGCGGGGTGTTGGGCGGGATGTAGACCGCCACGCGCGGCGCCTTCTCCAGCACCACCGACTCCATGTTGTTGTCGGCGATCTCGGCGCGCATCGCGGCTTCGGCAGCGCCGCCCATCGGCTCGAAGGCGACACCGCGCACGTTGGCCTCGCGCTCGGTCGCGGCGTCCTGGGGGATCAGGAACGAGCCGCCGCGATAGTTGAGCAGCCACTCGATCTTCTCGCCGCGCACCAGGCTCCAGAAGGCGAGGCCGTAGGCCTTGAGGTGGTCGGTCTGCTTCTCGTCCATCGGCACCAGCAATCCCGCCCGGGCGGGCGCCGGCAGCGCGAGCGCCGCGAGCGCCGCGAGCGCCAGGGCGGCGGCCACGGCGATCGGCAGGAGCTCGACGACCTCGGCGTAGGACTTCTCGCGCGGGGCGCCGGCCCGGGGCCGCGCGGCGGCGGGTTCCTCCGAGGGGGGCACGCTGTCCGCGCGGTCCCCGGCCGGCGTCCCGGTCTCGGTGTGCTCGCGCACCCCGGTCGGATCCGGGCGCCGCGCGCGATCGTCGCCGGTCGGCACGGCGCCGGGGGCGGACACCCGCCGGCGGCGCATGAACAGGAGGGCGAGTCCGAGCGTCACGACGGCGACGACGGCCATGAGCATCACGCCCGCCACGGCCGCGAGGGTCCCGAACGGTCCCATGCGTTGCACGCGGAACATCGGCCGACCGCCGCGCGAAGCACCCATCCCGCCGTTGTCGTGGAGTCGATGCATGGTCTCTCCGCTCAGAAGCGCCGCTCGCGGCGCAGCGTCTCTACCGCGCGTCGCACCTCGGGCGCGTTCCACGCCTTGGGATAGCGCGCGAGACACTCCTCGTACTGCGCGAGCGCTTTCGCGTCGTCCTTGAGCCGCAGCCGGTAGAGGTCTCCCGCGCGCTGTCGCGCGAGCGAGGCGAGCCGGTCCTCGGGAAGTGAATCGGCCACCGCGAGCAGCGGCTCCAGGGCCCCGCTCGCGTCACCGGTCTCGTCGCGATGCCCGGCCAGGGCGAGCGCGGCGTACGCCCACAGCGGCCCTCGCGGCAGCGCGCGATAGAGCGAATCGGCCAGGACGGCCGCCCGCTTCGGCTCGCCGCGCCACGTCTCGTAGGCCATGCGCCCGAGCGCCGGCAGCGCGGTGCGCGGGTCGGCGTCCTCGATCAGGTACAGGCGTTCGAACGCCGGGCCCGTGAAGGGGCTCTTCGGATCGTGCGAGATCAGGGCGTAGAGCGCCGCGGCCGAGTCGGCCATGCCGGCGAAGAACAATCCCTCGGCGTAACGGAACACGCCTTCCGGCGAGCCGTGCGCCGCCTGCTCCAGCACCGGGAGGGCGCGCGCCGGCGGGCCCTCGCGCAGCTCGTTGAGCGCCCCCTCGAGGGCCAGTTCCGGGTAGGCCGTGCGCCGGTCGCCCAGGTGATCGAGCAGGGCGCGGACCTCGGCCGTGTAGCCGGCCTCGCGCAAACCGCGCACGACGCCGACCAGCAGATCCGCCGACCAGGCGTTGGGAGGCAGGTCGGCGAGCGCGCGTGAGACGCGCAGCACCCCTTCGCGCTCCGCGCCGCGCCGCGCGTACACCTGCCAGACGCGCCGCGCCGCCGGCAGCCGGTAGGCGGCATCACGCCCTTGATCGGCCGCGAGGTCGAGCAGGGACTCGATCGCCCCGCTCGTGTCGCGGGCGTTACCGGCGTAGAGCAGCTCCTCGGCGAAGCTCCAGCGCGCCGGCGTGCTGGCACCGGCGGCATCCGCGGCCGTGAGCAGCCGGAGCGTGGCTGCCCCGTCGCCGTGCTTCCACTCGAGCCGTGCCGCGGCGCGCGCGATGTCGAGCCGCTGCGGCCGCGCCTCCGCCGCCTTGCGCAGCGACTCACGCGCCCAGCGCGATTCGACGTCGTCGATCCCCAGGATCATGGCCTCGCCCCAGTCCGCCTCGTCCGGCGAGGCGACCCAGACCTCGACCACCACTTGCGCCGCGTCCCGCGCCCGCGACTGCCGCTCGAGCGCGACCGCCAGCTCGTGGCCGAGCAGGAGCGAGTCACGCGTCGCGGTGCGCTCGGCCCGGGCGAGCCGCTCGAGCGCCGACCACTGCTCTCGCGCCATGTAGACGCGGGCCAGCTCGCCGAGCACGATCGGCTGGTGGGGCGACTCGGCGAGCAGCGCCAGCAGCTCGTCGCGCGCGGCGTCCACCCGGCCGCTCTCGCGCATCGCCTGGGCCCGGAGCAGCCGCTGCGTCTGCGCGGCGTCGAGCGGCCGCATGGGGCGCTGGGTGATCGCTCCGGTCCGCGGGGGTGAGGCGATCAGATCGGGCGCCTGCAGCACGGCGGGCGCTCCCCGGCGGACCTGGGCGATCGCCGGGGCCGCGCACCACGCGGCGCCCAGGACGGCCGCCGCGACCGCGGCGACCGCGGGTGCCGCCGCCCTCACCTCGGGCTCCCGTTCAGGGACTTGAGGTAGGCCTCGATGAAGGCGCGGTACTGCGCCGGATAACGGTCGGCCTCGGCTTTCAGCAGGTCCAGGCGCAGCCGGTCGCTCTCGCGCAGCAGCTCCGGCGGCAGCTCGGCGGGCGACTGTCGCGCCACGTCGTCGCCGGGCTTCGACTCCCGCTCGGGATCGAAGTCACGCCGGTTGAGGGAACGCGTGGCGTCGAGCATGCGCGAGAGGATCCGTGTCTGCTTCTCCTCGAGCGAGGGGTCGATGGCGCCGTCACGGAGCACCTCCTCGACCTCCTTCATGTCCTGCTGCACCTGGTCGAGCTTGCCGAGCAGCTCCTTGTGCTGTTCCTCGCCGCGGCGGATCTCCTCGAGCTGCTCGCGGATGCGCTGCTGCTCCTGCGCGAGACGCTCGACCTCGCCGCGGTCCCCGGCCTGCATCCGCATCTGCTCGCTCAGGCGCTGGCCGAGGCTGCGGCTGCGCTGGTTGAGCTCGCCCTGGCGGCCACTCAGCTCCTGCATGGAGTCGCCCTGCTTCTTGTAGCCGGGCGCCTTCGTCTGCCCCGGTGCTCCGGCGCCGGGGTTCTGGCACATCGCGCTCTCGGTCGCCCGCAGCTCGAGGACCGCCTGATTGAGCGATTCGCCGGCGCCGCGGCCGGCCTCTTCGCCGCGGCTGCGGTTCCCGGTGGCCAGCTCGCGGCCCGAGGTCGAGAGCTGGGTGACCGCGCGCCCGAGCGCCTCGGACAGGCGCGGGCCGATGAACGGCGTCTGGCGGGCGAGCGCGTAGAGCGAATCCGAGACGCGCGCGGTGCCCTCGGAGAGGTCGGTCTGGAGGTCGGCGCGGGTGGGCGCCGGGGTCGCGGGGTCAAGCGATCGCTCGGAGGCCCGCTGCAGCGACACCAGATCCTGGGCCGCGCGCCGCACCGCCGCCAGATCGAGTTCGCTCTGCTGCTGCTGCATCTGGGCGACCGTCTTGCGCAGATTCTCGGCGGCGCGCTGGAGGCTCTTGCTGGCCTGCTGGCCCGACTTGCTGGCCTGCTGCCGTTCCTGTCGCTGCGCCTGTTCGGCCGCCTCGCGCTGCGCGGGCGCGGCCTCCGAGCTCAACTCCTTCGCCGCGTCATCGAGCGCATCCTTGCCCGCCTGTTCCTTCATCTGCTCCGCGCTCTCGCGGGCGTCCTTCGCGAGCTGATCGGTCTCCTCGGCCGCGCGCTGCTGCTCCTGGGCGGTGTCCTTCGTCTCGTCCGCCTTCGTCTCACCCGTCTTGGGATCCTTGCGCTCCTTCGGGTCGCCCGGGCGGGATTCGAGGTCCTGGTTGAGCGCGTCCTGCTGCGCCTTCAGCTCCTCCGCCCGCTGGGCCAGCGACTGGAGCTTCTCTTCCTCCCGCAGCTTGCGGATCAGGTCGATGGTGCGCTCGAGGTTCGCGAGCATCTTCTGATTCTCTTCCCGCCATTTCGGCAGCTCGTTCTCGGCCGCACGGCGCTCCATGTTCTCCATGGCGTCCTGCATCCGCTTGAGCGCCTCACGGAATTCCTTCGACTGCACCTGCTGCACGAGATCGTTCAGCTCCTGCAGCTTGCGCGTGAGCTGCTCGTCGAAGGCGCGGCGCTCGTTGGCCTGCTCGAGACTCTCTCGCAGGTCCTTCGCCGCCTCGTCGATGCGCTGGCCGATCTCCTGCTGGCGCTCGAGCGCGCTCTTCATCTCCTCGCTGCGCTCGAAGGCCTGCGAGCTCTGGGGCGCCTGGCGCGCCGGCTGGCGCGCCAGCTTGTCGAGCGACTTCTGCAGCTCCTTCGCCTTCTCGGCCACCTTCTCGAGCGTGGTCTGCGCCGTGCCCTGCTTCTCGTCCATGCTCTCGTAGAGATCGGCGAGCGAGGGGAAGCGCAGATGGAAGGTGGGGCTCACCGCCCGCCCGGGACCGGTGACGGTGTTGTCGTCGAGCAGCTCGAAGCGGAACGAGGCCGTCTCGCCGGGCAGCAGGGCGAGCGGCGAGGCGTCCCAGCGCGATTCGACGTGCGCCTCGCGCGGCCGCGCGCCGAAGCGCGCCAGCGGCAGGTCGACCCACGGCGCCGAGGTGTCCTTGCGGTACTGGAGCTTGAGTTGGGAGAGCCCCAGGTCGTCCTGCGCCAGCAACTCGACCGGGATCTGCTGTCCGGCGGGCAGATCCACGTCGCCGATCGGCAGCCGCACCGAGAGCAGCGGCGGGGCATCGGGCAACGGGGTCACGCGGTAGCGGAAGCGGGCTTTGCCCTGCCCGGCCACGGCGTGAAGCTCGTACTCACCGTCGCGCTCGATCGGCACCTCGCCCTGCCAGCGGCGCGGGGTCACCGCGGTCCAGCGGGAGACGCGCCCGTCGGGCAGCGCCGCCTCGAGCGAGGCGAGATCGCGGTCGAAGGTGACGAGCAGCCGCGCACGCGTGCCGCGCAGGGCCGTCAGGTCGCCGCGTGTCGCGGTCCCACGCTGGACCGGCAGCCGCGCGTAGGCGGGCGCCTGGTATTCGACCTCGAAGCTGACCGGCACCGGTTCGCCGGCGAGCGAGATGCGATAGCGCGGGCTCTCGACCGAGGCGACGCGGACGCGGTAGCCCTGTTCGCGCGTGAGCTGCGTCAGGTCGAAGCGCCACACGCGTTCGCCGCCGGCGCCCCGGCCCTCGGCGGCGGCCGTGGGAGCGCCTTCCCCCTCGCGCAGCATGCGCGGCGCCTTCGCCGTGCCCCACACGCGTGCCCGCACGGCGAGTGCCGCGCCCGGGGTGAGGCGGACGGAGCCCGGCTCGACCACCAGCCGCACCGGCGGGGCGGCACCGGCCGGATCCGCGAGTGTCGCCCACGAGCGGGCGGTGCGGGCGGGCAGCCAGATCGCCAGCACGACGATGGCGACCAGCGCCGCGGCGATGGTCAGCCCCGGACGGCGCGCCGCGACGCGCGGCCTGAGGCTCGCGATCGGCACGCCCTCGATCCGCCGCGCGGTCTCGCCGGCGAGCGCTCGCGCCAGCACCGGAGAGGTGTCGGGCGGCGGCGACGATTCCAGATCGAGCGCGTTTCGCAGCCAGGAGCGAAGCTCGGGGAACTGCCGCTCGATCCCTTCGAGCCAGGTGTCGAATCCCGGCGCGGCGCTACGGAAGCCGCGCACCGCCGTCGCCCCGGCCAGCGCACTCGCGGCCAGCAGGAGGATCAGCCGCGCCCAGGCAGCACCGGGTCCGAGCGGGAACGCCACGCCGACGATGACCGCCAGGGTCACCAGCGCGCACGCGGACGCCGCGCCCCGCAGTCCATGCCGGGCGACGAGGGCGCCGCGCACGGCACGGTGATGCCGGGCCAGGATGCGGCGCAGGGAGGTGTCGGGCACGCGATCGTTCATATCCAAGCTGCGGCGGCCCGGGGAGGGACGGAACTCAGTGAGTCAGCGCGTAGTGCACGATGTTCAGACCCATGCGCAGCGCCGCATCACGTTTCTCGGGGGGGTCGTGATGGACGTCCTCATCCTCCAGCCCGTCTCCGAGGTCACAATCGTAGCTAAAGAGTACAACCAGCCTTCCGTCATGGACAATCCCGAACGCCCGGGCCGGGCCCCCGTCATGCTCGTGGATCTTGGGCAGCCCGTGGGGGAATTCGTAAAGCCCGTGAAAAATCGGATGCGAGAAGGGCAGCTCGACGAGCTTGTCGTCGGGGAACACCTTCTTCATCTCGCGCCGGAACGAGGGCTCGATGCCGAAATCGTCGTCCACCCACAGGAACCCGCCCGAGACGAGATACCGGCGCAGGTTATCGACCTCGATCGGCGTGAGCTTCATGTTCCCGTGGCCGCAGGCGAACACGAACGGGTACTGGAACAGGGCCGCCGCACCCGGTTCGACCACCGCCTCCTGGTCGCCGGCGACGGGGATCGAGGTGCGCTCACGCACCCCCCGCAGGAGGTTGACGAGCGATGTGCGGTCCTCGTACCAGTCGCCGCCGCCGCCGTACTTGAGTCGGGCGATGGTGAACTCGCGCGCCCCGGGCCGAGGCTGCGCCTGGGCGTCGTGCGCCAGGGTGACGAGGGCGACGAGGGTGAGGAGGGCGTGCGCGACCGCCCCGCGCACGCGGAGCCGCGCGGTCAGCGCGACGACCGGAGCAACGACGCCGAGCCGCTCCGGATGTACGTCAGGCCCGGAACGCCGGATTCGATCACTTCCGGCCCGCGGTTCACCGCACCATTCGCGACGTTGGGTGGGGGCGGCCGGAGCGGGGTCACGGCCACCGCGCCGAGCGGGAACGTGCGGAAGCGCTCCTGCAGGCCCACGGCCTCGCGGAACGCCCCGAAATCGCCATTGAGTCCGGTGGTGGCGATCAGTCGACCGGTCGAGTCGACGGCGGAGACCCGCACCAGCACCGGCGTCAACGCCGGCAGGACTCGATACACCAGTACCCGGCACCCGGGGGGCAGCACGTTGCCGAGCTTGTAGGACGTCGGGGGCGGGGTGGCAGGATCGGGCTTCACGAAATAGCCGATGAACAGATCCCGCACCTTGCCGATCGCGATCGGCGAGGGGAGCCCGATCGGGATCGCCTCGTCGCCGGTGCGGATGTCGGCGCGGTTCTGATAGATGTGCACCCAGTACCGGTCGGCGCCCGGGACCGCCCGCCAGTGGAGATCGAGCAGCGAATCGGGCGATGAGACACTTCCGGTGTACGCGATCCCCGGGATCGAGGCGGCGCTGGGCGTCTCGCCCAGGTTGGTCAGCGGGCTCGCGGCGCTCGACGCGCCGGCGATCACGGCCCGCGCCACATAGCCCTCGAGCGCGGCGGCGGGGGGCGACGCGTCCGCGAAGGTGTAGAACTCCGCCGGTGGCAGCACCACCGTGCCCAGCGCGGTCCCGAAGTACACGCGATCCGCCCAGCGCCGGTACGGCGTCATGATGAAGTCGGTGAACGGGCGGTAGCCGCCGCCGCTCTCGCGCCGGAAGAGCTGATAGCCACCGGCTTCGGTGTAGTCGAAGATCGCGCCCTGGATCGCCCCCGCTCCGGTGCGATAGGCGAGGTAGCTGCCGCTGGGCGTGAAGTTGTCGGTCACCAGGTTGGGCGCGTCCGGCCACACGACCATGTCCGACGGGGTGCGCTCGAGCGTGTCGCGGGTGCCCTCCGGGTACGAGACCAGGAGGTCCCCGATCTCCGTCATCGTCAGCTTCTTCGCGCAGCCGGTGGCGCCGAGGAGGACCAACGCGAGTGCTGCGGTCAGGGCCGGTAGGAGACGAAGGGTACGGCTCATGGGATGCCTTCCGCTCACTCCGCCTGGACGCCCTTGCGACGGTCGAGGCCGATCCAGACGTCGAGGGCCAGCCCGCTGGCCACGTAGACCGATGAGTAGGTGCCGAAGACCACGCCCACGAGCATGGCGAACGAGAAGTCGCGCAGCACCTCGCCGCCCCAGATGAACAGGGAGAGCGCGGTGAGGAACACCGTGAAGGCGGTGATGATCGTGCGTGAGAGGGTCTCGTTCACCGCGATGTCCATGACGCGCGAATGTTTCTCCTTGCGCAGCGCCTTGGAACGCTCGCGGATGCGGTCGAAGACGACGATGGTGTCGTTGATCGAGTAACCGGCGATGGTGAGGAGCGCCGCAACCACCGTGAGGGAGACCTCACGCCCGGTGAAGCACAACACGCCCAGGGTCACGAAGACATCGTGGAAGAGGGCCACGATGGCGCCGAAGGCGTATTTGAACTGATAGCGGATGCCGACGTAAAGCAGAATCCCCGCGAGGCTGCCCAGGATCGCCCAGAAAGCCTTCTGCCGCAGCTCGCCACCGACCTTGGGGCCCACTTTCTCGGTGCGGCGCAGGTCCACCGTCACCCCGGGGATCCGCTGCTGGATCGCGGCCTGCACCGACGTGAACAGGTCGTGTTCGGATTCGGTCTGCATGCGGAGCATGTACTCGTTCCGGTTCTCCCCGGTCATCTGCTGGAGTTCCACGCCCTTGAAGCCCGCCTCGTCGAGGGCGTGGCGCACCTGGTCGGCGGGCACGACCTGGTTGGAGCGGATCTGGAGCAACGTACCGCCGGTGAAATCGACGCTATACTTGGGCCCACCGTGCACCACCAGCCAGATCACGGTCGCCAGGATGAAGGCGCTCGAGAACATGTAGGCGAAGCGCCGGAACTTCATGAACGGGATGTCGGTTCCGATCAGCAACTGAAACATGCGTGCCGCCTCGCGATCGTCAGATGCTCAGCCGCTCGAGCTTGCCGCGGCCCAGTATGAAGTCGTAGATCATCCGTGTGAACAACACCGCCGTGAACAGATTGGCGATCAGCCCGATGCTCAACGTGACCGCGAACCCCTTGATGGGGCCGGTGCCGAACTGGAACAGGAACAAGGCGCTGATGAGGGTGGTGACGTGGGCGTCGAAGATGGTGCGGAACGCCCGGTCGTAGCCCATCTCGACCGATTGCCGCACGCTGCGCTGGTTGCGCAGCTCCTCGCGGATGCGCTCGAAGATGAGCACGTTGGTGTCCACCGCCATGCCGACCGTGAGCACCAGCCCGGCGATGCCGGGAAGCGTGAGCGTGGCCCCGAAGCCCGCGAGCGCGGCGATCACGTAGACCACGTTGAGCAGCATGGCCACGATCGCGATGAGGCCCGAGAGCTGGTAGTAGACGGCCATGAACACGACGACCAGCAACGTCCCGATCAGGCCGGCCGTCAGCCCCTCGCGGATCGAGTCCGAACCCAGCGAGGGGCCGACCGAGCGCTCCTCGATGACCTTGACGGGGGCGGGCAGCGCGCCGGCGCGCAGGACGATCGCTAGGTCCTTGCTGTTGTCGACGTCGAAGTTGCCGGTGATCGACGCGTTGCCGTTCGGGATGCGCTCGCGGATCGTCGGCGCCGAGGCGACCTCGCCGTCGAGCACGATCGCCAGGTAGCGGCCGACGTTGTTGCCGGTCACGCGCGCGAACTCGGCGCGTCCCTTGGGGGTCATGGTCATGCTCACGCCCCAGGAGCCTGGGGCGGACGAGTTGAGGCCCACCTGCGCCTGTGCCGTCGCGATCGAGCCGCCGGTCATCTCGGGCTCCCGCTTGAGCACATAAAGCGCCCGCCCGGTCACGCCCCGCGAGCCCTGGTTGGGCGCGCTCCATTCGATCTTCGAGTCGGGCGGGATGATCGAGTCGATGCCGCCCGTGGCGAGCAGCTGCTGGACCACCGGCAGATCCTCTTCACGCACGAACGCCGGGTTGTCCACCTCGAGCATGTGGCTGGTCAGCGGAGCCTTGCGCATCGCGCTGTCGAGCCCGGCGGCGGCGGCCGCACCCCTGGCCGCCAGATAGGCGTCGACCCGGTTCCAGATGTTGCGGCCCTCGTCGGGGGTTCGCACCAGCTGAAACTCGAGGAGCGCGGTCTTGCCGATCAGATCCATCGCCCGCTGGCGGTCGGTCAGGCCGGGAAGCTGGATGGCGATCCGATCCTCGCCTTCGCGCTGGATGAGGGGTTCGGCGACGCCGAACTCGTCGATACGCCGGCGCAGCACCTCCATTGCCCGGTCGACCGCGTCCTTCGATTCCTCGACGCTCAGCCTCGACTTGTCCACCTCGAGCACCAGGTGCATGCCGCCCTGGAGGTCGAGCCCCAGGTGCACGGCCTTCTTGCGCAGCTGGGAGAGTTCGCCGGCCGGGAGCGCCTGTCGCTGAGCGGGCGTCAGGGAGTAGTAGCGGATCGAGGGGAACAGGTACCAGATGGAGAGGGCGGTCGCGAGCACCACGCCCGCCAATTTCCACTGGTCGTTGCGGGTCATCAGGATTCCCCAGACGGTGAACCGCCGGGCGTGCGGGGGGAGTCCCCGTCCGTCCCGGCGTCAACGGCACAAAATGAGTGCGGCAGTCTACGGGGGCGCCGCACGAGTGTCAACGCACGGCGCGAGCGTCAGCGCGCGCATCGGGTTGAGCCGGGACTGGGGCCGGTTGGCGGCCGGCCCCTGTGGGTCACGAAGCGATACTGGGTGGGGTCGGGGTGGGGAGGACTGCGGAGCGTTTTCGCGGGATCCCGGTCCGGGGTGCGGTGAGGTCCCATCACAAGACTCGTTCCAACCCGCGCTCGGGCGCCGGACGCTGCGCGCCGCGCACTTCGCCGCGCGGCGGGTGTGCACGGCGTCGACGGACCGACAGCCGCGGCGTCGGCCCGCACATCGCGTCGCCCGGAAGTGCTTGCGGCGGGCCACGCAAAGGGCCGCGAATCCTTGACACCCCCAAACCCCATTCCTATACTCCCGCGCTCATCGCACCGGGCCTACCTTCCATATCTTCCCACGCGGAAGAGGAGTCTCCTTCGCATGATTCCACGCGTTCGCTCGGCGGGTGTCGCCCTGTTGGCGGCGCTCGCGGTCGCCTCGCCATGTCTGGCGGGCGAGGGGATGGGCAGGGGTCGGGGCGCCATCGGCGGGCAGATCGGTGGTTCGCGCTTCTGGGCGGACGGTGACTACTCGGAGGGCGCCAAGTCGCGCTTCGCGTTCAGCGGCCACTTCCGGTACGTCGTCACCCCCCACCTCCGGTGGCAGATCAGCCCCGGGTTCACCTGGTCGGGCTACTCGGGCTCGGTGGCGGCGCCGGTCGCGGACGGCAACTTCCCGCAGGACGTCACCAAGCGCACCAATATCGCCCTGCTGCTGCCCATGACGCTCGAGCTCCAGTATCTGGTGCACACGAAGAAGTGGCACTATCACGTCGGCGCCGGCCCCGGCTTCTATCGGGTCTGGCTCGAGAATCGCCGCATCCTGCTGGTGGATCCGGTGAGCTTCAACAAGCACCAGAACATCTCTCCCGGCGTGACCGGCGAGGTGGGCGTCGAGCGCTTCATCAAGGAGCTCAAGTCGACGAGTATCGAGTTGACCGTGACCACGCACTGGGTCTTCACGCCGAGCGATTCGGTGCCTAAAGTCGTGCCGCCCCCTCCGAGGTTCCCGTCCGGGTACAACAGCTTCCTGGCCGCGACCGAGATACGCCTGGGCGCCAACTACTACTTCGACATGAGCCGCCTCAGGAGACACACGACCGCGCTGCCGCCGACGTCGAAGCGATGACGCGAGGCCGCGGCGCCCCGCCGCGGCACCGCGATTCATGGGAGGAGATCCCGCTCTCATGCCCGACCGGGTGATGTGGGCCGAGAAGGTGCAGGAGGCTGCCCGCGCCGCCGCCTCGCCGGTACCCTGGGGCGACAAGGTGGGCCCCGAGGCCCTCACCTTCGACGACGTGCTGCTCGTGCCGCGTCTGTCCGAGGTCCACCCACGCGAGGTGGACACGCGCTCGCGCTTCTCGCGCCACATCGATCTCAACGTCCCGATCGTGAGCGCGGCGATGGACACCGTGACCGAGTCCGAGCTGGCGATCGCCATGGCGCGCGAGGGCGGGATCGGCGTGATCCACAAGAACCTCTCGATCGACGAACAGGCGGCCCAGGTGGACCGGGTCAAGCGCTCCGAGAGCGGCATGATCGTCGACCCGTTCACGCTCCCGCCCGACGCCTCGCTCCGCCAGGCGCACGATCTCATGGCGCGCTACCACATCTCCGGCGTGCCCATCACCGAGGACGGGAAGCTGGTCGGCATCCTCACCAACCGCGACCTGCGCTTCGAGGACGATCTCGACCGCCGGGTCTCCGAGGTGATGACCCGCGAGCGCCTGGTCACCGCGCCGATCGGCACCACGCTCGAGCAGGCGCGCGCGATCCTCGCGCGCCATCGCATCGAGAAGCTGCCGGTGGTGGACGTGGACGGGCGTCTCAAGGGACTCATCACCGTCAAGGACATCGAGAAGCGCATCCGACATCCGCAGGCCAGTAAGGACGCGCTGGGACGGCTGCGGGTGGCGGCGGCGGTGGGCGCCGGCGGCGACTGTCACGAGCGCGGTGCCGAGCTGGTCCGGGCCGGCGTGGACGCGCTGGTCGTGGACAGCGCGCACGCGCACTCGCGCGGCGTGCTCGAGACCGTCGAGCGCATGCGCGCGGCGTTCCCCGGCGTGGACCTGGTGGTGGGCAACGTCGGCACCGCCGAGGGCGCGAAAGCCGTGGCGGCCGCCGGGGCCGACGCCGTCAAGGTGGGCATGGGGCCGGGGGCCATCTGCACCACGCGCATCGTCACCGGCGCCGGCATGGCGCAGATCACCGCCGTGCTCGAGGCGGCGCGCGCGCTCGAGGGCTCGGGCATCCCGATCGTCGCCGACGGCGGCATCAAGTACACGGGCGACGTGGTCAAGGCGATCGCCGCCGGCGCCCACTCGGTGATGATCGGCAGCCTGTTCGCCGGCACCGAGGAGAGCCCGGGCGAGGTCGTGCTGCTCGAGGGACGCTCGTACAAGGTCTACCGCGGCATGGGCTCGCTCTCGGCGATGGCCGCCGGGCGTGGCAGCCGCGAGCGTTACTTCCAGGAGGGCGCCGACGAGCTGTCGAAGCTGGTGCCCGAAGGCATCGAGGGCCGCGTGCCGTTCAAGGGCCCGCTCGCCGCGTCGGTGTTCCAGATGGTCGGCGGCCTGCGGGCCGGGATGGGCTACTGCGGCGTGCGCGACATCGAGGAGCTGCGCACCCACACGCGATTCGTGCGCGTGAGCGGCGCGGGTCTGCGCGAGAGCCACCCGCACGACGTGACCATCACCCAGGAAGCGCCGAACTACGAGATCCCGCGGCGCTGAAGCACGACGCGCCGGCGACGGATCCGATCCGTCACCGGCGCGCTGCTAAGCGCGCGTCACCGCCCGGCCGACGCTCGCCCGATCACCGCACCACGGCCAGATGGCGACTCTCGTTGAAGCTCGGCGTGCGCAGGCGGTAGAGGTAGACGCCCGGCGCCACGCGCCGGCCCGCGGCGTCGCTCGCGTCCCACTGCACGGTGTGGCCGCCGGCGCTGGTCATCCCGGAGAGCAGGCGGTTCACCAGTCGTCCGTTCAGGTCGTAGATCGACAGGTCCACGACCTCGTCGCGCACCAGCGAGAAGCCGATGCTCGCGGTGGACGCGGCGGGATTGGGGAAGCTGATCCCGAGCTGGGGTGTCGGTGCGGACGTGGGCCCGACGCCGACCGAGCCGATGAACCAGCCGATGTCCGCGTACATCGCCGCGGTCAGGTCCACGTTGCTCGAGAGTCCGTTGGTGATCGCCGGCTCCATCAGCAGGCTCGGCTCCGCCGAGACGTCCCAGTGTGAGACCGACGAGCCGCCCTGGTAGGGATTCGGCGTGTACACCTCGACGTGCCCGAGGGCGTCGGCGCCCGCGAGCTTGGTGGGGTCGACGATGAGGGTGACATTCAGGCCCGCGGCGATGTTGGCGCGGAGCAGCGCCCCGTCCGCCTGCGTGATGCGCACCGAGGGGATGGTGATGGTCGGATCCGCTCCGCCCATCCCGGCGGGCGGACAGCCGGGGAGTGAATCGGCGATGATCGCGGCGATGGCGCCGGCGTTCTGCGCGTCCTTGACCTTGACCGTGAAGCCGCACGTCCCGCGATCGATGAAGGCGACCTTGCCGGCCACCGCGCCGCCGTTGATCAGCGCTTCGCAGCCGTTGGTCACGTTCCCGACGCCATCGTTCACCAGCACGACCTGGCCGCTCAGGCCTCCGCTGCCGAGCGCGGGGCCGAAGCTGGCGAGGCCGACATCGTAGTCGGCGACGACGCCGGCCGGGCTGCTCACGTGCAGCAGCGGCTTGGGGCCCAGGAAGAGTGGCGCGCGTGCGGCGACCACCGGGCCGTCCCAGACCAGCCTCTGGCAGTTGATCCCGGAGGCGGCGCGCTGCGCGTCGCTCATCTGACTCCAGTGGAGTGCCGACGTGTTGTCGAAGATGAACCGGTCGTACACGGACGGACGGCCACTCAGCTGGACGCCGGTCTGCCCGTTGGTGGTCGTGCTGAAGCCCAGGCCATGCCCGAGCTCGTGCAGCACCACCGGCAGGAGTTCGATCTGCCCGCCCTCATTGCCGTCGACGCCGAAATACCAGCCGACCGGCAGACAGGTCGGGGAGCCGAGGTCGGAGTTGAAGGTGGCGTTGATGTCGGCGGTGCCCGGGACGAGGTCGGAGCCCGCGAGCTTGTTCGCCAGCGCGGCATGATAGTAGGTGTTCGCGAACGGAGCTCCCGCGAAGTCACGGGAGACCGTCACCGGGCCGGCGCTTCCCAGCACGCCGCTGGTGGCGGTGCAGCTGAGCGGATCGAACTTGGCGCTGACGACGACGGTGACGTTGCTGGGTAGCAGCGAGCCCCAGATGTTGGCCGCGTGCTGGAAGACGTAGAGGCGCTGGGCGCCCTTCGTGGTGCCGGGATTGCCGCCGACGGGTGCTGCCGGGGTCGGGTCGTTGAACCCCTCGCCGGCGCCGTCCATGTTGGCGATGGTGATGGTGGCGGCGGTGGCGGCGCCGGTGAGGAGTACCAGCGCGCACGCCACGAGCGCGGCGACGCGGATGCGACGCCCAGGGAACAGCGATCGCGTGATCATCGTTCCTCCCACGCCGTGGACGCGCGCGACGCGGCGAACAGCGCCTCGCGCACGTCCGCATATTCGTCCATGCAGGAGAAGATCAGCCGCCCGTCGGCGCCGATGCGCACGAACGAGAACTCCTGGAATCGACCCTGCAGGTCGATGGTGGCCGACCCGTCGCGGTGGAACACCTCGAAAAGTCCGTCCGCGGAGCGACTGATCATCGCCTGCTCGAGCGCCGAGAGCCGCTGCACGGATCGCGGCGAGCCCTGCGTGTCGAACAGGTCGGATTCCAGCTCGAGGATGAAGTTCAGCCCGGGACGCGGGAGGGCCTGCGCCACGGACGGTGCCGCGGACGCACCGCTGACCGGCGGGGCGGATCCGGCGGCGACCGGGGAGGCGTGTGTCAGGAGCAGCGACGCGGTCGCGATACCTGCGAGCAGGGCGATCGAAGAGCGATGTCGCATCGGGGGACTCTCCTCAGTCGGGATCTTCCTGCAGCGAGGCCCGGCTCTTGCGAACCGGGCCGTCGCCTTCGGAAGCAGGGGCCGCCGTCTCGAGGCCCCCATGATTCGCTGGCGTTCTCGCTTCGAGGCGCCTCGCGAAACCGCACCGCATCGCCGTCACACGGCGCGCGGTCTACGACTCAACGTTTGGGTAGTTCGAACTTGAACGACGGGTTCAACTGCCGGATCTCACCCACCACACGCTCGAGGTTCTCCTCGGTCTCGGAGGTGGGTTCCTTCTTCCACGCGCTGAACAGCTCGAGCAGCTCGTCCTGCTTCACGCGCAGCAGCTCCTGCTGCGACGCTTCGTCGACCGAGCGCTCCAGGTGGTAGACCTCGCCCTGCGACAGCCGCTTCACCAGGTCGAGGTATTCGCCGCGCATGTGCGAGAGGATGCGCAGGTACTTCTCGAAGCCCACCGAGAGCTTCTCGAGCACCTCCGAGACCCCCTGGTTCTTGCGGTGGATCTGCTGCGCGTACGAGTAGGCGAAGTGGTAGTAGGTCTTGCCGCGCCCGACGTAGGCCTCTTCGCTGGGCTGCAGCTTGGCGCGATGCGCCGTCTCGGCCATCGGGTTGTCGAAGATCCCGATCGAGACGAGCAGGAAATCGGCGTTGGTCTTGTAGATCAGGTATTTCAGGCGCGCGTCGCTGGAGTTCGCGAGGCGCCGGAACACGTCGGTGTCGTACTTCGAGAGGAACTTCTTCGACTGCTCGACATACTCGGGGTTGATGAACGAGTGGAGCAGGTGCGCCAGGTAGACGTTGACGTCCTCGTCGTAGAAGTCCTGATTGGACACCAGGCCCGTCTCCATGCGGCTGTAGAGGAGACAGTTGATCATGAAGTAGTAGGTCGGCTGGATGCTCCGGCTCGACTCCTTCAGATCGATGTAGTGGCGCGGGTTCATCTGGTGCCCCTTCCCTGGTGCCCCCATCGCGACGTGCGTGGGGACACGACGGCGTTCACTGACCAGGGTTTTCGCATCGTCCGTGCCACGATGGGGACATGCCCGGATGCCCCGCGTGGACAAGCCGCCCATCGGCCCGACGACGCGAGTGGGGTGGTCTGGAAGCACAGCAGCGGGCAGGACTTCGCGTCGTAACCCTCAGGGCCTGGGGTTTCTGCCCCGTTTCAAGGCGAGACTGGGGCGCGCGCCGCAGGGCTCGGTGCCGTGTCGTGGTTCGGCGAGCACACGTCGGAATACGCAATGGATTTGTCACCGAGGAAAGAGTTTTGATACAGGGTGTGGCAGAAGCCCCAAGCGGCGCAGTCGGATGGCCGCATCGCGGGTCGTGTCCCGGGAGGACGCCTTCTGCACGACCCATCCGAACCCGGCCGGGTGGAGGTCAGCGACCTCGGGATCCTGGGGGCGGTGACCCGCCAACCCCCGGGGGGCATGTGTCTTGCCTTTCGATCACTACGCGACCATCCGCCTTGCCACGACACCGACCCGAAGGGCCACGCCACCTCCATGACCCCCACCCCTCCTCCCGTCCGTGACGAGCGTCCCGCCGCCCCCGAGTCGTCGCAGGGTCTGAGGCTCCGCATCTGGCTGGGTTGCCTGGGCGGCGCGTTGATCGGCGCCGCCGGCATGTGGTGGATCGTCGGCACACACACCGGGCCGGCCGCCCCGCTCGATCTGCCGGTCTTCATCTCCTGGCTCTCTGCGGTCGCCGCCATCGGCATCCTCACGGGAGTCGCGTTCGCCCTCTGGCTCGACCACGGGATCATCGGCCACCTGCGCGGGCTGGCGAACGGTCTCGCCACCGGCCGGGTCTCCGATCTGCGCGGCTTGCCCGCGGGCGCCGGCTGGGGGGAACTGTCACGGCTCACGCAGCAGGTGCAGATCCTCCTCACGCATCAGCGCCAGATCGCGCGCACCGGGGAGGATCTGGGCGTGCTCCGCTCGCAGATCGCGGCGATGCGCGAATCGATCGAGCGCTGGGCAGACAGCGAGCGCTGGGAGGGTCTCGGAGTCGAGACCGGAGCGCTCGCGCCGCTGGCGGGATCGCTGGAGCGCGGGATACGACGTCTTGACGAGGCGCGCGAGCAGAATCTGGGATCCGCTCGCGAGATCGGCGCGGGCGTCGCCGGTGCGCTCGGCGACGCGCGCGACACCGCGGGTGACGCGGAACGCGGTTTCGTCGAGGCGACCGCCCTGCTGACCACCGTGCGCGAGCTGCAGCGGCTGGGCGGCGAGCTGGAGCAATCGCTGGCGACGATCGGCGCCGGGCCGGGCGGGGACGACACGCGGGCGCTCGCCGACTGGCGCGCCGCCGCGCGGGCCGCGATCCATGAGCTGGTCGAGTCCTCGAGCGGGAGCGTCGAACACCTCGGGCGCGGGTTGTTGCGCGTCCAGGAGATCGCCGACCAGGTGCACCTGGTGGCGAATCGCTCCACGCTCATCGCCCTGAATGCCGCGCTCACCGGCGCGCGACAGGGGCGTCCCGAGCCCGAGATGGTGGAGCTGTCGGACGAGATGAAGCGGCTCGCCGCGGAGGTGCGCACCGCCACCGAGCGCACCACGACGCTGTCGCTCGAGGTCGAGGGCGAGGTCGGGGCCGCGGTCGAGCGCATGCGCGGCGTCCGAGAGCGCGTCGCTCAGCGGCTCGAGGAGATCCCCACGTCCGCGCTCGCCGAGGCCGCGCGCCCGGGCGAGCCCACCCGGCTGCTCGAGCGCATGAAGGAGATGATCCAGGACGCGGCACAGAAGGG
>JBGPXY010000099.1:0-9837 GCA_041492985.1 Candidatus Eiseniibacteriota bacterium
CACGCTGCTCTCGATCCTCGGCATGCTGGACGGCGTCTGGTCCGGCCAGTACCGCTTCCTCGGCCACGACGTCCACGCGATGAAGCAGCGCGAGCGCGTGGAGCTGAACAAGAAGTACATCGGCTTCGTCTTCCAGCAGTACCATCTCATCGACGACCTGACGGTCTACGAAAACCTCGACATTCCGCTCAGCTATCGCGACGTGAAGAAGGCGGAGCGCGCGGCGGTGGTCGCCGAAACGCTCGACCGGTTCCACATCGTCGCCAAGAAGGACCTCTACCCGCGACAGCTCTCGGGCGGCCAGCAGCAGCTGGTCGGCGTGGCGCGTGCGGTCATCGCCAAGCCGAAGCTCATTCTCGCCGACGAGCCCACCGGCAACCTGCACAGCTCCCAGGGGCGCGAGATCATGGACCTGTTCCGCCGGCTGAACGGCGAGGGCACCACGATCGTGCAGGTGACGCACTCCGAGGAAAACGCCTCCTACGGCCACCGGGTGATCAACCTCAAGGACGGGTGGATCGTGGCGTGATCGGCCCGACGCGCCACACTGGCGGACCCGATTGTAGCCGTGCGGGCTGATTAGCGTATCTTCGACCAATGGCTGGGTATTTGTTCGCCGTCTCAAGGATCGCACGTGAACGCACCCACAGCCGCGCCTAGCGCGCCGCCGGCCGCGCCCGCGGTGAAAACGCGCGTCCTGATCGCCGACGACCAGAAGGACGTCCTCGAAGCCTTGCGGCTCGTGCTCAAGGGCCAGGGCTTCGACGTGGACTCCGCGACCTCGCCCGGCACGGTACTCGCCGCCGTCGAGAAGGCCGACTACGACGCCGTCCTCATCGACATGAACTACACGCGCGACACCACCGGCGGGCTCGAGGGTCTCGACCTGATCTCGCGCCTCCGCACGCTGGATGGGTTTCTCCCCATCATCGTCATGACCGCGTGGGGCAGCGTCGATGGCGCGGTGGAGTCCATGCGCCGCGGCGCGCGCGACTACATCGAGAAGCCGTGGGACAACGCGCGGCTGCTCGCCACGCTGCGCAACCAGGTCGAGCTGAGCGGCGCCCTGCGGCGCGCGCGTCGCCTCGAGCTGGAGAACCGGCTGCTCAGCCCCGACGGCGCCACCCGCCTGATCGCCGACGCGCCGGCGATGCGCCCCGCGCTCGACCTGATCGCACGCGTGGGCCCGAGCGAGGCGAACGTCCTGGTCACCGGCGAGCACGGCACCGGAAAGGAGCTGGTGGCGCACATCCTCCACGCCGCCTCGCCTCGGGCCGCGCGGGCGATGGTCACGGTCAACGTGGGCGGGCTCTCGGAGGGCGTGTTCGAGAGCGAGATGTTCGGCCACGAGCGGGGCGCGTTCACCGGCGCCCGCGCGGAGCGCATCGGCCGGTTCGAGCTGGCCGACGGGGGCACGCTGTTCCTGGACGAGATCGCGAACGTGCCGCTGGCCCAGCAGGCCAAGCTGCTGCGGGTCATCCAGACCGGCGAGTTCGAGCGCGTCGGCTCGTCGCGCACGCGCCAGGTCTCGGTGCGTCTGGTGTCGGCGACCAACGCCGATCTGCGTGCCGAGGCGTCGGCCGGGCGCTTCCGCGAGGACCTGCTGTTCCGCATCGACACCGTCGAGATCCGTCTGCCGCCGCTGCGCGACCGGCGTGAGGACATCCCGCTGCTCGCCGCTCACTTCCTGGAGAAGCATGCGCAACGCTACGGCAAGGCGCTCGTGGGGTTCGAGCCCGCGGCTCACGCGTCGCTCCTGGCCCACGCATGGCCGGGTAACGTGCGCGAGCTGGATCACGCGATCGAACGCGCGGTGCTGCTCGCCCCCGGTGACGCCGTGCGCGAGGCGGACCTGGGCCTGCGGCCGGCGGAGGGCGGCGGACTCGCGGCCCTCGACCAGCTGACGCTCGATGAGGTGGAGCGCGAGCTCATCCGCCGGGCGATGAAGCGATTCGACGGCAACGTGAGCGAGGCGGCCAAGGCGCTCGGGCTCTCGCGCAGCGCCTTCTACCGCCGTCTCGAGCGCCACCGCCTCTGAAACGCCGTACACTCGACACCGTGCCACGCCCGCGCCGTGCTCCGCTCCGCCACGAGACGCGCGTGACGCTGCTCGCTCTGGCGGCCGGCGCCCCCGCGGTGCTCGTCTCGTTGTTGTTCCTCTGGATGCTGCCCCACCGCGCGAGCGTGCGGCTCACGCTCAGCCTGCTCACCGTGGGCGTGTGGGCCGGCTGTGCCCTGGCGCTGCGCACCCGGGTGGTGACGTCGCTGCAGACGCTCTCGAACCTCCTCGCGGCGCTGCGTGAAGGGGACTACTCCATCCGCGCCCGTGGCGCCGACCGCTCGAGCCCGCTCGGGCTCGCCTACCACGAGGTGAACGCGCTCGCGGACATGCTGCGGCAGCAGCGGCTCGACGCGCGCGAGGCGATGGGCCTGTTGCGTCGCGTCATGGAGGCCATCGACATCGCCGTGTTCGCCTTCGACGACCGGGGACGCTTGAACCTCATCAACCGCGGCGGCGAAGCGCTGCTCGGCGTTCCGGGCGAGCGGGCCGTCGGACTCTCGGCTCAGTCGCTGGGGCTCGCGGAGGCGCTCACGGGCGGGACGCCGCGCATGGTGGAGATGGCGCTCCCCGGACGCGCGGGCCGGCTGGAGCTGCGGCGCGGGACCTATCGTTGGGAAGGGCTCCCACACCAGCTGGTCGTGCTCACCGACCTCACCCGGTCGCTGCGCGAGGAGGAGCGGCTCGCCTTCCAGAGACTCGTCCGCGTGCTGAGCCACGAGATCAACAACTCGCTGGCGCCGATCAAGTCGATCGCCGGGAGCCTGCGGGCGACGCTCGCGCGCACCGGCGCCACGCAGGAGGCCGACATGGACCTGGTCGAAGGGCTGGGCGTCATCGAATCGCGAGCGGAGACGCTCGGTCGCTTCATCCAGGCCTACGCGCGCCTCACGCGTCTGCCGCGGCCCACGCCACGCCCGGTCGAGGTGGCCGCGACCATGCGGCGTATCGCCTCGCTCGAGACCCGCACCCGGGTCGAGGTGATGGGCGGCCCCGAGGCCTCGCTGCTCGCCGATCCCGATCAGCTCGACGCCCTGCTCACCAACCTGGTGCGGAACGCCGCCGATGCGGCGCTCGAGACCGGCGGGGGCGTGCGCGTGTCGTGGAGCGCGGATCCCGACTGGCTGGCGGTCCGCATCGAGGATGAGGGCCCTGGGCTCGCCGACATGAGCAACCTGTTCGTGCCCTTCTTCACCACCAAGCCAGGAGGCACCGGCATCGGGCTCGCCCTGTGCCGGCAGATCGCCGAGGCGCACGGCGGCACGCTCTCGCTCGCGAACCGCGAGCAGGCGCGGGGCTGTGCCGCGGCGTTGCGCCTTCCGCTGCGCGGACCCGGAGCATGAGGATGGCGCCCGGCGCTTGAGCCCCGCCGGCGGGTGGTGCACAGTGCCCGCTCATGATCGCCGCCCGGTCCGCCTCAGCGCCCGCACGACTGCCGCTCCCCGCCCCCGAGCGGTTGCTCCTCATCCTGCTGGTCTTCGTGCCGCTGGCCGCCATCGCCGACTGGCTCGACTGGGGCGCCCTGACGGTGTTCATCTTCGCCGGGCTGGCGATCATCCCGCTCGCGGGCCTGATGGGCAGCGCCACCGAAGGGCTCGCGAGCCGGTTGGGCGCCGGGGTGGGCGGGCTGCTCAACGCCACCTTCGGCAATGCCGCCGAGCTGATCATCGCGGTGGTGGCACTGCGGCAGGGGCTGTTCGACGTGGTGAAGGCGAGCCTCACCGGCTCCATCATCGGCAACGTCCTGCTGGTGCTCGGGGCGTCGGTGCTGCTGGGCGGAATGGGGCGCGAGAAGCAGACCTTCGATCGGGCGGCGGCCGCGGCGGGATCGACCCTGCTGGCGCTCGCGGCGATCGGGCTGGTGGTGCCGGCGGTGTTCCATATCGTCGCGGAGCACGCCGTCGAGGGCGCCCTGATCACCCCAGACCGCGAGGTCGCCTCCGAGCGCTCGCTCTCGCTCCTCATCGCCATCGTGCTGTTCGTCGCCTACCTCCTGAGCCTGCTCTTCTCGCTCCGCACCCATCGCCATCTCTACGCCGGCCAGGATCACACCGCGTCGCACGAGCCCGTCGGACCGGCGAGATCGACGAGGCGTGCCGCGTTCATGCTGGCGATCGCCACGGTGGTGGTGGCGTGGATGAGCGAACTGCTGGTCGGTGCCGTCGAGGAGACCGCCAGCACCGTCGGCGTGAGCGAGGTGTTCGTCGGCGTCATCATCGTGGCGGTGATCGGCAATGCCGCGGAGCATTCGACCGCCGTGTTGATGGCGATGAAGAACAAGATGGACCTGGCCATCAACATCGCCGTGGGCTCGAGCATCCAGATCGCGCTGTTCGTGGCGCCGGTGCTGGTGTTCATCTCGTACCTGGTGCCGGACGGGCCGATGGACCTGCGCTTCACCCCGTTCGAGGTGCTCGCGGTCGGGGTCGCGGTCGCCGCCATGAACCTGGTGGCGCAGGACGGTGAGTCCAACTGGCTCGAGGGGGCGTTGTTGCTCGCGGTGTACCTGGTGCTGGGGATCGCGTTCTACTTCCTGCCCTAGGTTGCGTTCGTGGAGTAACGTGGCGCGCGATGCCGCGTCCGGGACAGGGTCTTCTCCAGCGAAAGGGAACTCTCGATGGCGCAACAGCGAATCGTCATGGGCCGCGACAAGAAGATTGCTCTCGTCGCGCACGACAACAAGAAACGTGACCTCCTGGAATGGGCGAGGTTCAACCGCGACCTCCTGGCCCATCATCGCGTCTCCGCCACTGGCACCACGGGCGAAGTCCTCGAACGCGCACTCGGCTTCAAGATCAGCCGCCTTCAGAGCGGTCCGCTTGGCGGGGATCAGCAGATCGGCGCCAAGATCGTCGAGAATGAGATCGATTTCCTGATCTTCTTCTGGGACCCGCTCGAACCGGTGCCTCACGACCCTGATGTCAAAGCCCTCCTGCGGATGGCGGTGGTCTGGAACATCCCGATCGCCTGCAATCGGGCGTCTGCCGACTTCATGATCTCCTCGCCGTTGATGGATGACGAGTACGACCGTCTCCTGCCCGACTATGCGGAGTATCGCGATCGGCAGATCGACCTGGGCGGGCAGAGCGGGGGCTCAAAGACACCAGAAGGAGGCGCACGATGATGAACACACTGCTCTACTTCGTCGTCATGGCGGCCGCGTTCATGGGCCTGTCGCAGTTCATGCCGGGGTTCCGCGTGACCGGGTGGGTGCCGGCGCTGTGCGGCGCCGTCATCCTGGCGGTGGTGAACGCGCTCGTGAAGCCGATCCTGTTCGTGCTCACGCTCCCGCTCACGATCGTCACCCTCGGGCTGTTCCTCCTGGTCTTGAACGCGTGCATGCTCAAGCTGACCGCCTGGATCGTCCCCGGCCTCGACGTCGACGGCTGGGGCACCACCATCGTCGCCGCGCTGATCCTGAGTCTGGTGGGCATGATCTGGAAGTCGGCGTCGCGCGAGCAGAAGACCCAGAAGGAGTAGACCCTCGGCCGATCGCGCCTCACCACCCGAACCCGCGGAGGCGTCCCATGCCACAGACCCCGCACGTCGAGCAGCACTTCACCGCCGGCGAGCGCGTACGCGACGTGGTCATCGGCATGTCCGACGGCCTCACGGTCCCCTTCGCGCTGGCCGCCGGTCTCTCGGGAGCCGTCTCCTCCACCGCCATCATCGTCACCGCCGGTCTGGCCGAGATCGCGGCCGGCTCGATCGCGATGGGTCTGGGCGGCTACCTAGCCGCGCGCAGCGATGCGGATCACTACGCGAGCGAGCGACGACGCGAGGAGCGCGAGGTGGTCGAGAAGCCCGAGGCCGAGACCGGGGAGGTGGCGGGCATCTTCCGCGGCTACGGTCTCACCGACGAGGAGGTGACGCCGGTGCTGCGCGCCTTCCAGGCCCGCCCCGCGGCCTGGGTGGACTTCATGATGCGATTCGAGCTAGGTCTCGAAGCGCCCCAGCCGGGCCGGGCGCGGTCGAGCGCCCTGACGATCGCGCTCGCCTACGTCACCGGCGGGCTGGTGCCGCTCGCCCCCTACATGCTCCTGCCTCACGCGGGGGCAGCGCTCCCCTGGTCGGTGGCGGTCACGCTCGTGGCGTTGTTCGCGTTCGGTTGGGTGAAGGGTCGTTACACGGGCGCCGGGCCCGCGCGCAGCGCCGGCCAGACCGTGCTGGTGGGCGGCCTCGCCGCCGCTGCGGCCTTCGCGCTCGCGAAGCTCTTCAGCGCGGCCTGAGGCCGGACCGCACGCCGGATCGGCGCCACGCATCTCTCCTGCTGCTGGGGTTGCGCACGCTCTGCTACCATCTTCCGCGCGAAGGAGGGCTCCTGCCATGGCCATGACCGCACGCCCCGCGAAGGCCGACGAGCTGATCCGCCGGCTCGACCAGGCCGTCGACACCAAAGACACAGATGTGTTGTGTCGCAACGTCAAGCGCGTGCTCGCCGACGTGGTGAGCAGCGGCGAACAGTTCGTGGACTCAGCCCTCCTCAGGCCGGCGCCCGACAAGTACGCGCGCCGGCTCATGCACAAGGATCCGGCCGGGCGCTACAGCGTGGTGGTGATGGTCTGGGACAGCGGACAGGGCACCCCGCTCCACGATCACGCCGGCGTGTGGTGCGTGGAGTGCGTGTATCGAGGACGGATCCGGGTCACGTCGTTCGATCTCGAAGGCGATGCCGAGGCGGAGAAGCTCCAGTTCACCCCCGAATCGGTGGTCTTCGCGGGGGTCGGCGAGGCGGGGCATCTCATCCCGCCGTTCGAATACCACATGATCGAGAATCCCGACCCCACCGCTTCGGTCACCATCCACGTCTACGGCGGCGAGCTGACCTGGTGCCACGCGTTCCAACCGCTCGAGGGCGGTGGCTACCGGCGCGAGCACCGCACCCTCAGCTACACGGCATAGGGCCGACGGTTTGAAGGCAGCGCTCTCGAGCCTGCTGCCCGGCCTGCTGCTGGTCGTTCTGCTCGCGACCGCCGGCTTCTGGCTCGCCGAGCTGCCGTGGGTGAAGAACACGCTTCACGTGAGCGCCCTGTTGCTGGTCATCCTGCTGGGCATGGCGTGGAAGTCGCTGCTCCCCGAGCCCTCCGCGGTGCTGCCCGGCATCCGCATGGCGCAGCGCCCCATCCTGCGCTGGGCGGTGGCGGGGCTGGGATTCCGCCTCAGCGTCGCCGAGCTGTGGAAGATCGGCGGGCCGGCGCTGGTGGTGGTGGTGGTCTCGACCTTCGCGGCGCTGCTGTTCGGCTGGTGGATCGCGCGCCGGCTCGGGGTCACCGAGAAGCTCGCGCTCCTGCTGGGCGTGGGCGGCGCCATCTGCGGTGCTTCGGCGGTGGTGGCAGCCGACACCGTGGTCCAGGGCGAGAAGCGCGACTCGGCGCTGGCGCTCGGCATCATCACGCTGCTCGGCACCCTGGGCATCGTGCTCTACCCGCTGCTCGCGCACACGCTGCACATGAACGAGTTCGTCTACGGCGTGTGGACGGGTGCCAGCCTGCACGAGATGGCGCAGGTGGTGGCGGCCGGCTTCGGCGTGAGCGACGAGGCGGCGCGCGTGGCCACGGTGGTCAAGCTGGCGCGCATCTGCCTGCTGGCGCCGGTGGTGCTCTACCTCGGCTGGTCGTTGCGCCACCGCCATCTCGAGGCGGGCCAGGCCAGGGTCGCGCCGGTGCCCTGGTTCCTGGTGTTGTTCGTGATCTTCGCCGGCCTCGTCTCGACCGGCTGGCTGCCGACGCGGTGGCTCGACCTCATCCGCCGCGGCGACCTGTGGCTGCTGTGCGTGGGCATGGCGGGTGTGGGGCTCCAGACCGGATTCTCCGACCTGCGTTCGGCGGGTGTGCGTCCGATCGCGGCCGGCGCGCTCCAGTGGCTGTTCCTGGCGACGCTCTCCTGGGCGCTCGCGGCGTGGCTGTGCCGATGAACATCGCCTTCTTCCTGACCGATCCCTTCCCGGTGCTCTCGGAGACGTTCGTGCTGAATCAGATCACGGGCCTGCTCGATCGCGGCCACGAGGTCCACGTCTACGCGAAGCGTCCGACCGGGTCATCCCCGGTGCATCCGGTCGTCGATCGCTATCGCCTGCTCGAGCGGACGACCTACTGGCCCTCCCTGCCACCGAACCCGCTGAGTCGGATCTTCAAGGGCATAGGGCTGCTGGTCCGCTACCCGGTGTCCCTGCCGAGCGTGCTGCGATCGCTCAACGGGAACCGGTATGGCCGCACCGCCTCGTCGTTGAACCTCCTCTACTGGGCCTCCCGCTTCGCGCCGCGGCGCGCATTCGACATCATCTACTGCCACTTCGGGTGGAATGGGCTGCGCGCATCGATGCTCAAGGAGGTCGGCGTGCTCAACGGGAGGCTCGTGACCGTCTTCCACGGTGCGGACCTCTCGTGGCAGCTCGAGACCTTCGGCAGCGATGTCTACCGGCTGCTGTTCGAGAATGGCGACCTGTTCCTTCCCATCAGCGAGCATTGGAGGAGCAAGCTCATCGCGCTGGGTTGTCCCGAGAAGCGCGTGGTGGTTCACCGCATGGGGATCGACCCCGAGCGCTTCGCGTTCCTCGAACGCCGACCGGAGCCGGGGCACCCCGTGGAACTCATCACCATCAGCCGCCTGGTCGAGAAGAAAGGGGTCGAGTACGGCATCCGCGCGGTCGCGCAGCTCGTCGCCCGGCGCCGCGACGTCCACTACACCATCATCGGCGACGGACCCCTGCGCGGGGACCTCGAGGCATTGATCGGTCGCCTCGAGATGGGCGGTCGGATCACGGTGTTGGGCTCGCGGAATCACGACGCGGTGCTTGCGAACTTGAATCGATCGCACATCGCCGTGGCCCCGAGCGTCACGAGCCAGGATGGGGATCAGGAAGGCATCCCCGTCTCGCTCATGGAGGCGATGGCGACCGGGATGCCGGTCGTCAGCACCATCCACAGCGGCATCCCCGAGCTGGTGCACGACGGCGTCTCCGGCCGCCTGGTGCCCGAGCGGGATGCCGATGCGCTCGCGCGCGCCTTGGAGGCCCTCATCGATCATCCCGAGGACTGGCCGGCGATGGGACGCGCGGCGCGGCAGCAGGTCGTCGAGCACTTCGACATCCGGGTGCTGAACGACCGGCTGGTGACGCTGCTTCAGGGGCAACTGCGATGAACAGCCCGGCGCGGCCGTTCGTCTCGGTGATCGTTCCCGCGTTCAACAACTCCGAGGGTCTGCGGCGCTGTCTCGAGGCGCTCGGCGAGCAGACCTATGCCGCCGATCGACACGAGATCGTCGTCGTGGACAACGGCTCGAGCGAGGATCTGCGGTCGGTCGTCGCCCCATGCCCGCGAGCCAGGCTCCTGCGCGAAGATGAGCCCGGCTCCTACGCCGCGAGGAACCGCGGGATCGCCGAGGCGACCGGGGAGGCCCTGGCCTTCACCGATTCCGACTGCGTGCCGACGCACGACTGGATCGAGCGCGGCGTCGAGCACCTGCTCCGGGCCCCCGACTGTGGTCTCGTCGCCGGCCGGGTCGACCTGATCTTCCGTGACCCGCGCAGCCCGACCGCGTCGGAGCTCTACGACCTCATCGTCATGAGCTTCCACCAGGATCGGAACGTCGCCGTGCGACGATTCGGAGCCACAGCCAATCTCTTCACCTTCAAGAAGGTGTTCGACACCGTCGGCCTGTTCGACAGCCGCCTGATGTCCGGCGGAGACCTCGAGTGGGGGCGGCGCGTGTACGAGCGTGGTCTGCTGCAGCTTTACGCGGATGACGTGCGCGTCTCTCATCCGGCCCGCTACTCGCTG
>JBGPXY010000084.1:0-11026 GCA_041492985.1 Candidatus Eiseniibacteriota bacterium
ACAGCCATCCGCGCAGGAGGTTCATCGCGCACCCCCGCCCGAACCGGGCTCCGCGGCGCCCGCCGCGCGCGGTTCGGCACCCTCGTCGTCGCCCGCTTCCTCGCCTTCGCCGGGCTTGCGCAACCCGTGCTTCTCCATCCGTGAGTAGAGCGTGCGACGCGTGAGGCCGAGCAGCTTCGCCGCCTGGGTCTTGTTGCCGCCCGCGCGGTCGAGCGACTGGAGGATCAGCTCGCGCTCCAGCGTCTCGAGCGAGAGTCCTGCGGGCGGGATGATCGGGACCCAGTCCAACCCGTCCCGGGATCCGCCCGGGCCCCCGGCGCCCTGCAGCTCGGGCCGCGCGAACGACAGATGCTCGATGCCGATCGGGTCGCTCCCGGCGAGGATGAACGCTCTCTCCAGCGTGTGCTCCAGCTCGCGCACGTTCCCGGGGAAGGCGTACTGCTCGAGCGCGCGCATCGCCTCGGGCGCCACCTTGTCACGCGAGGCGCCGCGGGCGGCCAGCACGTGCTCCACCAACGCCGGCACGTCCCCGGGCCGCTCGCGCAGCGGGGGGATGCGGATCGGGAACACGTTGAGTCGGAAGAACAGGTCCTCACGGAACTGACGCGCCCTGGCCATCTCCTCCAGGTCGCGGTTCGTCGCGGCGATGATGCGCGTGCTCACGGTGATCGGCCGATTGCCGCCCACGCGCGTGAACGTCTTCTCCTCGATCACCTGGAGGAGCTTCACCTGCAGGCTCATGGGAAGCTCGCCGATCTCGTCGAGGAACAGCGTGCCGCCGTCGGCGTCCTCGAATCGCCCGGCCTTCTGGCGCACCGCGCCGGTGAAGGATCCCCTTTCGTGCCCGAACAGCTCGCTCTCGAGCAGGTTCTCGGGCAGCGCGCCGCAGTTCACCTTGACCCAGGGCCCCGCCGAGCGGCGGCTGGCGTAGTGGATGGCGCGCGCGAACAGGTCCTTCCCGGTGCCGCTCTCACCGCGCAGCAGCACGGTCGAGTCCGTCGGCGCCACCTTCTCCGCCAGGGAGAGGGCATGGCGCAGCGCGGGCGAGTCACCCACCACGGTGGCGAGTCCCTTCCGCAGGGAATCCACGGTGCCGGCCAGGCGCCGATTGTCGGTCTCGAGGGCCCGCTCGCGCGCCGCGCGCGCGAGGTGATCGGCGATCTCTCCGGCGAACTCGCCTTCCTTGCTCACGTAAGCGAACGCGCCGTCGCGGAGCGCGCGCCGGCCGGTCTCCATGTCGCCGTAGGCGGTCATCATCACCAGCAGCGCCGCCGGCCAGCGATGGTGGAGCTCGCGCAACAGCTCGAGACCGTCCATCCGGGGCATGCGCAGGTCGGTGACCACCGCATCGAACGGCGCCGCCTCCATGCGCGTGAGTGCCGCCGCGCCGCCGTTGACGAACTCGGTCTCGTGCCCGCCGTCGCGCAACGCCAGGGCGGTCAGCTCGGCGTTCTTGATCTCGTCATCGACGACCAGCACGCGCACGCGTCAGGTTCTCCGGCGCGGCAGACGCACGGTGCAGGTGGTGCCGCGCCCCACCGCACTGTCGATCTCCAGCTCTCCCCCGGCCGACCGCACCAGACGACGGCTGAGGAACAGCCCCAGTCCCGAGCCGCGCGCTTTGGTGGTGATGAAGGGATTCCCCAGCTGCCGGAGCGTCTCGGCGGGAATGCCCGGTCCGTCGTCGGCGAAGCTCACCTCGATGCGGTCGCGTCGTTCCGCCACCGCCACGGCGAGCCGGCCTCCCTCGCCGACCGCCTCGAGCGCGTTCAGCATCAGGTTCAGGAAGACTTGTTTCAAGGACTCGTTATCGAGACGCACCGGAAGGCTCGCGGGCGCGCCTTCGGGACGGGCGAGGATCGCGCGACGTGCCCGGAACTCGCCCTCGAGCAGATCGAGCGTCTCGTGGAGCGCCTGGGCCGCGTCTCCCGGGCCGGTCGGCTCGGTCTCGCCCCGCGCGAACTGCAGATAACGACCGACCGTCCGCGTCAGGCGGTCGGTCTCCTCGACCACCGACTGGGCCCAGCGCTCGGCCTCGGGGTCGAGCTTGCCGAGACGCTGCGCCGAGCCCCGGATGATGGCGAGCGGATTCTTGATCTCGTGGGCGAGGGTGGCGGTCAGCCGACCCATCGCGGCCAGGTTCTCGGCGCGCGACAGACGGCGTTCCAACCCGGCGGCCGAACCCACCACGCGGATGATGACCAGGGCCAGCACGGCGATGCCCAGGGCGCTCAGCGCTGTCGCCAGCATGAGCGTGCGCCGGAAATCATCGAGCACCGCCAGGTAGTCGACGCGTGATTCGACCGTGACCACGCCGGCCACGTGCCGGTCGCCGCGGATCGGAGCGAGCCCGGCGCGCAGCTCCAGCCCCGCCACGCGGTAGATGGGCGTGACGGCCACCGTCCCGGTCATGGCGTGCGCGAGCGTCTCGTGGGCCAGCGTGTCGAGCGGGCTCTTCTCGCGATGGTGCTCGGCGCCGCGCGTGTCGTAGAGCGCCGCGCCGGTCGAGTCGAGGGCGGAGGCGGCGACGAGGCCGGTCGAGGAGCGCAGTTCTTCGAGGAGGACCTGGAGCGCCAGGTAGCCGCTGCCGTCCTCGCCCAGGAGCTGCGCGTCACGAAGATCGGCGGCGCTCACCTGGGAGGCTGCCGTCCTGGCCAGCGTCTCGAGCCGGCGGCCGAACTCGGCTTCGAGCGCGTTGCGAACGCCGTTATAGGCGACCCACGCCAGCAGCCCGGTCACCAGGACCGCGGCGACCGCGAACAGGAGCGTGGCGGAGATCGTGCGCTGCAGGACGGCCTCCCTGGCTGCCGGTGTGCGTCTGCGTGCGTCACGAGCGGGCGGTGGGGCGCCCGCGGCGCGAACGGCTATCCTGCGGCGGAGCCCGCCGGGGGCAGGACGGCGATGGCGTCGCCCACCGCGAAGGAGCCGGCCTCGACCACGCGGACGAATCGGCCGCGCCGGCCCTCGAGCTCGGCGCGCAGGCCGGTCCGGATCTCGTCCATGCGCTCGCAGGGGGCGCAGGGTCCGGCCACCTCGAGCGTCGCGGTGCCGATGCGCAGCCGGCTGCCGTACACCAGCTTCATCAGCTCGAGCCCACGCACGGTCACCTGCTCGCGCACGGCACCCGGCCCCAGGCCGAAGTGGTCGAGCACCTCGTGCTCCATGAGCAGCACCGTCCGCCGGCCGTTCGCCTTGAGATGGCGATCGCCTTCGAGCCCGCGCTCGAGCATCGCCGTCACGCGTTCGACCGGCACGAGCGGCTTGCGGCTGCCGACGCTGAGGTACAACGAGACGACGGTCGGAGGTCCCATGATGCCCGGGCGCGGCGCTAGCGCGCGGCGGCCTTCGCCTCCTGGCGCAGGATGTGGATGGCCATGCGCTCCATGTCCTCGGCCGCTTCGCCGATGGCCTCGGTCACGGTGGGGTGGGCGTGGATGGCCTGCGCGAGGTCGCGCGCGTTGAGATCGGCGGCGATCGCCAGCGCGCACTCATGGATGAGATCGCCGGCCTTGGCGCCGATGATGTGGGCGCCCAGCAGCTGGTCGGTATCGGCGTCGGCGATGAGCTTCACGAACCCCGCCAGCTCGCCGTCGGCGATGTTGCGTCCATGGGCACGGAATGGGAAGCGGCCGATCTTGAGCTTGCGTCCTTCGGCGGCCGCTTCGCGCTCGGTGAGGCCGACGCTCGCGATCTCGGGCGTGGTGAAGGTGGCCGCCGGCACGGCACGCCAGTTGGTCTGGGCCGGATGCCCGGCGATGATCTCGGCCGCGGCCTTGCCTTGCGCCGAGGCGAAGTGGGCGAGCTGCTTGATGTCGGTGACGTCCCCGATCGCGTACAGGCCCGCCACCGAGGTCTGGAGCCGATCGTTGACGACGACCTTTCCCCGGTCGCCGCGCGCGACCCCGAGCGCTTCGAGACCCATCTCCCCGGTGTAGGGACGCCGCCCGGTCGCCACCAGCACCGTGTCCACCGTCACCGTCTTGCCGCCCGCCAGCGACAGCGTCACCGCGCCGTCCGGCTCGTCCTTCGTGCCCTCCACCCGGGTGTTGAGGTGCAGGGCGATCTTCTGCTTCTTCAGCTCGCGCTCGAGCGTCTGCGCGATCTCGTCGTCCTCGGCGGGCAGCAGCCTGGGCAGCATCTCGATCAGCGTCACCTCGGTGCCGATCGCCGCGAAGAAGCAGGCGAACTCGGTGCCCACCACCCCCCCGCCGAGCACCGCGAGGCGCCTGGGCTGGCGCGAGAGGTCGAGCGCTTCCTGGCTGGTGATGACGCGCTCGCGGTCGAGCCTGAACCCCGGCGGCAGCGACGCGGACGCGCCGGTGGCGAGGATGATGTGGTCGGCGGAGAGCTCGGTGGCGCCCCCCTCCCTGGCGGTCACCACGATCTTCTGGGCGCCGGTGAGCTTCGCTATGCCATGCACGATCTCGACCTGGCGGCCCTGCAGCAGCGTCTTCACCCCGCCGGTGAGCTGCTTGACCACCTTCTGCTTGCGCTCCACCAGCCAGCCCCAGTTGATCCGCGGCTCGCCCACCTCGATCCCGTACTCCTTCGCGCGCTTGATCTGCTCGAAGAGGTGCGCCGAGACGATCCAGGCCTTGGTGGGGATGCAGCCCCAATTGAGGCAGGTGCCGCCGAGCTCGTCCTTCTCGACGACCGCGGTGCGGAGGCCGAGCTGCGCGGCCCGGATGGCGGCCACGTAGCCCCCCGGTCCGGTGCCGATGACGACAACGTCGAAGTGCCTGGTGTCGGGCATGGGGAGTGCTTGGGTTCGGGGAAGGTACCTGCCGGCCGCCGCGAGCCGATGAGAGCGGCAGCGCCATCAGCAGCCGCGTCCGAGGGGAATCTAGGAATGGGCGTCGTCACTGTCAACCACCCGCGGTCGCGGCGTGCGCACGGGCCGCGGCCTCGACCGGATGACCGGCCGCGCGCCAGTCGGGAAACCCGAGCGCGAACCGGCGCGCGCGATACCCGTTCGCCAGCAGCACGGCCACCGCCTCATCGGAGAACGCGCAGTAGGGACCGCGACAGTAGGCGACGATCTCCTGGTCCACCGGAAGCACGTGCAGGCGCGCCTCCAGCTCCTCGACCGGGATGTTCACCGCCCCGGTGATGTGGCCCGCGTCGAATTCCCGCTCCGGCCGGGTGTCGAGCAGGATCACGTCTCCCGACGTCATGCGGTCGAGCAGTGCCTCGAGTGGGATCGGCTCGAGATCGCGACGATCCTCGAAGTGAGTCCTGACCAGCTCGCGGACGCTCGACAGCCGGGCCTCGCCCAGGTCCCGAACCGCCTGCCACACCCTGAAGACGCGTTCATCGGCCAGCCGATAGTGCGCGTGGAGGCCCGCCCGCCGCACCGCGACGAGCCGCGCCGATCGCAGTGACTGGAGATGGCGCGAGGTATTGGCGACGCTCATCGAGGTGAGCGTGGCGAGCTCGTCCACGGTTCGTTCCCCCTGCGCGAGCAGATCGACCAGCTCGAGCCGCCGGGGACTCGAGATCGCCTTGCTCACCCTGGCCAGCTGATCGTAGAGCTGGGTCGCGAACGCGGCGTTTGTTTCAATCATCATGTATTCAATTGAATACTTGATTAATGTGTGTCGTCAATGGGTTTCACGCCGGCTCGCCAGTCAGCGGCCGGCTCATTGGTATGAGGTCAGGCCAGAGAGTTGGTCCTTTGCCTCCGCTCCACGCGTCGTTTCCGCTTGCAGCACTTGAATCTAGACCGGATGCTAGCATCATGGATCCATCGCACGGCCCCCTCCAGTGCGCCAAGTCCCGATGATGCGCCTCGCGATCCTGGCGCGCTGGCCGGCGGCTGGAGCAGTCAAGAGCCGACTTTCTCCGGCCCTCCCTCCCCCGTTCGCATGCGGTCTCTACCGGGCGATGCTCGAGGACACGCTCGAGATGACGGCCCGGAGCGTGGCGGAGGAGCGGTTCGTGTACTGGGCCGAGGCCCCGGCGGGGCGTGAGACGGTGGAACTCCCTTCGGAGGTCGTCGCCCGGGATCAGACAGGTCGCGACCTCGGGGAGCGGCTCGGCCGTGTCTTCGGCGATCTCCTTGGCGGCCCCGACGACCGGGTGGTCGCGATCGGCGTGGACTGCCCGGACCTGGAGCCTGGCATCATCCTCGAGGCGTACGAGGCGTTGAGCGCGAGCGACCTGGTGCTCGGGCCCGCGAGCGACGGCGGCTACTACCTGCTCGCCTTGAGACGCATGGCCCCTCAACTTTTCGAGGGCGTCGATTGGGGCACCGAGCGTGTCCTGGAACAGACGCTCGAGCGGGCGAAACGCGCCGGGCTCGAGACGGCGCTGCTGGGGGGGCTATCCGACCTCGATACGCCCGACGACCTGGTGCGCTTCATCGCCCGACGCGCGCTGCAGGCCGGGGCGGTGGGACGGCACACGGAAGCGGCACTGCGTTCGATGGGCCTGCTGCCCTCGCCCGCCTAGGCGCTACTTCGATTCGTTCAGCGGCGGCGCGGCCTTGCCGGTCTGCTTCACCACGCGCTGCATCGCCTCGAGGAGCGCCTGCTTCATGTTCTCGGGCGGGGCGCTCTCGAGCGAGCTGTGGAAGTACTTGAGCGCCTGCTCCGGCTCGTTGCGGCGCTCGTAGACAATTCCGAGGTTGAACAGGGCGAACGGCTGGTGTGGATCACGCGCGAGCGCCAGCCGGAAAAGCCGCTCGGCCTCGTCCGGGGCGCTCAGGTTGTAGTAGCACACGCCCATATCCACCAGTGCCGTCACCAGGCTCGAGTCCCGGTTGAGCGCCGCACGGTAGTGGACGATCGCCTCCGACCAGTTGCCGGTGTCGAACAGGATGTCCGCGAGGCCGACGTGCGCGTGGGTGTCGGTGGAGTCCTTCTCGAGAACGGCGCGGAGCGTATTCACTTGCTCCTGCTGGCCCGGGTTCGACCCCTCGACCGGCGGGTTGTCCCGCTGCAGGTTGGCCTGCACGGCGATGAACACCAGCAACAGCGCGAGGAATGCGCCCACACCGAGCCACAGCGAGAGCGCGACGTTGGACTGCGGCTTCGGGCGGCGCGGCCGGACCGGCCGGACCGCGCGGATGGGTGGGGTCGTCGCCGGTTCCGGATCGCTGCGCCCGCGCGCGCCAATCTCGACCAGCGGAAAGTGGCAGGCCTCGCAGCTCGTGCTTCCGGGGGGATTCGCGTGCCCGCAGTCGGGACAGCGGATGGGCTCGGACATGGGTCTCCTGTGCCGCGGCCGGTGCCGACGGAGCGTCCGCCGACTCGGGCAACGCACTATAGGCAGCGCTCCGCCGTGGAGCAAACCTCGACGGTCTCGCGCGCTTGACCCTCGTTTCGAGCGGGTGCTAGCGTCGGGCTCTTCGATGGCATCCCACCGCTTCGCCCTCGCGTTCGCCCTCCTCATCATCTGGCCGGCGGCTGTCCGTTCGGAGGAGGCGCGCCTCACCGTCCTCCACACCAGCGACCTGCACGGCGCTCTCACGGGCTGGGACTACCTCGCCGACCGGCCCGCCCCCCGCGGGCTCGCACGGGTGGCGACGATGGTCCGGCGCGTGCGGGCCGAGGGTGGCCCGGTGCTCCTGCTCGACGCCGGGGACGCGATGCAGGGTTCGCCGCTCGAGATGGTGTGGCGGCGCGGCTTCAGCCAGGGCACCGAGCCCATGATGACCGCCATGACGCGTATGGGCTACGACGCGATGGCGGTCGGCAACCACGAGTTCAGCTTCGGCCAGGGCGCCCTCGCGCGGGCCCGTGCCGACGCCGGCTTCCCCTGGCTCGCCGCCAACATCGTGCGCGTCTCGGACGGCACGTCCGCATTCGCGCCTTCGATCGTCAAGACGGTCGGGGCGCTGCGCGTCGGTGTCGTCGGCATCTGCACACCGGCGGTGCCAGCGCTCGAGGACTCGGCGAACATCGCCGGGATGCGATTCATGCCGGCGGTCGAGGCGGCGCGCGCGGAGGTCGCCCGGCTGCGCTCGGGCGGTCTCTGCGACGTGGTCGTCGTGCTGGCTCATACCGGGCTTGGCCTCGAGCAGGGCCCCGGCGCGTCGCAGGTCGTCATGGGCCCGCCCGACGAGAACCTCGGTCGCCGTCTGGCCCAGGAGGTGCCCGGGGTCGATCTGTTGATCCTCGGCCACACCCATGTGGTGATCGATTCGACCGCGATCGGCGCGACGATCGTGACGCAGGCCGGCCGATGGGCCGAGCACCTGGGCCGCGTGGATCTCACCTTCGCGCGGGCGTCGGCGCGCGAGCCCTGGCGGCTCGCCACGCGCCGGGCGCGGGTGATCGCGGTCACCGATTCCGTGCCGGCGGATTCGGCGCTGGTGGCATTCGCGGAGCCCTACCACCGCGCCACCGAGGTCGCCATGGCGGAGACCCTGGGCGTGGCGCTGCGCGAGCTGGGCTCGCCACGCGGGCGCCTCGAAGACGGGGCGCTCTGGGAGCTGATCCAGCGGGTCCAGCTCGAGGCGACCGGCGCGGACGTGTCGCTGGCCGCGCTCCCGGACACCGGGCTTCGCATCCCGGCCGGACCGATCACCCTCCGCCAGGTGATGGCCCTGTATCCCTACGACAACACGCTCGGCGTGGTCGTGCTCACCGGCACCGAGCTGAAGGAGACGCTCGAGGGCGCGGCGCGATACTTCGCTCCCTACGACTTCAGCGATGGCCATGCGCTCACCGACCCCGCGATCGCCGGCTACAACTTCGACGCGGCCGAAGGGCTCTCCTACGAGATGGACCTGACCCGTCCGCCGGGCGACCGGATCGCCAATCTCTCGCTGGCCGGCCATCCGCTGGCCGCCGACCAGCGCTTGAAGGTCGCGGTGAACAGCTATCGCATGAACGGCGGGGGTGGCTTCGAGGCGGTCCGCCGCGCCCCACGCCTGTCGGTCGTCCCACGCGGCGTGCGCGATCTGATCGCCGACTACATCCGCCACGCGCGCACGCTGGATGGGAGTTTCTCGCGCAACTGGACGATCCTGCCTGACTACGCCTCGGTCCCCGAGCGGCCGTTCATCGACCTGCTGGTCCGACAAGGCGTCCTGCCGCGCGCGGAGGCGATGCGCGTCTACCCAGCGGAGCCGGCGCGCCGGGGCGATCTGGCCTACTGGCTGGCGCGGTCTTTCGGCTGGCGGGAGAGGCGGCTCTCGGGCGCGTTCGCGGATGTTCCGGACTCGCTCGAGCCGTGGCTGGACGGACTGCTGCGACGCAAGGTGCTGGGCATCTCGCAGCACGGGGATCACTTCGACCCGTTCGCGATCCTCCCGCTCGCTCTGGCGCTCGACTGGTGCGAAGGTGCTGCCCGCGGCGCCGGCTACGAGCTCGGCCGGACGCGCAGAGATCCGTCCTTCCGCCGCGGACTCCTCACCGGCATCGACTTCGCGCGCGGGAGAGCGGGCGCGTTCATCTTCGCCGATACGCTGACCCGTGCCCAGACCCTGGCGCTGGTCGCGAACATGCGGTACCCGACCATCCGCGTGCTCGAGACCACCGATTTCCACGGCTTCGTCCAGCCCACCCGGGACCGGCGTTCGAACCGGTGGATGGGCGGCTCCGTCGCGCTCGCCTCCTGGATCGCGAAGCTCCGGGCCGAGAACCCCGAGGGCACGGTGCTCATCGACGGCGGCGACCTGTTCCAGGGCACGATGATCTCCAATCTCGCCTTCGGCCGCCCGATCGTCGAACAGATGAACGCGCTGGGGTACGCGGCCAGCGCGATCGGGAACCACGAGTTCGACTGGACCGCCGATACCCTCGAACACCGTGTCCACGAGATGCGCTTCGGCGCCCTCGGGGCCAACATGCGACTGGTGAAGAACGGCAAGCTGCCGCGCTGGGCGCGTGCGGACACCGTCGTGTCGCGTCGCGGGGTGCGCATCGGCATCCTCGGGCTTTGCTATCCGAAGACCCCGACGGTGACGCTGGCCAAGAACGTCACCCACCTGCGATTCGACGACGACTCGGCGACCGCCGTCGCGCTCGTGCCCGGGCTGCGCCGGCGCGGACACGCCGACGTGGTCATCGGCGTCGGCCACATCCCGGCCGACACCGACTCGGGCGGCCGCCCGCATGGAGACCTGCCGCGGCTCGCGCGGGGCGTGCCGGGGGTCGACGCCTGGTTCGGCGGGCACAGCCACAACCGCGTGACCGGCGAGGTGAACGGCGTGCCGTTCATGATCGCGGGGGCGCATGGCGAGGTGGTCGCGGTCTGCGATCTGAGGGTGGACCCGGTCGCGCATCACGTCATCGATCGCCGTTACCGGCTCGAGGTCACCTATGCCGACATGGTGACCCCCGACTCGGCGATGCAGGCGCGCGTCGAGCGCTGGGACAGCGGTGTCGCGGCCATCGCCGCCGAGCCGCTGGGCCGCAATACCAGCCGGCTCACGCGGGCGCGCGGCGGCGAGAGCACGGTCGGCGACCTGGTGGCGGACGCGATGCGCGAGGGGGTCGGGGTCGATATCGCGTTCCAGAACAGCGGCGGCCTGCGCGCCGACCTCCCCGAGGGGGTGGTGACCCGCGGCGCCATCTACGAGGTGATGCCGTTCGACAACACCATCGTGACCATGGAACTGACCGGCGCCGAGGTCCGCCGCGCGCTCGAGGACGGGCTGCGCGGTGGGCGCGTGACCCAGGTGAGCGGCCTGCGGTTCTCGTTCGATCTCTCGCGCCCGGCGATGGATCGGGTGACCGCGCTCCTCGACGCCTCGGGTGCTCCCCTGGATACCACACGCACCTGGAAGGTGGCCGTCAACAACTTCATGGCCGGCGGCGGTGACGACTACTTCACGCTGGCGCGCGGCAAGCACTCGATGGACACGCAGGTGCTGGTGCGCGACGCGCTGGAGAAGTTCGTGCGCGCCCACTGCGCGGGCGGTGCCGCGCTCGATTACCGGGCGGAGGGTCGGATCACGCGCGTCGGCGCCGCACCGGCCGGCGGCAACGACTGAACCGCACGGCCGCGAGCACCGTCGCCGGCTACTGACCCGAGCGCTGCCCCGCGTCGGGGACGGCGCCCCCCAGCTCGACACCGG
>JBGPXY010000030.1:0-19582 GCA_041492985.1 Candidatus Eiseniibacteriota bacterium
ATCATCGTGCGCGCGCTCGAGGAGCCCGCCCGTCAGATCGCCTCCAATGCCGGCGAGGAAGGTGCGGTCGCCGTGGGCCGGATCCGCGAAGGGAAGGGCGCCTTCGGATACAACGCGGCCACCGGTGAGTATGGCGACATGCTGGAGTGGGGGATCATGGACCCGGTCAAGGTGCCGCGCTGCGCGCTGCAGAACGCCGCCAGCATCGGCGCTCTGGTGTTGACGACGGATGCCGTCGTCGTGGACGCGCCCGACGAGGAAGAGACCGAAGGGGATTCGCCGGCGGCTGAATAGTGAGGCTACACACGGCAGGTCAGGCGCCCCGGGACCGTCGGGTCGAGTGTGCGAGTGCGAGGGGTGGGCGGCCCGCCCCTTCCGCCTCGGCTGTCGGACGCCAGAAAAGGGCAATGCCTTCGCTTCCGGCCGCGGACTAGAATCGTGCGAACCCTGCCGGTCCCTCGGCCGCGAGGCAGGCTTGACCACCGTCCGAACGCTCCCCTGCGCTCGGCTCGTCACCCTTCATGAGGGTCGCCATGCGCCGCATCGCTCGCCTTGCATCGATTGCTTCCACATGTATTGCCATGATCGCGATCGCGGAGCACCGTCCCGCCGATGCCGCGTGGGGTCTGGACGGCGTGGTCGTCTGCAATGCCACGAACACCCAGTTGGGAAGCGCGGCGGTGACGGACGGCGCCGGCGGAGTCATCATGGCCTGGACCGACCTTCGCGCGGGGGGGACGCCCTCGCCCAGCGTCTATCTTCAGCGCGTCGGGCCCTCGGGTGTTCCGTTGTGGGCCGCAAACGGGATCCTGCCCACCTCGGCAACCTTCCCCACGGAAATCGCGATCGCGAGCGACGGAGCCGGCGGAGCCATCGTCACCTGGAGACACGGTGACCCGACGGACCGCGGAGACCTCGTCTACGCGCAACGCGTGCTCCCGTCCGGGGCGCTGGCGTGGGGCGCGAACGGCATCGCGATCAGCACGGTCCTCGGGTCGATCTCCGTGCCGAAGCTCAAGCGCACTCCAACGATCTGTGCGGACGGTAGCTCGGGCGCATTCATCGCCTGGGACGACGGCCGGGCCGGGATCGGGACTCACGACATCTACGCCCAACACGTGAATGCCAGCGGCGTCGTGCAGTGGACGGTAGACGGTGTTCCGGTGTGCGTGAATGCGAGCAGCCAGACCTTGCCTGTGATCACCAGCGGCGCCGGGGGCACTGCCGTCGTCATGTGGTACGACGCCCGCAATGCCAACCAGGACATTTTCGCGCAGCGGATCAATGATCCCAGCGGCGCCGTGACGTGGACGGCAGACGGCGTCGCTGCGTGCAACGCCGTGGGCACGCAGAGCGATCTTCGAACCGCCGCGAACGGATCCACCGCGTTCGCGGCGTGGACGGACGAGCGGACGGGCGCCGGCCAGTACAACGCGTATATGCAGCTGCTGAACGCCGCGTCCGGAGCGGGCCAGTACGGGGTCAACGGGCAACTCGTCAGCACCGTGGGGAGCGGCGTCAAACGCCGGCCGGCCGTCATCTACGACCCCATCGGGGCGGGCTCGCTCGTCGCATGGCAGGACGATCGCAACGGCAACTCCGACATCTACGCCCAGCGCTACGACAGCAATGGGATCCAGATCTGGACCAACGGCGGCCTGCAGATGACCAATCTGGCCAACACCCAGGAATCCCCGATCGTGCTCACCGATGGCACGAGCGGCGCGTGGGTGTACTGGCGCGATGTGCGCACGGACGGCTCGAGCGTGGGGATGGCGAACCACATCGACCTCAACGGCAATCTCCCGGTGGGACTGAACGGACAGACGATGAACACCACGACGCCGACCACCGTGAAGTCGATCGTCTCCGACGGAACCGGTGGCGCCATCGTCGGCTGGGAAGGCACCGCCGGCAACGACGTGTTCGCTCAACGGATCGCGGCCAGCACGAATCTCGGCGACTACGACGCGATCGTCTCGACCGTCTCCGACCTGCCGGGCGACGAGGGCGGGTTCGTGCGCATCGTCACGAGCGGGGCGAGCGGCGACTTCGCTCCCGGCACGCCACCCGTGACGGGCTACAACGTATGGCGGCAGATCGCGCCCGAGCAGCTATCGGCGCCCGGCATGCGGGCGTCGGTCGACGTCACGACGGCGCGGCAGCGTGGCCTCGTGGCCATGAGCGCCGCGGGCGTCCCCGGCGGAAGGGCACGCCTCGAACCGCTCGCGGCGCAGGCGGCCGGGTTCCCGAGCGGCACGTGGGAGTCGCTCGGTTTCAACGCCGCGCGCGGCCAGACCGGTTACACGATCGCCGTCCCGACACCAAGCGACTCGAGCGCCGCCGGGAACGCCGACCGCACCTACGTGCTCACCGTGCACACGACCACCCCTTCGCTCTATGCGGTCTCGAACACGAAGGCAGGTCACTCCGTGGACAACCTGCCGCCCTCCGCCCCCCAGAACGCGACCGGGCAGCTCACCGCTCCGTCCACGGTGAAGCTCGACTGGTCGGCGAATCCCGAGGGCGACCTTGCGCACTACGCCGTCTATCGCGGGGCCGATGCCTCGTTCGTGCCCGCGCTCGGGAACCGGATCGGCACTCCCACGACGACCACCCTCACCGACGGCGCATTCTCGGCGTCGTACTACAAGATCTCGGCGCTGGACCGGCACGGCAACGAGTCGGCCTTCACGACCGTCAGCCCGGGGAACATCGTCGGCGTGCCGCGGCCAACGACTCCCGCGGTGAACTTCCTGGGTGCACCGGCGCCCAATCCGTTCCATGGACGGATGACCATCGAGCTTGGGTTGGCCTCGTCCGGACGAGCGACGCTGCGCGTGTTCGACACCGGTGGCCGGCTGGTGCGCACACTGGTCGAGGGTGCTCTCGATGCCGGCGTGCACCCGGTCTCGTGGGACGGGGATGACGCGCGCGGACGTGCCGCTCCGGCAGGTGTCTACCTGCTCCGCTTCGAGAGCGGCGGCCAGCGATGGACCCGGCGGGTGCTGCTGGCGCACTAGATGGCAATCCACCCGTCGAGAGGGCCGGAACAGCCTCCCGAGGTCACGATCGCAACGGGAGCGGCCGTGACCTCCGACGATCGGTTCGCCGCGGACCTGCGCGGATTCGGACCGCTCGGGATCCTCGCGACCCTCGTCATCCTCGCGGGCAATCTCGTCGCTGCGCCCCTCAGCGCCGTTCTGGTGCTGCTCTGGGTTTGGCGATCGCGCACGCCTTGGCGCGAGATCGGCTTTGTGCGACCCAGGAGTTGGGCGCTAACCGCCGTCGCCGGCATCAGTCTCGGCGTCGCGTTCAAGTTCCTGATGAAGGCAATCGTGATGCCACTGCTCGGCGCTCCGCCGGTCAATCAGGCCTACCACTACCTGGCCGGCAACCGGGACGCGCTCCCGGGGGCCATCATCGCCATGATCGTCATCGCGGGCTTCGGGGAAGAGACCGTATTCCGCGGCTGGATGTTCGAACGCCTGGGCAAGCGCTTCGGGCGCGGCGCGTGGGCCAAAGTCGTCACCGTCGTGCTCACCTCGATCGTGTTTGGAGCGGCCCACTACTCGGTTCAAGGGCTGCCCGGCACCGAACAGGCGACGATCACCGGGCTGGTCTTCGGAACCATCTTCATGTCCTCTGGCCGGATCTGGATGGTCATGATTGCCCACGCCGCGTTCGATCTGACCGCGCTGTGGATGATCTACTGGAATCTGGAGACCTCGGTCGCGCACCTGGTATTCAGGTAGGCGTGGTAGCCGCGGGCCGGCGCGCTCGCCCAGGCCCAGCGCCGGATGCGCCAGACCCCACGATATCGGCATCCCTTCTTCTGGGCGGGGTTCGTTCTGCTGGGCGACGGGTGGACCACGCTGCGCCTGGCCCGCCGGGCGGTCTGGGACCTACCGGCATTGTGGGTGCTTGTGATCGTCCTGGCCGTGAGCCTGGGGGTGGCATGGACCCGCCGCGGTCGCCGCCGGCCCATTTCGTCGTGATTTTGGTCCATTCCTTGACTCTCATCACATGACGGACGGGGCCGGGTGCGGCGACGGCTCGGCTCACAGACCGAGGAGGAGTTGATCCGGCGCGTGCGCACGGCTGCGGGATCGCCAGAAGCGAACGAGGCGTCCGGGGAACTCCTGCTTCGGCATCAGGACCAGATCTACCTCTGGTGTTTTCGGTTCGTGCGGGACCACAACCGGGCGCTCGACCTGGCGCAGGACGTGATGCTGCTCGCGCACCGGGCCCTGCCGGGCTTCGAGAGTGCCGTCGGGCGCTCGGCGCCGCACACGTTGGGCGTCCGCTGACCGTGGGCTCGGGGGGCGGACGGCGCCCGGTGCGGGCCATCGCATCGGAACGCCGCTCCGTCCCCCCGGGGCGCTCGATCTCCCCACGAGGCGCCCGCGATTTCTGTGATTCGGCCCCCACACACGTCTCCAAGCATTCGAAGCGGGCGAGAGTCGCCCGCAGCCGCCGCCCCGGCTCCGGCCTCCGCCGGTCCGCCGCGCGGAGAATGTCGCTCGATCGCGGACGGGTGCAGGGCCCGGATCGCCGACGCGAATGGAGGAGATCATGCGCAGGCTCGGGATGTTCCTAATCGTTCTCTGTTTGGTTCTCGCGGGGGCGATCGCCCTCCAGGCTCCGGCTCTAGCCCAGACCGATCCGCCCCCAGGCCTCGGGCCGACCATGTCGCCGGGCAAGGCCGCCGCACTGTCGATAATCCCCGGGCTCGGCCAGCACCGGATGGGCGAGCACCGCAGGGCCTATCTCATGGAAGCTGGGTTCGCCTGTGGCGCGATCCTGTATGCGACCGGCGGCTCGAAGGACGGCAGCAGCCCGTATACCCCTCCGGAGTACACGCCCCCCTCATACACGCCGCCGCCCCATTCACCACGCCCGATGGGTTCGCGTGCGGCCCAGCTGTTCCGGGTGAGCGCCTCCGGCAGCGGCCACGGCAATGGTGACGGCAGCGGGTCCTCGACGGGCCGGAAGTTCGGCATCGGCTTCATGGCGGCGAGCGCCGTGTGGTCGGTGATCGACGCCCCGCGCACCGCCCGGCGACAGGCCGCGGAGCGTCCGGTCAGCGGCAACACGAGCAGCCCGGAGGACGCTGGGGTCCATCTCGCCTTCCAGCCGGGCTGGGATGGCCTCAGCGCGAGCGTCTCGCTCCGGTTCTGAAGCGGATCACTGCGGACCGCGGTCGGGCTCGCGCTCGACACGCGAGGCATCGAGAAGGGGGTGGGGCTTCGGGCCCCACCTCCTTCGTCGTTTCACGGTCGCCCGAGCGCCCTCGTCACCGGCAACGGTTCCGGCGGCCGTACTGCGCCGCCGCCTTCCAGCTCCAGGGCGCGCGGCGGGTCGCAGACCTCGGTCTTCAGCACGGCGAGCCCGATCCACTCCCCGCCATCGGTGGCCGCGGTGGTGAGCACGCCGACCGGCTTGCCGTCGGCGCGCACCTCTCGGGGCACGCCGGGCGCCGGCCCGGGACCGGACACGCGCGCGAGCTGGCGGCGGATGCCCTTGTACGTGACGAGCCGCATCAGTGTCTCCTGCCCGGTGAAGCACCCTTTGTCGAGATGCACCTCGTGCGCAAGGCCCACCTCGAACGGCGTGAAGGCGTCGACGATCTCGTGCCCGTGGGCGGGGCGCCCGGCGCGCACTCGTCCCGCCGCGGAGGTCTCGTCGGCATCGGCCAGCGGGAGTCCCGGCGCGTCGCCGACTGCCAGCAGGTCGTCGTCGGCGATCCGCACGGCGGTCGGCGCGCCATCCCGCTCCACGACCGTTCCCACCGCGAGGCCCGTCCCGCGCGCTGCCCGGCGCACCGGCAGCTGCTCGGAGCGGTCATCGATCCGCACGTCGTCGCGGAAGACCTGCTTGTCGACGAAGGTGGCGAGCGGTTCGCCCGGGGCGTCATCGCGCAGCAGCCACACCGCGCCGTCGGTCGTGACCGCCACCACCGCGCGGTGGAGTAACCGACCACGGAAGTCGCAGAACAGCGTCGCCCGCGCCTGCCCCGGACGCAGATCGGCGAGCGCGTTCGTCGAGATGCGATGGAGGAGGGCGAGCGTGTCGCCGCCGCTCAAGCGGACCGCGGTCGATCCGCTCATCGGGCGCGGGACCTCGCCAGGAGGTGGGAGAGGGTCACGGCCCGATGCTAGGGAGTGCGGCCATGCACGGCAAGCCGCGTCGGGCGCGCGACCGGATGAGCCCACGCCGAGCCTGGCGGCTCCGGTGAGCCGATGCTACAGTCGCGCGTCTCCCAAGGAGCCCGCGATGAACTCAGTCGCAACCCTCGCCGACCTGCTCGAAACGCTCGTCAACATCCCCAGCGAGACCGGCCGCGAAGCCGTGATCGCCGATTGGATGTCCGCTCGGCTCAAGGCACTCGGCCGCGGCGAGCTGACGCGTACGGGGCACTCGCTCATCTGGCGCGGGCCGCGCGGAGCGAAGGAGCGCCCACTGGTCGTCCTGGCGGGTCATCTCGATACCGTGCCGGCCAACGGCAACGCGGTCGCGCGCCGGGCGGACGGCAACCTCTACGGGCTCGGGTCCAGCGACATGAAGGCGGGCGATGCGGTCCTGCTCTCGCTGCTCGAGAGCCTCGATCCCGACCGTCTGCGCTTCGACCTGGCGGCGGTCTTCTACGACGCCGAGGAGGGTCCGAGCGAGGGCAACGGCCTGCGCCGCGTGCTCGCCGAGATGCCCTGGCTCGCGCAGGCAAGGCTCGCGATCCTGCTCGAGCCCACCAGTCTCCAGGTGGAGCTGGGGTGTATCGGCACCTTGAACGCGGAAGTGCGCGTCACCGGGAAGAGTGCCCACAGCGCCCGGCCGTGGCTCGGCATCAATGCCGTTGAAAGGGCGGCGCCGTGGCTGGCCGAGATCACGAAGTTCCCGGTCACGCCCACGCGCGTCGGTGGTGTGGAGTATCGCGAGACGCTCCAGGTCACCACATTGCGCGCGGGCCGGGCGAAGAACGTCGTGCCCGACGAGCTGATGGTGAACCTCAACTACCGCTTCCCGCCCGACCGCTCGATCGCCCAGGCCGAAGGGCGGCTGCGCGCGCTGGTGCCCGCCGAATTCGCGTTCGAGGTGGTGGATCGCGCCGATGCCGGCAAGGTGTGTGACGACCTGCCCGAGGTGCGCGAGTTCGTCGAGCGCTTCGGCGCGAAGGTGGCGGGCAAGCAGGGATGGACCGACGTGGCGCGCTTCACCGCCGCCGGCGTCCCGGCGTTCAACTTCGGCCCGGGCATCCCCGAGCAGGCACATCAGGCGGGCGAGTACTGCCCGATCGAGAACCTGGAGCACGCCTACCGCTGGCTCACCGCCTTCCTCGAGGGCGAGGGGACACGATGACCCCCGCCGGTCCGCGCCCCGCCGGCGCGCCCGAGGCGGCCGCGACCGCCCGCACCGCCGCACGCCTGGGCCCGTTGAATCCCATCCTCACCGGCCCCGGTGAATACCCGTTCGTGACCCTCGACCGCATGCGACGCGAGCTGGCACCGAAGGGGATCAAGGTGATCCACTTCGGCATGGGCGACCCGCGCGAGGAGACGCCCGAGTTCATCCGCGCCGCGCTCCGCGACGCGGTGACGGCGGTCTCGAGCTATCCCGCGGCCGCCGGACAACCCGAGCTGCGCGCCGCGGCGGCGCGCTGGTTCGAGCGGCGCTTCGGCGTGGCGCTCGATCCCGAACGCCACCTGCTGCCGGCCAACGGCACCAAGGAAGCGGTGTTCCTGATGGCGCTCGCCGTGATCGGGCGCGACGTGGCCGACACGCGCCGCACGGTGGTGATCCCGACCCCCGCCTATCCCGTGTACGAGCCGGGCGCGCGCTTCGCCGGCGCCGATGTCCACGTCGTGCCGCTGCACAGCGAGAATGGATGGCGGTTCGATCCCGACCAGGTGCCGGACGCCGTGTGGGAGCGCACCGCGCTCCTGTGGCTCAACTACCCGCACAACCCGACCGGCGCGCTGCTGGGACCCCAGGACTACCAGCGCGTGCTGGAGCGCGCTCGCGCGTTCGGGTTCTGGGTCGCCTCCGACGAGGCGTACGCCGAAGTGTGGTTCGACTCGCGGCCCGGCTCGATCCTCCAGCATGGCTTCGAGAACGCGATCGCGTTCCATACGCTCAGCAAGCGCTCGGCGATGACCGGCTACCGCTCGGGCTTCATCGCCGGCGACGAGCGCCTGATCGAGGTGCTGAGGCGGTTCCGGCCCAACGTGGGCGTGGCGACGCCGGATTTCGTCCAGGCCGCGGCCATCGCCGCGTGGGACGACGACGCGCACGCCGAGCGGCAGCGCCTACGCTACGCGGCCAAGCGCCGGCTGCTGCTGGACGACTTCGCCCGGCGCGACTGGACGGTGGAGGCGAGCGAGGCCACCTTCTATCTCTGGATGAAGGTGCCGGGTGGCGACGACGTGGAGTTCGTGCGTCGTCTGATGCGCGCCGGACTGGTCGCCCTGCCCGGCTCGTTCCTGGGTGCCGCGGGGGCGGGGTTCGTGCGCTGGGCGCTGGTGCCGACGCTCGAGGAGTGCCGCGAGACGCTGGCGCGCCTCGACGCCATGAGCGGCGCGGGGACGGCATGAGCCCGGCCACAGCGCTGCCCGCGGATCTCATCGCCGGCTGGGCGCGCGTCATCGGCGAAGCGTACGAGGGCCGGCGTCCGCTCGATGACCCCGAGGCGCGCGGCGCGGTCGAGGGGGCGATCGCATCGCTCGACGCGGGCACGCTGCGGGTCGCCGAGCCCCCACCGGCGATGTCCGCGAGTTCGGCGGGCGCGAACGACGCGTGGATCACCCATGGCTGGCTCCAGCAGGCACTCGCGCTCTACTTCCGGATGCGCGTCTCGACCACCATGGAAGTCGGACCCTTCGAGTACCACGACAAGATCCCGCTCAAGAAGGGACTGGCCGCCGCCGGCGTCCGGGTGGTGCCGCCCGGGGTGGCGCGCTACGGATGCTTCCTCGAGCCGGGCGTGATCCTGATGCCCAGCTACGTCAACGTCGGCGCGCGTGTGGGGGAGGGGACCATGGTGGACACCTGGGCGACGGTGGGCTCGTGCGCCCAGATCGGCCGGCGCGTCCACCTCTCGGGCGGGGTCGGCATCGGCGGCGTGCTCGAGCCGCCGCAGAGCCAGCCGGTGATCGTCGAGGACGACTGCTTCATCGGCTCGCGCGCCATCGTCGTCGAGGGGGTTCGCGTCGGCGAAGGGGCGGTGCTCGGCGCAGGGCTGGTGCTCACCTCCTCGACCACGATCGTGGACGTGCGCGGCCGCCAGCCGGTCGAGACGCGTGGCCGCGTGCCCGCGCGCGCCGTGGTGATCCCCGGCACCCGGCCCAAGGAGTTCCCGGCCGGCACCTTCGGCACGCCGTGCGCCCTCATCATCGGCGAGCGCAGCGCCTCGACTGACCGCAAGACCTCCCTCAACCAGGCGCTGCGAGAGTTCGGCGTCCCGGTGTGAGCCGCGCCGGCGCCGCCTGGCGCGAGCACCTTCCCACCGTCGCCCTGGTGCTGCTGGGCCTCGCACTCTACGCGCGCGGGCTGGTGCTGGGGTTCGTCGGCGACGATTTCACCCTGCTCGACGCGGCGCTGCGCTACCCCCTGGGCGAGCTGCTCACCGGACGCCACGGCATCGTCGGCTTCTACCGGCCGGTCTCGCGCGAGCTCTATTTCTGGTGGTGGGGACGCGTCGTCGGGCTGGGCCCGGGCGGCTTCCACCTGGTGAACGCCGTCACCTTTGCGGCGGTGGTGGTGATGATCGAGCGGCTGGGCCGCGACTGGGCGGGCCCGAGGGCGGGCCGGCTGGCGGCCGCCGCGTTCGTGCTGTTCCCGCCCGGGAGCGCGCTGCTGGCCTGGGTGTCGTGCGCCCAGGACCTGATCGCCCTCTTCTGGGCGCTGGCGGCACTGCTGCTCTATCGCCACGGCCGCTACTGGCCGGCGGCGATCGCCGTCGTGCTGGCGGTGCTGTCCAAGGAGACGGCGGTGGTGATGCCGCTGGTGCTGCTGGTCCTCGACCGCCGGCTCCACCCCAGGGACCCCTCGCGCGCGACGCTGGCGCGCCTGGCGCCCAGCCTGCTGGGCTTTGCGGTGACGCTGGCGCTCGCCGTCGCCGTGCGCTCGACCTGGCCCGCGGGCACTGCGGTCGCGGTGTGGTCGCCACGCCAGATCGTGGGCGCCTGGCGCCTGCCGCTCGATCTCGTGCTCACGCTCCTCCCGCCCGACACCGGTGCCGGGCTGGTGCAGGCGCTCGAGTCGCAGCCGGCGCTGATCGTGCTCGTGGCGATGCTCGCCGCCTTCGCGGTGCCGGCGCGGCGGAAGACGTCCAGCGCCGCAGCGCCGGGCGCACGCACCGCGGCCGCTTCGAGACAGCGCGCCGCCGCGGCCGACCGGCCGATGCTGGTGTTCGCCGCCTGGTTCGCGGTGCTCGCGTTGCTGCCCGTGGGGTTCGTCGTCGAGCGCTGGCGCGGCTACTACTTCTCGCTGGCCGCGGTCGGGATGAGCCTGGCGGCCGGGGTGCTCCTGGCGCGGATCCCGTCCGCGCTCGCGCGCGGGGCGCTGGCCATCGCCGCGGTGGTGAACTTCGCCGCCGGGGGGATCTACCGGCCGGTCGAGGCGGCGGCGGGGCCGGCCCGGCATCCGCACGCCAACTACGCGTTCTTCCGTGAGACCGGCGCGTTCTCGGAGCGCCTGCTCGCCGCCCTCGAGCCGTGGTGCGGGTCGCTGCGGGCGCTGCCGCGCACCTTCGCGGCCGGGATCCCTCCCGAGCCGGCTTTCGAATCGGTGCTCGGTCCCGGCCTGCGGGTCACCTGCCGGGATACCGTCGCGCGCGTGCGCTTCCTCGCCGAGTTCACGCCGGCCGACGCGCGGACCGATTTCGGTGTGCTGCGCTACGACGCCGCCTCGGTGCGATTCGTCCACGAGCGCGCCGACGCGCGCGTGCGGGCGCGGGTCGGGGAGGGCTTCCTGATCCACAGCCGCTACGACGTCGCGGCCGCCTGCTTCGAGGCGGCGACCGAGGGGCGCCCCGCGGACCGCGAGCTGAGCTACCCGCTGGCGGTGGCGCTGGCGGCGGCGGGTCGCGGTCTCGAGAGCGAACAGGTGTGGCGCGCGGCGCGCGGACGCGGCGCGGTGCTCGAGGGCATCACCATGGCCGAGCGCATGCTCGGACGCGTGACGCCCGCGGTCGAGGTGCCCGGCGGAGCGGGCACCGCCGCCGCGTCCCGCGTCGCGCCGCCTGCCTCCGACACGGCGCTCGCCGCCCTTTCGCCGCTGGCGACCGCGGTGCTCGCCGCCCCGTGGGAGGCAGGGCCGCACCGGGCGCTGGGTCGTAGGCTGCTCGCGCTGGGCCGCGGCCGTGAAGCGACGTTCGAGCTGGCGGTCGCGGCCGGGATCACGCACGAGCTCGACGATCTCGCCTGGCTCGCGCAGGGCTACGAGGCGATGGGCGCGCTCGACGAGGCGCTCGCCGCCTATCAACGCGCCCTGTCGGCGGGCCTTCCGCACGACCTCTACGAATCGACGCGCACGCATTTCCTCGCGCTGGTGCGACGCACGGGCGCGAGGCTTGACCCGCCCAAGAGCCGCCCCTAGACTCGCCACCGCAACCCATGACTGCCCTCACGGCGGTCGGCCGGACCGGCCGCCCGCCCCTTTGATATCGGAGGCTCCGGTTGGCGACGATCCGCCTCGAGGGGCTCTCGGTATTCGGGCACCACGGCGCCCGCCCCTACGAGAAGGAGGCCGGTCAGCGCCTCGAGGTGGATCTCGAGATGGAGCCCACCGACGACCGGGCCGAGCTCAGCGACCGCCTGGGCGACGCGGTGGACTACGACCTCCTGAACCGCACGGTGCGCGAGGTGGTGGAGCAGCAGAGCTTCCACCTGCTCGAGCGCCTCGCGGCCGCCACGGCCGAGGCCATCCTGAGCCGGTTCGCGGTGCGGCGGGTGCGGGTGCGGATCGCCAAGCAGAATCTGGGATGGACGACCGGGGGCCGGGCGGTGATCGAGGTGGTCCGGGAGCGCGCGGAATGAAGACCTATATCGGGCTCGGGTCCAACCTGGGCGAGCGCGAAGCGCAGATCCGCATGGCGCTCGACGACCTGGCGCGCCTGCCGGCGAGCCGGCTGATCCGTGCCTCCTCGCTCTACGACTCGGAGCCGGTCGGCGAGGTGGACCAGCCCAACTTCCTGAACGCCGTCGCCGAGCTGGAGACCGAGCTCACCGCGCGCCAGCTGCTCTGGAACCTGCTGCTGATCGAGCGCCGCCTGGGACGGGTGCGCACCCAGCGCTGGGGGCCGCGCAGCATCGACCTGGACCTGCTGCTCTTCGGCAGCCTGGTCGTGGACGAGCCCGATCTCCAGGTGCCGCATCCCGAGCTGACGAAGCGATCGTTCGTGCTCGTGCCGCTGGTCGAGCTGGATCCGTTGCTCGCCCATCCGATCACCGGCGAGACCCTGCTCAATCACCTCGCCTGGCTCAAGACCCCTCCGCCGGTGAAGCGCGGCACCCGCCTCTGGAACTAGGATGGCGGACAACCGCTACATCGTCGTCGAGGGCGTGATCGGAGCCGGCAAGACCAGCCTCTCGCGCCTGCTCACCGAGCAGCTGCAGGCCAAGCTGGTGCTGGAGGAGGTGGAAGAGAACCCTTTCCTCAAGGACTTCTATCGCGACCGCGAGCACTACGCCTTCCAGACCCAGATGCACTTCCTGTTCAGCCGCTATCAGCAGCAGCGCGCCCTGCGACAGATGGATCTGTTCAGCGAACGGATGGTGTCGGACTACCTGTTCCAGAAGGACCGCATCTTCGCCGGCCTCAACCTGTCGGAGCGGGAGCTGGCGCTCTACGAGAAGGTGGTCGGCTGGCTCGAGCTCGAGGTGATGAAGCCGGACGCCGTGGTCTATCTCCAGGCCAACACCGAGACCCTGATGGAGCGGATCGCCAAGCGCGGGCGTCCGTTCGAGAAGGACATGGATCGGGCCTACATCTCGTCCCTGAACGAGGCGTACAATCACTTCTTCTTCCACTACGTCGAGGCTCCCCTGCTGGTCGTCAATACCAACGGGATCGACTTCGTGAACGATCCGGACGATTTCCAGGATCTGCTCAAGCGCATCCGCACGCATCGCGGGGGGACCGTGTACTACGCGCCGATGGAGAAGGGACAGGCGACATGAGCGAGCAACGCCCGGCCGGCGGCGACCAGCCCGGACCCGCGGTCGGACCGAAGTCGACGGGCGCCCCGCGTCCGCGGATCACGGCGCCGCGCATCGTCGAGATGAAACGCCGCGCGGAGATGATCGTCGTGGTCACCGCGTACGACTTCCCGACCTCGCGCCTGGCCGATCAGGCGGGGGTCGAGATCCTGCTGGTCGGCGACAGCGTCGGCACGGTGGTGCTGGGCTACGAGAGCACGCTGCCGGTCACAGTCGAGGACATCCTCCACCACACGCGCGCCGTGACGCGCGCCAGGCCTGCGGCGCTCGTGGTGGCCGACATGCCGTTCATGTCGTACCAGGTGAGCGATGAACAGGCGATGCTCAACGCCGGCCGGCTGGTGAAGGAGGGAGGCGCCGACGCGGTCAAGCTCGAGGGCGGCGAGCGCGTGGTGCCGGCGGTGCGACGGATGATCGAGGCGGGCATCCCGGTGATGGGCCATCTGGGCCTGACGCCGCAGTCGGTGCTCTCGTTCGGGGGCTATAAGGTGCAGGCGCGTGGCGAGGCCGACCAGGAGCGTCTGCTGCGCGAGGCGCATCTGCTGGAGCAGGCCGGCTGCTTCTCGCTGGTGCTCGAAGGCATCCCGGCGCGCCTCGGCGCCCAGGTGACACGCGAGCTGGGTATCCCGACCATCGGCATCGGCGCGGGCCCCGGATGCGACGGTCAGGTGCTGGTGAGCCACGATCTGCTCGGGCTGTTCCTCGGCCACCAGCCGAAGTTCGTGCGCCGCTACGCCGAGCTGGGCGATGCCACGCGCGAGGCGTTCGTGCGGTTCGTCGCCGACGTCAAGGCGCGTCGCTTCCCGACCGACGCGGAGTCGTATTGATGGTGCTCACGCACCGCCCGCCGACGGTGCGGCGCGTGGTCGCGGGGTGGAGACGGCGCGGCCGGCGCGTGGCGTTCGTGCCCACCATGGGGGCGATCCACGCCGGACACCTGAGCCTGGTGGCACGCGCCCGCCGTCATGCCGACCGCGTGGTGGCGAGCGTGTTCGTGAACCCGCTCCAGTTCGGCCCGCGCGAGGACTACCGTCGCTACCCGCGGCCGGCGCGCCGCGACCGCGCGCTGCTGCGCCGCGCCGGCGTCGACCTGCTCTGGGAGCCGCGAGCGGCCGAGTTCTACCCGCCGGGGCACCGTACGCGCGTGCGCGTGGTCGGGTTGGGCGATGTGCTCGAGGGCGCCTCGCGCCCCGGCCATTTCGAGGGCGTGGCCACCGTGGTGCTCAAGCTCCTCGACGTGGTCGCCCCCGACACCCTGTGGCTGGGCCAGAAGGACGCCCAGCAGGCGCGGCTCATCGAGCGCATGGTCGCCGACCTCGATCTGCCGGTGCGCGTGCGTCGCGGGCCGACCGTCCGCGAGCCCGACGGGCTGGCGCTCTCGTCGCGCAACACCTACCTCGAGCGTGAGGAGCGCGCTCAGGCGCTGGCGCTGTGGCGCGGCCTGGGCGCCGCGCGCGCCCTGCTGCGCGCGGGTGAACGATCGGCCGCCCGCCTGCGCGCGGTCATCCGCCGCGTGTGGCGTGACTACCCGCTGGTGCGCGAAGACTATGTCGCGGTGGTCGACGCCGAGCGGCTGGAGCCGGTCACCCGGGTGCGCGGGCGGATCCTGGTGGCGGTCGCCGCGCGGGTCGGCCGGGCGCGGCTGATCGACAACTTCGAATGGGGGAGACGGTGACCCGCTACCGACACCCCGACACCGCGGCGATCGTGCTGGCCGCCGGCCAGGGCACGCGCATGAACAGCGATCTGGCCAAGGTGCTGCATCTCATGGCGGGCAAGCCGCTGCTCGCACACGTGCTGGCGTGCCTCGACCGGCTGGGCGTGGGGCGCACGCTGGTGGTGATCGGCCACCAGCGCGATCGCGTGCGGGCCGAGTTCGCGCACGCCGAGGTGGAGTGGGTGGAGCAGGTCGAGCAGAGGGGCACCGGACATGCCGTCCTGATGGCGGGCGCCGCACTCGAGGATTTCGAGGGCACGCTGCTGGTGGTGTGCGGCGACACACCGTTGCTGCGCGCCGCCACGCTGAACGGCTTGCTCGAGGAGCACGCGGCGTCGGGAGCGGCGGTCACCGTGCTCTCGACCCGGGTTCCCGACCCCAAAGGCTACGGTCGCGTGATCCGGAACGCCGAAGGCGGGATCGCCCGCATCGTCGAGGAGCGCGATGCCACGCCCGAGCAGAAGGCGGTCGAGGAGATCAACTCCGGCATCTACGCCTTCCGGTATCCGGTCCTCGAGGCGGTACTGGGGGGCCTGACCAGCCACAACGATCAGGGCGAGTACTATCTCACCGACACCGTCACGCTGATCCAGCGGGCGGGCCACCGGGCGGGGGTGCTGTGTGCCGTGGACTGGCGCGAGCTCCTGGGCATCAACACCCCGGCCCAGCTGGCGGAGGCGGAAGCCATCCACGCGACGCTGAAGAACACGCTGGGGCCGGGGACGGGGGAGCGCTAACATGCCACGCGGATCGGGGGTGGAACGCCTGTGGGCGCCGTGGCGCATGACCTATCTGGCCAGGGCTGACGCGTCGCGCGGCTGCCTGTTCTGCCGGACGGCGCGCACGCGCGACGACCGGACGCAGCTCGTGCTCGCGCGGCGGCCGCATGCGTTCCTGATGCTCAACCGCTACCCGTACAATGCGGGCCACCTCATGGTCGCGGTGGCCGGCCACAAGGCGCGCTTCGAGCTGCTGGACAGCGGCGAGCGCGACGATCTCTTCGAGCTGGTGGCGGTGGCGGAGCGGGCGCTGGCGGCGGAGTATCATCCTCACGGCGTCAACTACGGAGCCAACGTGGGACGGGTGGCGGGAGCCGGGTTCCCGGGGCATCTCCATCTCCACCTGGTGCCGCGCTGGGACGGTGACACGAACTTCATGCCGGTCGTGGGCGCGACCAAGGTGCTGCCGGAATCACTGGCGCGCACCTGGTCGCGGCTGCGACGGGCCATCCGGGAGCTGAAGCCTCGGTCGGGCCGTGGCGCGCGGCGCTAAGGGCGGCGGGGGTGGTGTGGCGCGCGTCGCCGTCTGGGCGTTCGCGCTGATGGTGACGGCGCTGGTCGTCTCGTGGGCCTACGCGACGTTCTGGTCGCGGTCGGGCGCGGCGCGCGAGGCGACGACTGCGGGCACACCGGCCCGGCGGGTGATCCGGGTGCAGGTGTTGAACGGTTCGGGGGAGGGCGGCATCGGATCACGGGTGGCGTCGTTCCTCAGGCAGGGCGGCTTTCAGGTGGTGGAGGTGCGCAACGCCGACCGGCTGGACTACTTCGCCACCATGGTGGTGGCGCGCCGCGCGGATCCGGCATCTGCCCGCGCGGTCGCCAGGTTTCTCGGCGGCCCGCCCGTGATCCGGCAGGCGTGGAACTCGGATGTCGCGGACGTCACGGTGGTGCTCGGCAGCGACCGCAGCCGACTCCATCTGGACGATTGACGAGAGGGAGGCGAGAACATCGTGTTCAATATGGGAGGCGGCGAGATCGGCCTGATATTCCTGATCATCCTGCTCATCTTCGGCCCCAGCCAGATCCCCAAGATGGCGCGTGGCATCGGCCAGGCCCTGCGGGAGTTCAAGAAGGCGCAGCGGGAGATCACCGACGAGGTGAACCGCGAGGATCCTCCCGCCGACAAGTCGGACAAGCCCGGTACGCCGGGCGCCCCGGGCGGGGACCCGCGCTAGCCCGCGACATCCGCGCCGAACAGCCGCGGGGCGCGGGGTGGATCCACCCCGCGCCCCGCGTGTCCGCGACGGCTCCGCGCCCGGCGGACTAGAGTCCCGCGTCCCCGCGGAAGTCGTTCACCTTCGCCTTCGAGCGCAGCTCCGCGATCCAGCCGGCGAAGAACGACTGCTGGCGACGGTTGATGATCTCCTGCGTGAGCTGGCCGCGGAGTTGGTCGTAGGCGGCCGGGTCCGCCGGCAGGCGCTTGTCCACCCGCACGAAGAACCAGCCACCGAGGGACTCGATCGGTCCCACGGTCTGGCCCTGCGGGCCGCCGAAGGCCGCGCCCACGACCTCAGGAACGGCACCGAAGCGCTGGTCGGGCTGCGCGCGACTCATGGACTCCACCTTGAAGGTCGGCAAACCGACCATCTTCGCGGCGTCCTCGAGCTTGCCCCCACGGGCGATGACCTGGCCGACTTGCAGGGCCGTGGCCTTGGCCATGCCCACCCGGGTCTCGACCTGCGCGAGCTGGCGCAGCTGCGCGTCGATCTCGTCCTTGGCGGGGGGGCCGGCGGGACGCTGCGCGGTCACCTGGACGATGGTGAACTCCTGCGCGCCCTCCACCACCTGGCTCACGGCGCCGACCTTGGCGCTCAGCCCCCAGTCGGCAGCCTCCGGCGCCCCGTTCAGCGCCGGCGGTGCGGTGTTGTAGTCGTAGAACCCGGTGCGGGAGGTGGCCAGGCCGTTCTCGGCCGCCGCCTTGCCAATGCCCACGCCCGAGCGCGTCGCCCGCGCGCGGATCTTCTTGGCGGCCTCGTACTGCTCGCGCAGCGAGCGCTCGCCCGCGCGCACCCGGATCGCGATCTGCGCCACCCGCAGGCTCGGCACCTGGGACATCGGGTCGGGGATGCGGTCGAGGACCTTGACCACGACGTAATACGGTCCGTCCTGGAACGGGTCGCTGATGCCCCCCTTGGGCATGGTGGCCATCGTGGTCTCGAGCGCCTGGCCGAACTCGTGCGGCTGGAAGACGCGGTTGATCTCGCCCCCCTTGGCGGCGCCCGGTCCCTCGGAATAGTCGCGCGCCAGGGCCGCGAAATCCTCGCCACGCCGTGCCCGGTCGGCGAGTCCATGGGCCTGTTCCCTGGACGCCCGGATCTCTTCGGCCGTGAAGCGGATCGGGATCTGCAGCACCTCGAGCTGGGTGCGCGGACCCGAGGCGAAGCGGCCCTTGTACTTCTGGTAGAGGCGCTCGATGTCGGCCTCGGTCGGGGCCGGCACGTTCGGCTGCTGCGAGGGCGGCAGTTGCAGCACCGTGAGGCTGACCTTCTCGAAGCGGTCACGGTAGGCCGTCCGCAGCTCGGGCTCCGACAGTTTGAGGGAGGCGACCAGTCGCTCCTGCAGCTTCCGGATCGGCAGCTGCGTGCGGGCCATGGCCTCGAACGGCGCCCAGTTGTTGCTCGGATCGTGCAGGGCGGCCACGTACTTCTTCGGGTCGAACTTGCCGTCGGTCTGGAATGCCGGCGCGGCCGCCAGCGCCGGGGGCGGCGAACTCTGGAGTGACAGGACCACCTCTCGGTCGTAGACCTTCACGCCGAGCCTGCGCGCCTCCGCATCCAGCAGGCGCTGGGTCACGAGCGTTCGCCAGGTCTGGGTCTCGAGCGCCTTCTCCTCTTCCGGGTCGGGTTCCGCGCCGCTCTGACGTTGGAACGCGGCGCGCTGGTCGTTCATCATGTTCTGGAAGTCGACGCGCGTGATGGACGAACCGTTGACGGTGCCCAGATCACCCCGGGTCCTGGCGCTGCGGGTGTTGTCGAGGCCGACCCCGAGCAGGAAGACGAAGCCGCCGAGGAAGGTGACCACCGTGACCACGATGAGGACCCACCAGAGCATCTTCGTGCGCTTACCGCCCATGCGCAGAAACTTGAGCATTCGGGACTCCCGGATGGACACGATCGTGGACGCGGAGCGCGAGAGAAGCGACCGCGGAGTCTATCAGCGGCAGGGGCCGCGGACAACGGCGGAGACGTGCCGCGTCCGGACAGGACCCGCGGGCGCGTGGTGATTGCGGGGCGGGGGACCGTGTGCTACGGATAGCGTCGTCACCGGCACCGAACGCCGGCCAGGAGGAGTGTTGACCACGCGCAGCGAACCCGTCAGCCGCCCCAACGAGTCGGCGCCCGCCGGCGCGACTCCCGTGCTCCCGTCTGCTCTCCTGGCCCACCAGGTGCTCGACGCCATCGATCAGGGCGTGGTGGCGCTCGACCGTGAGCGGAAGGTGGTCTACGCCAATCGCTGGATCGAGGATTTCCTGGGGGTCGAGCCCCAGGCGCTCATCGGCATGGGTGGGGCGCGCCTCTTCCCGGGCGCCGACGCCCGCTGGCTCAAGGGCGCCGCCCGCGAGCCGCGCGACTTCAAGCTCGAGGCCGAGGGGCGCGAGATGACCCTCAAGGCCGAGGCGATGCCGCTGCGCGACGACGAGGGCGGAGTGATGGGCTCGGTCATCCTGGCCGAGGCGATCTCCGAGACCGAGGACGGGGAGTTCCAGAAGAAGATCGACCGGCTGGTGTCGCTCGGCGAGCTGTCGGCCTACGTGGCCCACGAGATCCGCAACCCGCTCACCGGCATCCGCACCACCGTCCAGTTCGTCGGCTCCAAGTTCAAGCCCCGCGACCCGCGGCGCGGGGACCTGGAGGACGTCATCAAGGAGCTGG
>JBGPXY010000110.1:0-9258 GCA_041492985.1 Candidatus Eiseniibacteriota bacterium
CGTTGAGCGCCAGGCCACGGTCCATCAGCGCGCGCACGGCGCCCAGGTCGGCGAGCAGCTCGGCGCGATCCTTGCCGAGGTTGATCGCCGAGCCCCACGCCGCTGCGGTCCAGTAGAGCATCGGCAGCTCCTTGGCCTTGATCTCGCGCGCCGCCGAGTCGGGCATGAGCTTCAGACGCTGCGTGATGCCCTTGTGATCGAGCTCCAGGCCGCGCAGCCCGTAGTTGCGGGCGCGGAGGAACATCTTGAGCGCCCGGTCGCGCATCTCGGTCGCCTTCCCGTAGTCGGTCGCCTCGATGTCGTCCGCGTCGGACTGGACGAACGCCGCGCCGTACTGCGTGAAGCCGCGGCACAGGCTCAGCAGCAGTCCGCGGTGGCGGGGCACCGTCTCGAGCAATGACTCCATGGTCTTGAGGCCGAAGGGGATCGCGTCGCGGATCAGCTGCGGGTCCTCGTCGGTGCCGAAGACGTCGGGCCCGCTGGTCAGCGAGTTGGCGACGCTCTTCACCGCCATCTTCTTGATCGAGCAGGAGCTGAGGCCGGCGGCGAGCGCCGCGAGCAGGACCGCCCCCAGGAAAAACGCCGGGAGCCGCGACGTGGCGCGGGTGGGAGTGGCGTCGCCGGCAAGTCGTATCGCTCGCATCATGCGAGGTTCCTTGGCGACCCCGCCGGCGCGATGCGCAAGCGGGCCGAGGTGGGGGGGAGCGGGTCGGCGCGCAAGCTAACCGGCGCTGCCCGCGCGGTCAAGCTTCGCATCGAACATCTCAGCCGGAGCCTAGGGCGGCGGCGGGTGGCCGAGGTAGTGCGAATCCTTCTCGCCCGCCTTCACCGCCACGTTGAGCCGGTTCTTGCGGGGCGGAATGGGACAGTTGTAGTGCTCGGAGTACGCGCAGGCGGGGCTGTAGGCGAGATTGAAATCGAGCAGGTAGCGGCCATCTCCCAGGGCGACCGGGTCGAGATAGCGACCCACCGAATAGGTCTCCGTGCCGGTGGTCTCGTCGCGGAAGAACACCGCGATGTCGTTCTCACCCGCTCCGGGTTCGAGCAGTCGGTCCGCTTCGAGCCGGCAGGGTACGCCCCCGGCCGAGAAGTCGAACCAGCCGAGCCGCACGGCGCGGCGCTGGAAGCCGCGGGTCGAGACGATGATCAAGGTGTCCAGATGCGGGCTGGGCGTCAGCGGCAGCACGTAACGCCACGCGAGATCCACCGGGTAGTAGTCGATCCCCTTGTAGGTCTTGAGGCGCGGGCTCAGCGGGTCGAACACGATGATGGCCGGATAGCGCTGGTGCGAGAGCCGCAGGGTGAATCGGCCGACCGAGATGTTGGTCGGCCCGAGCGTGGCCCGGCGCATCTCCACGTCCTTCACCTTGAATCGCGCCGAGTCGTCCGCCGCCTCGACGTGGAAAGAGTCCCCCACCACGCCGACGACCAGGTGGTGATCGTGGAGGGTGCTGTCGCCGAGGGTGACGGCGTTCTCCGCCGACCGGCCGACCAGGAGCCGGTCGTTGAAGAGGAACTCGACGCGCTGGACCGTCGCCAGGTAGGAGGTGGGAGCGCTCTTCAGCCACTTCCTGGTATCGTCGCGCTCCTTCTCGATGGCGTGGCGGACCGAATCCGCCTGGGAGCGCGTGAGCGACACCGGCCCCGGGAGGTCGCTGGTCGGGGCAACGGCGGCAGCCAGGGCGATCGCGGTGGCCAGAGTCACGAGCATGAAGCCCTCCTGATGCGCGACGGGTCGGATGTGATTCTATGTGGTTGCGCCGATCTGGGAAAGGTGGGGAGGCGCCCCGGTCATCACGACCTTTGCCGCGCTGGTCGGCAACCCGGTCGGGACCGAAACGCGGCGCGCCCGGGACCTGTCCCAGGGGTCGCTCCCCACCCCGGAGGTCGCATGTCCCGCCCGTCACGCCTTGTCCATTCGCTCGTCATCGCCGCGGCGCTGTGCCCGGTCGCGGCCGGCGCCCAGGCTCCCTCCGACTCCGCGCGGGTGCGCCGGTGGCGCGAGGATCTACGCTTCATGGTCTCGAGCCTGCGCGAGATCCACCCGAAGCTCTTCGCGCACGTCTCCGAGGCGCGATTCGACTCGGCCGTCGCCGGGCTCGATGCGCGCATTCCGCGGCTCAGCGATCCCGAAGTCGCGGTGGAGTTGATGCGTCTGAGCGCCCTGCCCGCCGATGGCCACACGTCGCTCATCGCGACGATGCCCCAGTGCGGCTTCCGCGGCTACTTCCCGGTACGTCTCTACCCGTTCGAGGATGGGATCCGCGTGCTCTCGGCGGCCGCTGCGTACGCGCCCCAAGTGGGCAGGCGCGTGAGCCGCATTGGCGAGCTGCCGGCCGAGGAGGCGCTCGAGCGGGCCGCCGCGATCACGGGGGGCGACAACGATCGCTCGCGGCGGGACCGAGCCACGCTCTACCTCATGATGCCGGCCGCCCTGAAGGCACTCGGCATCGCCCGCGACACCTTGCGTCTGCGTATCGAGGTCGAGGGCGTGGCCGGACCTCCGAGCGTTTTCGAGGTGAGCCCTGTCTCCGCGGAGGGCCAGCCGAACTGGTACTACGAAGGCGAGGGGGTCCCGGGTGGGAGCTCGGTGACGATGCGCGAGGGCGCCCCGGGAAGGCCGCCGCTCGATCAGCGCGCACCCGAGCGCGCCTGGTGGTTCGAGTACTTCCCGGAGCGTCGGATGGTCTACTTCCAGTTCCGACGTGTCGAACCGTTCGATTCCGGGGAGACGTTCGGCCACTTCGTCGCGCGCATGTTCGCGTTCGCCGACAGCGTCCAAGCCGATCGGTTCGTCGTCGACATCCGTCACGATCACGGCGGGAACAACCTCATCCTCCAGCCGCTGATCCACGGGTTCATCAAGCGGGACAGTCTCGACCGCCGCGGCCATCTGTTCACGATCATCGGCCGGGAGACGTTCTCGGCGGCGATGAACTGCGCCAACTGGCTCGAGGAACACACGAACACGCTGTTCGTGGGCGAGCCGACCGGCGGCCGCCCGAATCACTTCGGCGACGCGCGCACCCTCGAGCTGCCCCACTCGAAGGCGCTGCTGTTCGTCTCGCAATGGCCCTGGCAGGCGCGGCTCCCATGGGACGATCGCGTCTGGATCGCGCCCCAGCTGGTCGCCCCACCCGAGGTGGAAGCGTGGCGCGCCAATCGTGATCCGGCCCTCGAGGCGATCTTCGAGTACCTGGACCACGGCACGCTGGCGGAGCGGCTGCGCGGGCAGGCGCTCGCCGGCGGGCACGAGGCGGCTGCCGCCGCCTACCGCGCCTACAAGGAGCGATTCCCCGATCGCTGGGGGAGCAGCTCCGAAACCGAGCTGCTCGAGATCGGGCGCGAACTCGGCAACGACGAGAAGCAGGCCGCGGCGATCGCGGTGTATCAAGTGTGTGTGGAGGCCTATCGCCAGTCGGTGGGCGCCCATGTGCGGCTGGGCGAGGCGTACCTCGTCGCGGGGCAGCGCGACCAGGCGCTCATCTGGTGTCGCAAGGCGCTGGCGATGTCGCCGGAGTCTCGCTCGGCCAGGATCCTGATGCAGCGAATCGAAGGCGCACGCTGAACACCGGCTTGACGGGTCGCGATGGGGAATGGTGCCCGTCGCGTCGCGAATGTGCCCGGCGAGCGACGCGAGATCGCCTCTGGCGTTGATTTCGTCGAGCCGCGTGCCGATAATCCCGCTACCGCAGGCAGACCTCCTGGACGACGTCACCCCCGCACCCGCGGCCGACTCCGCGGGCAGCCATGGAAGGAAGCGCACATGGACGTGGGCGCTCGCACGCACACCCACTTCGCACCCGACACTTCGGCCCCCACCGCGGACGCCACCACCACCCAGCCCATGGACGCCCTGATCATCCAAGGCGGTCGCAAGCTCAGCGGCCGGATCGCCGTGAGCGGCGCCAAGAACGCTGCGCTGCCGGTGATGGCCGCCACCCTGCTCGCCCCCGGGCAGCACGTCCTGCGCAACGTCCCCTCACTGGCGGACACACGCACCATGGCGCGCGTGCTCGAGCAGCTCGGGGCACGCGTCGAGTTCCGCGATCACGTCTGCCGCATCGACACGACCCAGATCAGCTCGCTCGAAGCGCCCTACGACCTGGTGCGCACGATGCGGGCCAGCATCTACGTGCTCGGGCCGCTGCTCGCCCGCTTCGGCGCGGCGCGCGTGTCGCTGCCCGGCGGCTGCGCATGGGGGCCACGCCCGGTCAACCTGCACCTCGAGGGGCTGGAGGCGATGAACGCGCACCTCGAGATCGAGCACGGTTACATCGTCGGCAAGGACGTCAAGCTGCGGGGCGCGCACATCCGTCACGAGACGGTCTCGGTCGGCGCCACCGCCCAGCTCATGATGGCGGCGACCCTCGCCGAAGGGACCACCATCATCGAGGGCGCGGCGATCGAGCCCGACATCACGGTGCTCGGCGAGGTGCTGGTGCGCTGCGGCGCCCGCATCGACGGGCTCGGGTCGCGCACGGTGACCGTGCGGGGCGTCAAGAGCCTCACGCCCATCGACACCACTATCCTCCCCGACCGCATCGAGGCGGCGACCTTCCTGGCCGCCGCGGCCATCACCGGCGGCAGCGTGACCCTCGAGGCGTGCGACCCCGAACACATCTCCGCCTCGATCGCCAAGCTGATCGAGGCCGGCTGTGACATCCACACCGGCGACCGTGAGGTGACCATCTCCGGTCCGGTGCGGCCCGCGGCGCTGAAGATCACGACCGAGCCCTACCCGGGCTTTCCCACCGACATGCAGGCGCAGATGATGGCGTTGTGCTCGGTGGCCGATGGCGAGAGCGTCATCACCGACACCATCTACCTCGATCGGTTCACCCACGTGCCCGAACTTGCGCGCTTCGGCGCCGACATCCGGATGGACCACAACGTCGCGATCATCCACGGGGTCCATCGCCTGCAGGGGGCACCGGTGATGGCGACCGACATCCGCGCCAGCGCCGCCCTGGTGCTGGCGGCCCTGGTCGCCGAGGGCGAGACGCACATCTCGCGCATCTACCACCTCGACCGCGGCTACGAGGCGCTGGACCAGAAGTTGGCCGCCCTCGGCGCGTCCATCAAACGCGTCAAGGAGTAGCTGCCCGGGGCTGTAAAGGCGCGCCCGCACCCCCGCCCCGCGATTCCGCCGCAACGTTAAAGCCCAGACCCAGATGTGCCGAAAACCTGGGGGTACCGTGCCCGGCCGCCTCACCGCGGCCGGCGCCCGCACGTCCGTCTGTCCGGAGGCAGCCTGCCGCTCATGCGTAGTTCCCTGACCGTCGTCTTCGCGGCCACGCTCGTCCTGTCCGCTGATCCCGTCATGGCGGGGGTCATCCGTGGGGTGCTCATGACCTCGACGAAATCGACCAATGCACGGGCCGCCAGCGACTCGGCCAAGACCTCCAAGCCCACCGTTCAGCGCGGGGCGGGGGACGCCGTGGTCTACCTCGACAAGATCCCGGAGAAGGTCGAGAAGAAGCTCACCAAGCCGGGACTGTTCAGAAAGGCACGCCGACCGCCACGGATCGTGCAGAGGGACCTGCATTTCGTTCCCCGGGTGCTCGCCACCGCGGTCGGAGGCCTGGTCGAGTTCGAGAATCTCGATCGCGTCTATCACAACACCTTCAGCGTCTCGGCCGCGAAGCGCTTCGACCTCGGCAAATACGCGCCCGGCCGGCTCGACACCGTCGTCTTCGATCGCGTGGGCGTGGCGAATCTGCACTGCGATATCCACCCGGACGAGAGCGGGTTCGTGGTCGTGGTCCCCAACCACGCGTTCACACGGCCGGATTCGCTCGGGCGGTTCACGCTGCCCAAGCTGCCCAGGGGTGAGTACACCGTGCACGTCTGGCACCCGAGATTGGGCGAGTTCACCCGCGCCGTGACGATGCCCAAGCACGGCGACCTCAAGCTCGAGCTGAAGTTCTGACCATGCGAGTGCCCCTGCGCTGGAAGATCCTGCTCATCACCGTCATCACACCGCTCAGTCTGGGATTCGCGGCGCTCGTGACGGTGCATCGCAACGTGCAGCAGCACGTCGATTCGTCCAGCATCGACGAGAACCTGGAGCACGCCGTCCGCGTGTTCGAGGGCATGCTGGCCGCGCGCGGCCGGGCACTGGGCGGCGGCGCCGAGGTCATCGCCCGCGATCCGCGCTTCTTCTCGCTCCTGACCCTCGGTCCGGGACAGCGGGACACGCGCTTCACCGCGACCGTGCGCGGCATGGCGCGCGATTTCAACGGCATCACCCGCACCGAGCTGTTCGAGGTGATGGACTCGCACGGGCGGCGCCTGGCGTCGGTCGGTCCGGTCAGCTCGACGCCCGCGCTGCGCGACTCGCTGGTACGACGCGCGCTCGCGGGCAAGGCGGCAGTGAGCGTGATGGTGCAGGACCAGACGCAATACCAGGTGAGCGTGACCCCGGTGCGCTCCGATCGCCGCATCGTCGGGGCCCTGCTGCTCGGCTCGGAGGTCGGCGATCGACTGGCGCGCGAGCTACGCGCCCAGATGCGCAGCGAGGTGACGTTCATCGCCGGTGGTGTCATCACCAGCACCACGCTCGGCGCCGACGCCGACCGGAGCGCGCTGCTCAAGCGCATGACCGATCTGACTGCCGCACCCGCTCCCGGCGCGGCAGCCCGCGTGAAGGTGGAAGTGCACGGCGCGGGGCTCACCTACGTGACGATGGTCCATCGGCTGCCCGGTTCATCGTCGCTCGGGGGCCAGTACTACGTCATGCAGCGCGCCAAGGACGCCGAGACCGACTTCCTGCACCTGATGCAGCGAGACCTCGGGATGCTCGGCATCGTCGGCGTGCTCGCGGCACTCATCACCGGCGTCATGCTCTCGCGGAGCATCACCCGCCCCATCCAGCAACTCGTGCGCGGCGCGCAGGAGATGCAGCGCGGCAACTACGCCCATCCCGTGAAGGTGCACGGCGGGGACGAGATCGGATTCCTGGCGGAGCGGTTCAACGAGATGCGCCACCGTGAACAGGTGTACGTGAGCAGTCTGGAAGAGGCCGCGCGGCTCAAGAGCGAATTCATCACCGTCGCCTCGCACGAGCTGCGTACGCCGATCAGCGTGATCCAGGGTTACCGCGATCTGCTCGCGAGCGGCTCGCTGGGTGAGATCCAACCGTCGCAGCAGCAGGCATTGGAGGCCATCAAGGACGGTCTTCACCAGCTCACGAGCATCGCCGAGCAGGCGACGCTGGTCGCTCAGGTGCAGGGCGAACGGCTCGAGTTGAACATCATGCGCCAGCCGATCCCGGCGGTCATCGGACGGGCGATCGGCGCGGCGCAGGCCGCCTCGGCAGGCCGCAAGGTGCGCATCGAGACCAACGTGGACAAGGATCTGTCACCGTTCGAGGTCGACGGCGATCTGCTCGCGCAGGCGCTCACCAATCTCATCTCCAACGGCGTGCGCTTTACTCCCGACAACGGCGTGGTGACGATCGACGTGTGCGAGCGCGAGGGGTGTCTCGAGATCCACGTGACCGACGAGGGCCCCGGGATCCCCGAGAAGCGTCTGGCCAACGTCTTCGAACACGGCTACTCCATCAACGATCCTCTGCGTCACCACTCCTCGGCCGGACTCGAGTTCAACTCGCGCGGGCTGGGACTGGGGCTCGGCATCACCCGCGGCATCATCGAGGCGCACGGCGGCACCGTCGCGGCGAGCAATCGCATCGAGGGCGGCAGCCGGTTCTCGGTACGCATCCCCCGCTACAAGGTGGGCGAGGAGCGGCTGGCGGCGTAGGGCGTCTCGCCTATACTGCGCTCATGCCCGAGCGCCCCGGTTCGGTCCGCACCCTCACCATCAATCGCGCCCCCGTGCTCACGCTGTGGGCGGCGGTGGTGGCCGAACGCCTCGGCTACGACCGAGACGAAGCGGCGACACTCGGCCGAGCCGTCGCCGGGATGAACGCGGCCTCGAAAGCGCGCACCCTCGGCCTTACGCGCCCGACCGAGAAGGGCGCCGCCGAACGGAAGCCCAAGCCGGCGCCAGCAGGCAAGCTAGTTCCCGTTGAGCTGTGCGGCCGCATCGTCCCGGCGGTTCACACCGCCGCGGGGGTACGTGCGGTGAAGGACGGCAAGCCCGAGGACCCCGCCAGCGCGCACCGCTATCTCGAGAGCAAGTTCGGCGACGCGCTCGAAGCCGTGCGCGAGGCGATGACGACGCTCGCGAAGTCGCTACCCAAGCAGGAGCTCGCGGAACGCGCCTTCTCGCTGTACGAATCGTTCCGGCCCGGTATCCCATCCGGGGTCACCGGATGGGGCGCCAAGGGCGTGCTCGACCTGGACGTCGTGCGCTCGCTGGCCACCAAGGGCCGTGCGTCGCGATAGCGACTTTGTGATGCGTTCATCGGGCAGTGCCTCGAGATAACGCCCCGATGACGCCTCGACCGCCCGGCCCTTCGACTGGCTCCGCCTCTCCGACTGCGGCGCGCCTCGCCGTCGTTGGCACCGCCGGTCACATCGATCACGGCAAGACCGCGCTCGTACGACGGCTGACCGGCGTCGACACCGACCGGCTGCCCGAGGAGAAGAAGCGCGGCATCTCGATCGATTTGGGCTTCGCGCCGCTCGTGACCCCCGCGGGCGTGCACGTGGGCATCGTCGATGTTCCCGGGCACGAGCGCTTCGTCAAGAACATGCTCGCCGGTGTCGGCGGCATCGACCTGGTGCTGCTGGTGATCGCCGCCGACGAGGGCGTGATGCCGCAGACGCGCGAGCATCTCGCCATCGTGCAACTGCTCGCCGTGGCGCGCGGGATCGTCGTGCTCACCAAGTCGGACCTGGTCGAGCGCGGGTGGCTGGACGAGGTCGCGCGTGACGTGCGCAATCTGCTCGCGGGCACGCCCCTCGCCGAGGCGCCGATCGTGGAGTTCTCGGCGGTGACAGGCGCCGGGCAGGCCGAACTTCTCGCCGCGCTGGATGCGCAGCTCGCCGGTGTGGCCGGGCGCGCCGCCGACGCTCCCGCACGGCTGCCCGTCGATCGGGTCTTCACGGTGGAAGGGTTCGGCACCGTGGTGACCGGCACGCTGTGGCGGGGCACGGTACGGTCCGGCGATGCGCTTGAACTGCTGCCCGGCGGGCATGCGGTGCGCGTGCGGCGCGTGCAGGTGCATGGCGTCACGGTGGAGGAGGCGCGCGCCGGCCAGCGCACTGCGCTGGCGCTGCACGGCGTGGCGAAGGAGCAGGTCGCGCGCGGCGACTGGCTGGTGGCGCCCGGCTCGCTTCGAGCCTCATC
>JBGPXY010000074.1:0-11843 GCA_041492985.1 Candidatus Eiseniibacteriota bacterium
CCGGTCTGGCAGGCCAACACGGTGATGGCCACGCCCGACTACGCCCGGCTGATGCCACCGCTGTTCGAATGCGACGGGCTGCCGCTGGTGCGATTCCCGGAATTCCCCGCGCGCTGGTCGCGCCCGGGCCTGGGCGAGGCGGTCCGGAACGCGTCGGACGCGGGGGTCTGGTGGCCCGAGCTCCACGGGCTCGTGCATCTGCCGCAGGTCGCCTGGCTGCGCGCCCTGCGGCGCGGCATCGCCGACGCGAGGCGCGCGTTCGAGCAGCAATGCTTCGTGTGCGAGGCGGTCGAGGCCGGCGGCGAGTACGATTCGGGCGAGCCCGAGGCGATCCGGACCGACAGCCTGACACTCGCGGTCTCCCACTTTCACGCATGCTTCGGCCGCCCGCCGGGCTCGTTGTGCGCGCCGGACTACCGCTGGGACGAGCGGCTCGAAGTCGACGCCGAGGGTCTGGGACTCACCACCATCCAGGGGGTCGCCGAGCAGATGGGCCATCCGTTCCCACGATTGCGCCACGTGCTCCATCGTTACCGATGGCCCGATGTGCGCGGCCGGCGCTTCTACCTGCCGCCGCGCATCGCCTTCGAACCCCGCGGCGAGGGCGCGCGAGGAGCGCGGTTGGGCGCCGAGCGCGCGCATCGCGCGGCGCGCGAGGCGTGGGGACGCGGTCAGCCGGCGGTCGTCAGCAGCCATCGTCTGAACTACGCGCACCTGGATCCCGCCTGGGTGGATACGGGACGCGGCGCGCTGCGCGACCTCCTGTCGCTGCTCACCGCCGACGGCGCGGTGTTCCTGACCGATGCCGAGGCGCGCTCGCTCCAGGAGCGCGCCTGGTCGGTGCGCCCGGTGGGGGAGCGCGGAGCGATCCTGCGCTACTACGGCGTGCCCCGCGCGCCGGTGCGATTCCCGGCACCCGCGGGCGTCGATCGCGTCTCGCTGCGCGAGGGGCAAGCGGCCGAAGCGCCCCGCTTCTCGGTCGAGGGCGGCGAGGTGGCGGCCGAGGTGAGTCCGGGCGGGTACGCGCTCGAGTGGGGGCGCGCGTGAGCGGCGCGTGGCGGGCGGTGACGCGAGCTTCCCCGGGGCGCTGGTCGTTCTGGCGGTACAACTGGCTCATCCACACCCAGGTGATCGCGGCGCTGGTGCGCGCGCGTCCGCACGCGCACGGCGACCTGCTCGACGTGGGATGTGGTGACAAGCCGTTCGCCCGGTGGTTCCGCGGCCACGTGACCACCTACCTGGGGAGCGATCTCGCCGCCTCACGGTATCTCGGTGCAGCGCGCCCCGAGGTCTTCGCGCGGGCCGAGCAGTTGCCGTTCCGGGCGGGATCGTTCGATACCGTGCTGGGACTGTCGATGCTCGACCATCTTCCCGAACCCTCGCGTCTGCTCGACGAAGCACGCCGGGTGCTGCGACCGGGCGGCGTCCTGCTGCTCGAGTTCCCGCAGATGGTGCCGCTTCACGACGAGCCCCACGACTATCTCCGCTTCACGCGCTTCGGCGCGACGTGGCTGCTCGAGCGCTCGGGCTTCGAGCCGCTCGAGGTGATCCCGATCGGCGGCCTGAGCACGCGGGTCGGGCTCTCCTGCATCGCGGCGCTGAACCGGCTCAACCGCGGGCCGACGCGCGTGCTGACCGAGCTGCCGGTGCGGGTCCTCTACGTGGTGCTGCAGCTGGTGTTCGCGGGCCTCGACCGGCTGCTGTTCGATCCGCGCGAGGTCATCGCCCATCTGGTGGTCGCCCGCCGGCGCGAGCCGCCATCCGCCTGATGCCGCGCCCCGACGCCCGCGCCTCACGCCCGGCCCTCGGCGCCGCGAACCGATCCACCGCCGATCGCTGGGTCCTCCCGGGCCTCGTGCTCCTGGCGCTCGCCCTGCGACTGCACGGGATCGGCGCGGGGCTGCCTCAGGTCTACGAGGAGGCCTACCCGTTCAAGACCGCCTGGACGATGTGGGGTTGGGGACCGGCGCACGGCCTCGACCTGAACCCGCACTGGTTCCGCTACCCGGGGCTCACGATCGACCTCCAGTTCCTCGGGCAGGGATTCCTCTACCTCGTCCTCGCGGCCATGGGCGCCGTGCATTCGACCCTCGACTACCGGGTCCTCCACCAGCTCGACAAGACCCCCTTCTATCTGACCGGCCGCGCCATCACCGCGGTGCTGGGCGCCCTCACGGTGCTGCCGGTCTTCCACCTCGCGCGGCGCGTCGCCGGCCGGGGAGCGGGGATCGCGGCGGCGGTGCTGGTGGCGCTGAGTCCGCCGCTCATCGCCAAGTCTCAGGTGATCGAGGTGGACGCCCCGCTCACGCTCTTCGTCGCCTGGGGGCAGCTCGCGTCGCTCGACCTGGCCGGCGGACTCACCCGGCGCCGCGCGATCACCGCCGGGATCGTCGCGGGCCTCGCCGCGAGCACCAAATATCCTGGGCTCCTGCTGGTGGTGCCGTGCCTGGCGGCCATCGCCCTCGGCGCGCGCCGCGCTCTGCCGGGCCCGCGCGAGAGCCCGCCCGGCACGATCCGTCCGGGCCGCGGCACGCCCCGCCGGGACTCGACGCTCACCTGGCCGGCGGCGATCGGGCTCGCCGGCCTGGCGCTCGTGGCCACCGTGTTCGTCACCTCGCCCTACCTGTTGCTGGATCACCGCGCCGCACTCGCCGACCTGACCGTTGAGCGCGAGCACATGCGCCTCGGTCACTTCGGATCGGACCTCGGCTCGACCTGGCTGACCTACGCGCGCGACTGGTTCACGGCCGTCGCCGGATGGCCGGTGGCGGTGGCGTCGCTCGCGGGACTGGTCCTCTACCTGGTGAGGCGCCGCGAGGTATGGGCGGTCGTGGCGGGGAGCTTCGTGATCGCCTACGCCGCGCTGGTCTCGTCGTTCGCGATGAAAGCGGATCGCTACCTGCTGCCGCTGCTCCCCGCCGCCTTCCTGTTCGCGTCCGCGATGATCGCCGAGCTGTGCGCGAAGTGGGCGCCCGGCTCGCCGCGGGAGGGGAGGCGTCGGACGAGCGCCGCGGCACCGGCCACCGGTCGCGGGGGCGCGCGGATGGCGCTCGTGGCCGCCACCGCCATCCTCGCGCTCCCCGCGCTGGCCGAGCTCCCGAGACGCCTCGCGAGCCCGCACACCGACTCCCGTACGCTGGCGCGGGAGTGGTTCGAGGCGAACGTCGCCCCGGGTGCGTTCGTCGCGAGCGAGCAGTACGGCCCGCCGCTCTTGAGCCCGCTCGAGCTGCAGGCTATCGACCGCGACCTGCTGCCGGCGCTGCAGCAGCACGGCTACCAGCCGAAGGTGTATGCGCTGGTCTCGGTGCCGCTGTTCCAGGTGAATCCCGACCGCTCGGCCGCGTTCTACGACCCCGCGCTCTACCGGGTCGCCGACGCGTTCGTCGTGACCGGTTCCGTGCGCGATCGCTACCGGAGCGAGCCCGCGCGCTTCGCCGCGCAGCTCGCGCTCTACGACACGCTCGAGACCCGGTGGGTGCGCTGGAAGGAGTTCCCGTCGAACGGCGGTCCGGGCCCCGAGATCGTCGTGTATCGCAATCCGGCGCAGACGGCGCCGTTCGCCCAGCGCCGCCCGGACCCCGGTCCACCTCCCACCCTGCGAGGGGGTGGGCCGACCGGCGGGGAGGCCTACTTCTACTACAATGTCGGCCTCAACTACGAACTGTTCGGGTTCGTCGAGCCGGCCTTCTCCTCGTACCTCGAAGGCCACCGCTACGCCGCCGCCGACCCCGCCTCAGCGACCGCGTGCGCGGAGCGCGCGGCCGGAGTGATGGCGCGGCTCGGTCGCACCGTCGATGCGCTTGCCCTGCTGCAGCACGCCGCGGACGAGGCGCCACGTCCGGCGGATGCGGCGCGGCTGCGGGCGCTACGCGATCGCCTGGCCGCCGGCGGCCGCTGAGGCGCTGAGCCGGGTCGAGGCCTCGCGAGCCGAACGCGAACGGAGCGGGGTCACTTCAGGGAGTCTTGGCCTCGCCCTTACTCTCGGCGCGATAGAGCACCCCGGCGTCCGCGTCGATGACCATGATGTGGCGCTGGACCATCGGTCCCTTGGGCACCATCCCGCCGCTCCAGTTGTTCTCGCCGAGGCGATTGCTCCACTGCCAGACCAGCTCGAACGAGGCATCCTTGCTGACGCGGAAGGGGAAGACCGCCTCGGCGCCGTCGGCCAGCTCTTCCTTCACGAACGTCTGGCCGTCCACGGTGAGCCGGACACGCTGGAGGCCGGAGCCGGTGCTGTTCTGGATGACCGCTTCGTGGGACGGGCGGTGCTGCATCAGCTCGGGGTAGTGTTTCCACCCGTACCAGATCACGCCGGCGAGGACGGCGAGCACGACGAGCTTCTTCATCGGATCCCTCCGTGTGGGAGTCCCGCCTCCTGCGGGACGGCGTCGGCCACGCTACGCCTCGACTGCGGCCCCCGCAAGCCCGTGCTTGCCGGGCCACCGGTGGCACCCGGGAATCGCGGTGCCGTGACCGAAGCCGGAGCGTCACTCCGTGAGCGGGCCCTCTCCGTGTCGGCCCTGGGTCTCCTCGGGCATCCGGGTCGGTGGCGCTCCCTCGGGGGCGCCGCGGAAGGCCCGGTAGAAGGTGGTGGCGGCGATCGCGTAGAGCACCGCGGTGATGTAGAACGGCACGTCGAAGCCGAAGCGCTGGATGATGACGCCGCTGAGCGTGGCGCTCACCGCCCAGCCGCAGTTCCACACCAGGGTGATGAGGCTGGTCGACCGCGCGCGCAGCGAGGTGGGCAGCGCCTCCATCACGAACGCCTGGACCAGCGGTGTCGACGCCTGCATGAGGGTGGCGCGCATCCAGAAGGCGGCCACGGCGACACCCAGCTGATGCTCGGCCCCGAGCGTCACCAGGAACGGGAGCGAGAGCAGCTGGGCGGCGACCGCCGTGCGCAGCATGCCGAAGCGTCGCGCCAGCGCCGGGCCCAGCAGCGAGGCGCCCGCGGTGAACACCGCCGCCATCGAGAAGTACACGCCGATCTGGGAGCTGGAGCACGCGAAGCGGCGGGCGAAGTAGAGGTTCATGAACGGGATCACCAGGCCCGCGCCGGCGCCGATGAGGAACGCGTTGAGCCCGATCGGGATGAGCTTGCCGCGGGCGGCGGAGTCCGCGGCCACGCGCGAGCGCGAGAGCACGGGCTCCACGAGGCCGCGCAGGCGCAGAAGCGGCAGGCAGGCCACCGCGTTGAGCGCCCCGCCCGTCCAGAGTGCCGCGCGGTAGACGTGGAGGCGGTCGGGGCGGAGCGCGCCCTGCAGATGCGCGAGCAGCGCGGGGATCTCCCCGCCCATCACGCTCCCGACGACGCCGGCGAGCAGCTGGGCCGCGAAGAAGGTGGTGAACAGGTGAGTGCGCTCACGCGGGCTCGAGTGCTCGGTGAGGAACGGGGCGGCGGCGATCGCGAGCAGCGCCTGCCCGACGCCGGCCACGAAGCTGCCCGCGAGGATGGCGCCAGGGTCGAGCAGCGTGGCCCGGGCGATCTGGGCCACGGCGTCCAGGCCGGCCCCCAGCACCAGGCACCGCCTGCGTCCCCAGCGGTCCGCGAGCATGCCGGCCGGGAGTGCCGCGAGCGCCATGCCGAGCCCGTTCATCGAGATCGCCTGGCCGACGAAGGACTCGCGGTAGCCGGCTTCGAGCAGGTAGAGGTTGAACACCACGGCGAACACGCCGTGGCAGATCCACGCCAGACCCTCGGTGAGCAGGAAGAGCCGCGCCGGTCGCGAGAACGAGGCGACGGCGTCCCGGTAGTCGTGCCATGCCGCGCGGATCGGACTCACGCAGGGCCCTCAACCGCGACGGCGGCTCGCAGGAGCCGCCGCCGGGAGGTGTATCGTGATGGACAGACCGGGTGGCTCAGCTGAGCGCCCCCACGAGACGGGTCGCTGCGACGCCGGGCTTCGTGCCGTCCGGCACCTGGAACATCGGCTCGTAGGCCGCGGGCGTCATCGCGATGAGGACGCGCGCGGGGACCCGCCCGCTGTTCTCGATCGCGTGCGGCACCCGTCCGTCGTAGTGGCACGAATCGCCGGGCGCCAGCTCGATGATGTGCTCGCCGCAGGTGAGACGGACCTGCCCGTCCACGCACAGCAGGCACTGCTCGCCATGATGATAGTGACGCTGATCGCCGGCCTCGAGCCCCGCCGGGAGTTCGAGCATGATCAACTCCAGATTCCGCTTCGGCCGTGCGGAGAGCACCTCGACCCGCGAGGTGTTGCCGCCGACCGGGACGCGGGGACGCTCTCCCGCCCGGACCACGCACGGCACCTGGTCCTCCTCCACCACGAGATAGGCTGCCGACGTGTCGAGCGCACGGGCCAGGTCGTGGAGGGTGGCGAGGGAAGGAGAGGTTCGATGGTTCTCGACCTGGCTGATGAAGCCCTTCGAGAGTCCGGTTGCGCCTGCCAGCTGCTGAACGGTCAATCCACGCCGAAGCCTGAGATCGCGAATCTTCTTACCCAGTTGCATGAGGGCCTCCGCGGCATGATGAGGGGTACGCAGGTCGCGCGCGAGCAATGAGGTTAAGTCAGTTCTATACGGGTGTCAACGCTTTGTGAATCGGTCAGGAACCCATCCCAAGCCGAAGGGGGGCTCGGCGCGGCGGGGGTGGACCGGTCGATGAACTGGAGCTGGTAGAGCCGGAAGTAGATCCCCCGCTGCGCCAGCAGCTCGGCGTGGGTGCCCGACTCCCGGATCCGGCCATGGTGCATGACCACGATCCGGTCCACGTCCTGGATGGTGGACAGGCGGTGGGCGATCACCACACACGAGCGGCCGCGCATGAGGCGCCGGAGCGCCGCCTGCAGCAGGGTCTCGGTCTGGGTGTCCACGCTCGAGGTCGCCTCGTCGAGGATCAGCAGCCGCGGGTCGCAGGCGAGGGCGCGCGCGAACGCCAGCAGCTGGCGCTGGCCCACCGAGAGCGTGGCGCCTCGCTCCCGCACCGGCGCCTGGTATCCGCCCGGCAGGCGCTCGATGAACTCGTGCGCGTGCACCTCGCGGGCCGCGCGCTCGATGTCGGCATCGCTGAGCGAGGGGTCGCCGAGCCGGAGATTCCCCGCGATGGTGCCCGAGAACATGAACACGTCCTGGAGCACCAGCCCCAGCTGGCGGCGCAGCGCGTGGAGGTCCCATTCGGCGAGCGGCCGCCCGTCGACGCGGATGGTGCCACGTTGGGGCGCGTAGTAGCCCATCAGCAGGCTCGCGATCGTGGTCTTCCCCGACCCGGTGGCGCCGACCAGCGCGATGCGCTCGCCGGGGGCCACCGTGAAGGAGATGTCGCGGAGCACCCAGTCCTCGCCCTGGTAGGCGAACCAGACGCCCTCGAACTCGACGCGTCCCTCGAACGCCCGCTCGACGGGCGCCGGGGCCGGCGCCGCACCCTCCTCGAGCAGCGGGCTCGCCGGGTCGACGGGCGTGTCGAGCAGATCGAAGATGCGCTCGGAGGAGGCCATCGCCTGCTGCAGGATGTTGTACTTCTCGCTCAGGTCCGAGATCGGGCGGAAGAAACGCTGCGTGTACTGGATGAACGCGACCAGTGTCCCGAGGGTGATCCCGGTCCACATCACCTGGCGGCCGCCGTACCAGACGATCAGCGCTACCGCGACGGCACCGACGAGTTCGAGCACCGGGAAGAAGATCGCGTGGTAGTAGACCGCCTGGAGATTGGCGTCGCGGTGCCCCGCGTTGATGGCGCGGAAGGCCGCGAAATTCCGCCGCTCGCGATTGAGGATCTGCACCGTGCTCATGCCGCTCAGGTTCTCGTTGAGGAAGGAATTGAGACGCGCGAGTCGCGTGCGGATGTCCCGGAACGACTTCCTCACCTTGACGCGGAAGGCGAGCGTCACGACGAGGATCAGCGGGAGCACCGAGAACGCCACCGCCATCAGCTCGGCGTTGATGCGCGACATGGCGATCAGGATCCCGAGCAGGGTGAAGAGGTCGCCGAAGATCGCCACCACGCCGGCGGTGAACATCTCGTTGAGCACATCGACGTCGCTGGTGACGCGCGTGAGCAGCCGCCCCACCGGATTGCGGTCGAAGAACGCGACCGGCAACCGCTGGAGGTGCCGGAAGAGCGCCATGCGCAGATCCATCATGACGCGCTGTCCGACGCTCTGCATGATCTGCGTCTGCAGGTAGCCGAGCCCGAAGCCGACGAGCAGCACCGCCATGTACAGCGTGGCCACGCGATCGAGGTAGCCGAGGTCGTGGTGGCGGATGCCGTTGTCGATCGCCTGCATGGTCAGCCACGGGCCCGCGAGCTGCACCACGGCGTCGAAGATGACGACGACGATGGCGGCGATGACGCGCGGGCGATAGGGCCGCAGGTAACCCAGCAGCCGCCGCATGAGGCGGTGGTCGTAGGCGCGACCGAGGACGTCCTCTTCGTGCGGGCTCACGACGCCTCCAGCTCCTCTTCGAGCTGCTGTTGCCGATGGAGCTCCGCGTAGCGACCGTCGAGCTCGAGCAGGGCGTCGTGCGTCCCGCGCTCGACCGCCGCGCCGTCCTCCAGCACGACGATCAGGTCCGCGTCCTTCACCGTGCTGACGCGATGCGACACCAGGAGTGCGGTGCGCCGGCGCATCTCTCCGCGCAGCCCATGCAGGATCGCGTCCTCGGTCTGGGTGTCGACGCTCGACAGGCAATCGTCGAGCATCAGGACCGGCGCCTCGCGCATGAGCGCGCGGGCGATCGCCGCGCGCTGACGCTGGCCGCCCGAGAGCGTGATCCCGCGTTCGCCCACGATCGTGTCGTAGCCGGCCGGGAAGCCGCGCACGTCCTCGTCCAGCCGCGCGATCCGTGCGGCGTGCTCGACGGCCTCCCGGGGAGCGGACTCGACGCCGAAGCCGATGTTGTCGGCGAGGGTCGCGGAGAACAGGAAGGTCTCCTGCGGCACCAGGGCGATGCGGGCGCGCAGGGCATCCAGGTCCCACAGGCGCACGTCGACACCGTCGACGAACACCGTGCCGGGCGGCGGATCGAAGAGGCGGGGGACGAGCGAGAGCAGCGTCGTCTTGCCGGCGCCGGTGCGGCCCACGAGCGCCACCGTCTGTCCCGCCGGCACGCGCAGCGAGAGGTCGCGGAGCGCGGGTCGCACCGCACCCGGATAGGTGAACGTGAGGTTCCGGAACTCGAGCTCGCCGGCGACGCGCTCCGGCCGGTGGGGGTGCGGCGGGCTCTGGATGGACGGCGCGACCTCGAGGATCTCGACCATGCGCCGGAACGAAGCCATCCCGCGCTGGAACAGGTTGATGACCCAGCCCAGCGCCACCACGGGCCAGTTCAGCATGCCGAGGTAGACCGTGAAGGCGACGAACTGCCCGAGCGTGATGCGCCCGCGAACGACTTCGCGGCCGCCCAGGTAGAGCGCGAGCAGCGCGGCCAGGCCGGAGAGGAAGCCGAGCATCGGATAGAACACGCCCCATACCTGGATGAGCCGCTGATTGCGCGCCAGGTATTCCTGGTTCATGTCGCGGAAGGCGTCGACCTCCCGCGCCTCGCTGGTGAACGCGCGGATGACCCGGGCGCCCGAGAGGTTCTCCTGCACACGCGCCGAGATCTCGGCGAACTGGGCCTGGATCGCCTCGAAGCGGCGGTGGATGCGGTCGCCGAAGAACCACACCGTCAGCGAGACGAGCGGGAGCGGCAGCAGACTGTAGAAGGTGAGACGCGGGCTGATCGCCACCATGCAGGCTACCGACACCGCCGCCACCGTCACGGTGTTGACCATGTACATGATGCCCGGGCCCAGCATCATGCGGACGGCCGAGACGTCGTTGGTCGCGCGCGACATGATCTCGCCGGTGCGCGTGCGCTGGTAGTACTCGAGGGGCAGCGTCTGCAGGTGGGCGAACAGGTCGTTGCGCAGATCGTTCTCGAGGTGGCGGGAGATCCCGATCACGAAGTGGCGCATGAGGTACTTGAACACGCCGCCGACGAACGCGATGCCGATCAGGATGAGGGCATAGCGGCCGAGCTTCTCGGAGGTGACCCCGCGGTACAGGTCGTCCACCGCGAGGCGCAGCACGTGGGGCTGCGTCAGCGCGATCACGTTGGTGAGGATGACGCAGATCACGCCGAGGACCAGGCCGCGGCGGTAGCGACGCAGGTAGGGCAGGAGGCGTGCGATCAGGTCGCGGATGGGGTTGCCTCCCCGAGACCCGGCGCGGCCGGACTGGACCGGGCGCTCGTGCTAGGGCGCTTGATTGCTGCCCAGGAATCCCTGCAGACGGTTCAGCGTGGTCTTGTGGAAGGCCATGCCGACGTAGACCTGATCGAAGTGGAGCGTGTTCTTGCCTGAAGCCGTGGACCACGAGCCCGCGAACATGTCGAGGCGCTGGTCCACGCGATAGAGAAGGAGCGGCCCCGCCAGGTGCTGGTCGATCTCCGGCACCAGCGGCCCGCTCGACAGGGACAGCATCCCGCGATAGCGACCGCCGATCAGGAGCGACGAGCCCATCCAGTAGCCCAGGTCCGCGCTCGCGAGCACGTGGTCGGCCCAGCGGAACCTGCCGACATGCGCTTCGTCCGGCGGTATGGACCCCTTGTCGCGCTTGCCGATCGTCAGGTAGCGGTAGCCGTAGCCGATCGAACCCTGCATGAAGCCGCGGCCACCCACGGCGGTGCCGAGGGCGACGCCCGCGCTCAGCTCCTGAAGGCCGTCGCCGAGCGCCGGGGCGATCGAAATGAGATGGCTGTTGTAGCCCGCCGGCGCGCTCCAATCGAGCTCGACCGCCAGCGCGGTCGGTCCGTTGCGCAAGTTGCAGCGCGCGCCCAGCTGCACGTCCTGGAACCCGGTCGACGTGCCCTGAAAGGTCGCGAAGCGCTGCGTGATGCTCGCCGCCGGCAGCGCGTACAGGAGAGTGATCCCATGTCTCCAGCCCATCTCGGTGGCGGATGCGAGCGCACGCTGCTCGACAACCAGGCCGACGCCGGCCCGCGTGCCGTCGGCGAGATGGACGGTCGTGGAGCTGAAGCTGCTGCCCTCGATGTTCGTGTACCACTCACCCGGGGCCAGACCCCAGGGTCCGGCCTTGGCCGGCCCCGGCATGACGGTGGCCGCCGCCGCGGCCAGGATCAGCGTCGGCAACGCGATGCGCGCGCTCATGAGCGGAAGGATGCCTCCAGAATGGGGTGCGCCCGGCGAAAAGGTCGCGTCAGACTAGCCACCGCACCCGCGCCATGCAAGGCGAATCCCGGGCGCCGCGCGGCCGCGGGGCGCGTCGGGCCCGCGCTTCGCCGCGCCGGGCGCGCTGTGGCACCATGCCGGACGTGGCTCCACTGCGCGTGGTCGAGTTCGTTCGCTGGGACGATGGCGTCTGGAACCTGCCGCGCGTTCATCTCGATGCGCTGGAGGCGGAGTTCCCATCGGTACGCATCGACTCGCCGCCCGACCGCGCCGGGGTCGATCGCCTGCTTCCCGAGGCGGACATCGCGCTGGGCTGGGTCGTGCGCCGCGACAACTTCGCCTCGGCCGCGCGCCTGCGCTGGATCCAGCTCACCGCCGCGGGCGTGGGTTCACAGCTCTTCCCCGAGCTGGTCGAGAGCCCGGTCGTCCTCACCAACGCGCGCGGGCTGCACGCCGTCTCGATGTCCGAGCACGCGCTGGGCGTGATGCTCGCCTTCGCGCGCAAGCTCCACCTCGCGCGCGACGCGCAGACGCGCGGCACGTGGGAGCAGGAGGAGCTGTGGACCGGCACACCCCCGTTCGGGCAGTTGAGCGGCGGAACGCTCGGCCTGATCGGTCTCGGGGCGGTGGGGAGCGCCCTCGCGGCGCGCGCCCGCGCGCTGGGCATGCGGGTGCTGGCGGTGCGGCGCCGCCCCGCGTCGGACCCGGCCCC
>JBGPXY010000125.1:0-8132 GCA_041492985.1 Candidatus Eiseniibacteriota bacterium
AGCCGACATTCCACCCGCACCCTCACCGGTTGATCCGATACGGCCCGTAGCGTAAACTGCGGGCATGCCAGCCAGGCCCTCCTCGTCGCCGCCCGCGCTCCGCGGACGCCCCCGAAGCCTGCGCGCGAAGCGCGCCGTCCTCGAGGCCGCCCGGGCGCTCATCGAGAAGGGAGGCTATCCGGCCGCGACGATCGAGGCGATCGCGGCCCGCTCGGGGGTCGCCAAGACGACGATCTACCGCTGGTGGCCGAACCGCGCCGCCCTCGTGGTCAACCTGTTGCTTCAAATCGCCGACGAATTGGCGCCGCCCCCGGCCGGGCGTGATCCCTTGCGAGCGCTGCGCACCGAACTCCACTTGGTCGCCGAGGCGGCTGAGGCCCTCCCGGGGCGATTGCTGAGCGCGCTGCTGGGAGAAGCGGCGCACGACCCCGATGTCCGCGACGCCCTGCTGCGGGGACTCTTCAATCCTCGTCGCAAAGCCACCGCGAGCGTCATCCGCCAAGCCCAGATCTCCGGGGCGCTGCGGAAAGACGTGCCCCCGCTCGTGGCCGTCGACCTGCTGTTCGGCCCGCTCTTCTATCGGAAGTTCATCCGTAACGAGCTGGTCAGCGAACGCTTCGTCGAGCAGGTGTTTCGGCACGCCTTGACCGGGCTGGGGGCTCGGAAGCGCCGTCCGAGCTGACCGGTCGGGTCGATGGGATCGCGATGGGCCGCGCACCAGTCTCCTTTGGCTTCCATTTGCCATGGTGCCTAGGATGCCGCGAAACGCGATAGTGTGTCTTGCCGGGCGTCGCGAAGAATTGACCGGGCGTCCGGAATGGACCTACGCGGCCGGAATCTGTTGGGGGAGTCGATGAGCGGGGACGTCCTGTCCGACCTGCTGCGCGCCGTGCGGCTCCGAGGCGCGCTCTTCTACTACATCGAGGGCGCGGATCCGTGGGTCGCGGAGGTTCCCCCGGCGCTGGAGATCATCTCCGCGATCATGCCCGGCGCCGACCACATGATCGAGTTCCATGGAATCGCGGCGGGTTCGTGCTGGGCGGCCATCGTCGGCGAGCCGCCGATGCGCCTCGAAGCCGGCGACGTTATTCTGTTCCCGCAGGGTGACCCGCACGTGATGTCGAGCGCGCCCGGGCTGCGGGCCGAGGTGGTGGATGTCGGGGTGTACTTCGCACCGCGACCACCGCAGCTGCCGTACTCGATCAGCTACAGCGAGCAGGGCGTGACCACCGCCCGGCTCGATGGCGGCGGACGTGACTGCGCCACCATCGTGTGCGGTTTCCTGGGATGCGATGCCAAGCCCTACAACCCGCTGCTCTCGGCGCTGCCACGGGTGCTGCGCATGCCGGGCATCGCGACGGGGGAGGGGTCGTGGGTCTCACACTTCCTACGCTCGGTCGTGGACGAGTCGAATCGGAAGCGACCCGGGGGTGAGGCCGTGCTGGAACGAATGAGCGAGATGCTGTTCGTCGAGGTCCTGCGCCGCTACGTGGACGGCCTGCCGCCCGAGCAGACAGGGTGGCTCGCCGGCATACGCGATCCGGGGGTTGGCCGGGCGCTCGCGCTGCTGCACGGGACGCCTGGTGAGGCGTGGACGCTCGAGCGGCTCGGCGAGGAGGCCGGCCTCTCGCGCTCGGTGCTGCACGAGCGGTTCGTGCACTTCATCGGCCAGCCGCCGATGCAGTACCTTGCGCAGTGGCGCATGCAGCTCGCCGCCACGCACCTGCGCGACACGGACGCAAAGCTCATTGAGATCGCGCTCGACGTCGGATACGAGAGCGAATCGGCCTTCTCGCGCGCATTCCGCCGCGTCGTGGGCGTTGCCCCTGGCGCATGGCGGCGCGCACGGCGTGCGTCCCCGAAGGAACGCGGCGCCGCCCGGCGGTGAGCGCCGCGTCCGTGGGCCTGGCGGGTCAGAGCGAGCGAGAAGAGCCGCCCAGTGAGGCCTTCCCGGTCGCCGCGAGGAAGGAGCGTATGCGCGCCATCGTCGTGAGATCGCTCGGCGGTCCCGAGGTGTTGCAGCTCGCCGACATCCCCGAGCCCGGACCTCCCGCACCCGGCGAGGTTGTGGTGAAGATCGAGGCCGTCGGGGTCAACTTCGCCGATACCGAGCGACGGCGCGGCATCTACTCCGCGCCACCCCTGCCGTGGGTTCCGGGGCGCGAGGCCGCGGGGGTGGTGCTGGCCACCGGTTCGGGTGTCGACGCGGCGCTGGTGGGCGAGAGGGTGGCGTATTTCGCACCCCGCGCGAGTGGCTCCTATGCCGAGCTGGCCACGGTCCCCGCGAGCGCGTTGTTCCGCTTCGAGGCCGAGCTGGCGTTCGACGTGATGGCCGCGTTGCCGTCACAGGGACTGACCGCCCACGGCGCATTGCGGCTCGCGGCGGTGCGGCCGGGACAGACCGCACTGGTGCTCGCCGCGGCCGGCGGCGTGGGGCAGATCCTCGTCCAGCTCGCGCGCCGCGCCGGAGCGCGCGTCCTTGGCGTCGTCTCCACACCGGAGAAGCGCGACTTGGTCGCCGCCCTCGGCGCCGAGGTGATCACCGGGTACGAGAACTTCGACGAGGCGGCGCGCTCCCTCACGGCCGGGCGCGGAGTCGACGTCGTCTTCGACTCCGTGGGCCGCGCAACCCAGGTTGCGAGCTTCGCGTCGCTCGCACGATATGGCCAGCTCATCTGCTACGGAGACGCGAGCGGCCCTCCGGCGCCGATCGACGTGGATTCCCTCTACGACCGCTCGCTGCGCGTGGGAGCCTTCGGCCTCGATATCGACCGCGACGTCGAAGGCACCGACCGGGCCCGCCGCGATCTCGTGACCGCGCTCGACCGCGGTGAACTGCGGATGACCGTGTCGAGGTCATTTCCGCTCGCCGAGGCGGCCGCCGCCCACACCGAGATCGAAGGCCGCAGGACCACGGGGAAGATCGTCCTTCTTCCCTGACTGAGTTAGAGTGCCCCGATGCCGCTAGCCCCCAGCACCAAGCTCGGCCCCCTACGAGATCGTCGCGCCGCGCGGCGCCGGCGGCGCGGTTCCACGTTCACATGCTGCGGCACACGTTCGCTCGCGCGTGAGTGGACCGGGGCGGTAGTCTTGCCGCCTTGCCCCCTGCACGCCGGTTCGAATCCGGGTGCCGCCTCCAATGCTCCTGGCCCCAGAGAATTCCAGAAGCACGGGTGCCCGCGCTCCCGATAGCCGAAGGCAGAAATCGCCCGAGGACGCTCAGCAAGGTCCGGGGGGAGCGCGATCATCGTAAGGCGGGGGTGAGCATGGACGCCGCGGCGCTGCGAGAATGGCTGGACGATCGGACAGATCGTCACGAGTTCAGCGGCGTCGCCCTCGTTTGGCGCGAGGGTCGGCCGGCGTTCGCCTACGCCGGCGGGCTCGCTCATCGCGGTCATGGCGTCCCGGTCACGGAGCGGACGCGGTTCGCGGTCGCTTCGGTGACGAAGCTCGTCACGGCGACCACCGCCCTGCGACTCGTCCAACGCGGGCTCGTCGGTCTCGATCAGCCGCTCCTCGACGTCCTGCCCGCGGAATACCAACCCGCTGCCATGACGGCGCAGCACACGCTCCATCACCTGCTCTCGCACACGTCGGGCCTGGCCGATTACCACGATGACGAGGACAAGACCTGGGCATCCTTCACCTCGTGCTGGGACCGCATCCCGACCTACCATCTCCGACGCCCGGCGGACATGCTGCCCCTCTTCACCCATCTGCCGGCAGTCTCACCGCCCGGGACGCGGTACCGGTACACCGACGCCAACTTCATCCTCGCCGGTCTCGTCATCGAACGGGTCACGGGTCGAGCGTTCGCCGACGTCATCGCCGACGAGGTGATTCGGCCGGCCGGCATGGTCGACACGGCGCTCGAAGCGCTCGATCTCGAGCCGGCCCGACTCGCAACCGGCTACCTGGCGGCAGGCAACGACGGGTCGCCGGAGTCGTGGCGAGCCAACTACTTCAGCGTTCCGACTGTCGGGATGCCCGACGGCGGCCTCATCACGACGGCCCGTGACCTCGCCCTATTGATCGATCGATTGCTGGACGGTTCTCTCCTGTCGCCGGCCATGGCGAAGGAGATGATGAGGCCGCAGGGCCCGCCGTCGGACGCCGTCGTGCAGTACGGCTACGGGTGCGAGCTGGTCGTGGAGAAGGGTGTTGTGACGATCGTCGGCCACGGTGGAAACGATCCCGGCGTATCGGCGCTCGTCTCACATTCCCACCGCGCCGCGACGACCATCGTGGTGCTCTGCAACCACGACCGTGGTTCGTGGGCGGCGACGAAGCACATCGAGGAAGCACTGGGCTTGGCCGACCCACGACCATGAGCCGCTGACCGCACCGCGCCAGTCAGGGCGTTGGCATGCCCGCTCTCGAAGCGTCGGTCAGCCGGAGCAGCGCGAGCTTGGCCTTGTCGTAGACCGGCTTGAACTCGGGCTCGGCGTTCTCGTAGAGGGTGGCCAGCCGGGAGTAGATCTCGCGCGCCCGCGCCTTGTCGCCCCGGGCTTCGTAGATCTGGCCGAGGGTCTCGAGGGCGTAGGCCAGGTGGGCGTCGTCGTACCAGAGCTCCGCGCTGGGCGTCTCCACGAACCGCCGGAAGTACACCTCCGCGGAATCCACGTTGCCGGCCTGCTCGTAGGCCCTGGCGATCCAGGGATAGCCGCAGGTCGCGCAGGAGTTGCCGGCGTCGAGCTGCCGGAACTGAGTGACGGCCTCATCGGTCCGGCCCTCGCCGAGGGCGATCACCCCTCGCGCCCCGTGGCCCCACCGTTCCGCGTCGGCGGCGTGATCGGCCTCGGGGGTCCGCTCGTACTCGGCGACCAGCGCCTTGGCGCGCGACACATCCCCCGACGCGGCGTACGCCATCGCCAGGTTCCCATAGGGTCGGTCCAGCGGAGGGAGACTCTTCAGAGGATAGCGGGCGACCGCGGCTTCGAGCAGGCTCCGCCCCGCGCCCGGGTCGTCGAGGAGGAACCGCTCGCCGAGCGCCCGCCGGGCGCTACGCAGCACGTAGGCTCCGCCCATCCCCCGATCGGCGGTGATGCGGAGGGCCTCGCGCCATTGCCGGCGAGCGGACGTCATCTGCCCGCGCAGCGCATCGAGGTGCCCCCACCACTCGTGGGCGATCGCCTCCCAGTAGACGGTGCCCTTCTGGTCGGCGAGCAGGCCCTTCACCAGGACCGCAGCGCTGTCGTAGTCCCCGCGGTTCGCCTGGTTGATCGTGTAGGAGAGCTTGACCATGGGACTCTTCGGGAAGCGATGCTCGAACCTCCGGGCAACCGAGTCGGCCGCATCGAAGCGCTTGAGGTTGCCGAGCTCGCCGGCGAGGTTGGAGTAGTGGAGTGAATTGGTCGAATCCACCGCCAGCGCCTTGGCGTAATAGTCGGCGGCCCGCCCGAACTCCCGGAGCCCGCTGTACACCGCACCGAGATTGTTGAGGGCGTAGGTGTCGTCGGGATACAAGTCCAGGACGGTCCGATAGGCGCTGATCTGCTGGTCCTGGTTGCCGGTCACCACGGTGTGATAGGCGGCGATCACCAGGTACTTCTCACGCTCCGTCAGGCGGTCGCGGTACTCATACGCCTTGGACGCCGCCCAGACGGCGCGGGAGCGGTTCTCTCCTTCGTTGTTCAGTAGGATCGCCAGCTTCCGATAGGCCATGGCGAACGTCGTGTCCGCAGCGACCGCTTCTTCGATCAACTGCAGGGCCCGCGATTGATCCCCCTGGTTCAGGGCGCGGAGACCCTCTGAGAACACCCGGAGTGCCCTCAGCGAGCCGGTGGTCACGCGATCCAGCGGCTGGGCGGCTTCGGCCCGCGGGATGGACTCGCCGAACTTCTTCCGCAGCCGCCCCGAGAGCCGGTCGACCGCGGCCGTCAGTTCATCGGCGCCGGCCGCCGTCTCGCTCTCCGCCACCAGCACGTTCCCGTCGACGCCGACCAATCGGGCGGTGAGGGCGATCCGGTTCCCGACGGGCGTCACTTCGCCCGTGATCACGGCTCGAATACCGTCGCGTTCCGCAGCCTCGAGGGCGGTCTTGGCGCTGAGACCCTTGGACGCATCGCGCTCCATCATCCCGAGGATCCGCCCGACCTGCCCCGGATCGACCAGCGACACCGCCTGGGAGCGGGAGAGCCCGATGCGCATGAGCTCGGTGACGGTGGCGCCCGCGGTCGAATCGGCGGTGCGGTTCTCGAAGTCCGCCAGGATCACCCGCTCGCGCTTCGCGATCATCCCCCTCGAGATGAGCGATCCCCACGGGCCGGAGGGGAACACGCGGGCGATCACCACCGCTCCTACGAGCAGGAGTGCGATGATTCCAACGACCATGAGTGGGCGCGGCGGCGTCCGGCGTGGGACGGCCGCGGTTGCCGGAGCAGGGCCGGTGCCCAGGGCAACGGGGCCGAGCGCGTCGGCGAACTGACCCACCGGGCTATAGCGGTCGGCGGGCGTCTTGGCCAGCGCGCGCGCGATCGCTGCCGCCACCTGGGGCGGCACCGCAGGCCGGAGCGTGGTGATCGCGGTCGGCTCCACGAAAAGGTGCTGGCGTACGACGCTCTCCGCGCTGCCGGTGAAGGGCGCGTGGCCCGCCAGCATCTCGTACAGCACGCACCCGAGCGAGTAGAGATCGCTCCGGCCGTCCACGTCGGAGCTGCCGGAGGCCTGCTCCGGGCTCATGTACGCCGGTGTGCCGATGACGATCCCGGTCTGGGTCATGCGCTGGGCGCCCGCGGCAGTCATCGCGCGCGCGATCCCGAAGTCGGCGACGCGCGCATGGCCGCCGCCCAGCATGACGTTCTCGGGCTTGATGTCCCGGTGGACGATGTCCTGACGATGGGCGTAGGCCAGAGCGTCGGCCACTTCGCGGGCGATCTGGAGCGCGTCCTCGAGGGGAAGCTGCTTCTCCCGGTCGAGGCGGTCGCGCAGCGATTCGCCTTCGACGTAGGGCATCACGTAGAAGAGGTAGCCCCCCGCCTCGCCGGAATCGTGGAGCGGCAGGATGTGGGGATGGTCGAGCCCGGCGGCGATCTCGATCTCGCGCAGGAACCGCTCCGCGCCGAGGATCGCTGCAAGCTCGGGATGCAGCACCTTCACCGCCACCTTGCGATGATGCTTCAGATCTTCGGCGAGATAGACGGTGGCCATGCCGCCACTGCCGATCTCGCGCTCGAGGCGGTAGCGGTCGCGCAGCGCGGAGGCCAGCGAGTCGGGGACGTCGGCCACGGGAGAACCTCGCAGGGGGAGGAGGGTTCGAACGTGCGGGCGATCAAGGATGAAGGGACAAGCACTCCTGGGCGCGCGGCCGGGAGTCTACGTGCCTCTCATGCTCCGCTCCAAGGCGATTTCGCCCGCCGGAGTCCGGACTGCCGGCGCGGCAGGGCAACACCCGCGCCGCCGCGCCGCCCGCCAGTCCCGCGCGATGATCACGCCACCTCGATGTCGATGTATGCCGCCTCGCCGTGGAGCGCCTCGTCGAGCCCGACCTGCTCGTGCGATTCGGCGACGCGCACGGGTGTGACCTTGTTGATGAGCCACAACATGACGAGCGTGAACGTGAACGCCCAGGCCGACGACAGGAGCACCGCCGCGCACTGCTTGTAGAAGAATGATGCGTTCCCAGCGAGCAGGCCGTCGGCGCCGGCGGGGTTGAATGCCTTCGTCGCGAGCACGCCGAGCATCACGATGCCGAGGAACCCGCCGACACCGTGCACGCCCCACACGTCCAGCGCGTCGTCCCAACGGAGCCGGTTCTTGAGCGCCACGGCCAGGTAACACACCACCCCGGAGACGATGCCGATCACCACCGCGCTGGTCGGCGAAACGAAGCCCGCCGCCGGCGTCACCGTGGCGAGCCCGGCCACGGCGCCGGTCAGGAGGCCGAGGAGCTTGGGCTTCCCCGTGGTCGTCCACTCGATGATCATCCACGTCACGGCCGCGAAGGACGCCGCGAGGTCGGTGTTGAGGAAGGCGGTCGCGGTCGTCGAGTCGACGCGGAACTCGCTCCCGGCATTGAAGCCGTACCAGCCGAACCACAGGAGTCCGGTCCCGAGTGCCACCAGCGGGATGCTGTGCGGGCCCTTGTCCTTGAATCGCCGCGGCCCGACGTAGAGCACGGCGGCGAGTGCTGC
>JBGPXY010000029.1:0-20088 GCA_041492985.1 Candidatus Eiseniibacteriota bacterium
CGCCGCCGGGTTCTGGGCGTGTGTCACACCGCTCCCGCGCATCCTCGCGGCCGGGTACGACGCGACGCTGTGGGCGATGTTCCTCGCGCTGGGCATCTTCTCGACGCTCGTCCCGTTCGTGTGCTTCTACGCCGGCCTGCGTCGACTACCCCCCGCGCAGGCGGCGATCGTCGCGACGATGGAGCCGGTGGTCGCTGTGCTCTCGGCCGCCGCCATCCTGGGCGAGGGTCTCCACGCCCTCCAATGGGTGGGGGCCGCCATGGTGCTCGGGGGCGCGGTGATGGCCAGCCTCGAGGCGCCATCCTCCGTGGAGGCGCAGGTCGAACGCGGTTGACGCTCCGAGACGCGCGGTGAGCAGGCGCCAGGGCACGAGGACGCCGGGTGTCATCCCGGGTGTGGCCTCAGTCGGCGTCCTCGTGCCCGGCCGTGCGATCTCAGCTCGCCTCGGCCAGCTGATCGGGCGGCACGTGCAGCGTGCGCAGTCGCGACTGCACCTTCGGCAACCGCATCGGGCTCACCGTCTCGACCGCGTAGCGTTCGTCCCACATGAGGTTCCCGCCCAGCCACACGCGCAGCTCGGGGAATCGCGACATGAGCGCCATCCCGGTCTTGCCCTTCAGCTCGCGCACCGCGCTCGCGACACTCTGCACCGGCCGCAGACCGAAGAGCACGTGAACGTGATCCTGGGCGACGGCGGTCTCGAGCAGTGTGATGCCCCGCTCCTCGCAGAGCGCTGCCACCATCTCGCCGAGCACCGCGAGATGGCGATCCTTGAGCACGGGCTTGCGCCCGCGGGTGTACCAGGTGACGAGGTAGTGGAGCTGGCTGCGGTAAACCGGCTCCCAGCGGCCGAGCAGAGCGGCGTTCACGTTGGGCGCCAATGTGCGGTCCACGGTGGATCCTCCTGCGGGGATGGCTGAACAGATGTGCACTACGAGCTGCTGAAAAACGGGAGACGAGTCTCCCGGGGTTGAAGCTTCGACGTCGTTTCAGATGCCGGCTAGCGACCGATGGTTCGAATCACTCCGCGTACCGTGCCCAGGATCCTGAAGTCGGACTCCTCGACGACCACGATCGGCTCGTACTTGGGATTCGCCGGCACCAGCTCGACCGAGTCCTCGCGCGGCCGGTAGTACTTCACCGTCGCCTCATCACCCACCTGCGCCACCACGATCTCGCCGGCGTTCGCGCGGTCCTGCGAGCGCACGATGACGTAGTCACCCGCCAGGATGCCCGCATCGATCATGCTGTCGCCACGCACCTGAAGCGCAAATAGCCCATTCGGATCACCGAAGATCTCGTTGGTCTCGATGGTGCCTTCGTGGTTCTGCTCGGCGAGGATGGGCTGGCCCGCCGCGACGCGGCCGACGATCGGGATGCCTGGCGCACGCCTCGGGGTCTTCGTGCCGATGCCACGCGAGATATCCTTGGCGCGCGTCACGTGCCCACCCTTCTCGAGGATGTTCAGGTAGTAACGCACGCCATTGGTGGAGCGGATCGCGAACGCCTTCCCGATCTCGCGAATCGTCGGCGGGTAGTTGTTCTCGAGCGTGAACCGCTCGATGTACGCGAGGATCTTGCGCGCTCGTTCGTTGAGCATGGAGACCGCACCTCCGTGGATGGTCCTGTGAGGGACCCGGCACGCGCACAAGGTAGTGCACACGCGTGCAGGCCGTCAATGGGCTTTTTTTCATGGCCCCGGGCGGCCACTTCGGGAACGCCGCGCCCACGCCGTGATCGGTGGAGATACCGCGCTCGCCCGCAGCCGGTTCCGTCGTCGTGCCTGCGTCACCCCCCGCAACGCCGGCGACGGTCCGAGCGGGCAGCTAGTGTGGTCGGTTGGCGTGGCGGGGGGTTCGCCAGCGATGCCGCAGGCACTTAGCGCGGCGGCATCGCGCGCCCGTCACGTGGTCCGCCGATTGCGATGGACCCCGAGCGAGATCGAAAGATCTCGACCACGACAGGCAAGGAGCGGCAGGCCGGGTTCGCGGAGGTTGATCGCAATCGGGGGCCGATCGGCTGAAGTGAACCCACCTCCGCTGCCTTGTCGGTCGGGGAACGCCGGAGGGATGTGCCTAGAAGTGGAAGGCGACCTCCGCCGTGACGCGCCGGGGCGGCGAGACATAGAACTGCGAGTCACCGATCTCGCTCTCACCGGTCACGTGGCGGTCATCGCCCAGGTTGCGGGCCACGACCGTCACCCTCCACGGCGAGCGGTCGAACGAGACGCCGGCGTCGCACTCGGTGTACGGTTCGTCGAAGAACGTATTGCGCCGGTTGAACGGGCGCCGGCCCTGATAGCGGACCGCGAAGAATCCACCCGGGCCGCGCCGCGAGGAGTAGGCCAGCCGCGCGTTGACCAGGTCGCGCGGCACCAGCTCCAGCATCTTTCCGCTCACGTCGCGGAACTGCGAGTCGGGCGTGACGAAGGTGAAGTGGACGAAGCGCGCGTCGTGGTGCGCGTAGCCCACCGACGCCGTCGCGCCCGGGAGGGCCTGCGGCGCCCAGCTCAGGTCCATCTCCGCTCCCTTGAAGCGTTGCTCGCCGGCATTCATCAGCTCGGGTCCGCCGCCCGAGCCGAGGATGGACACGACCATGTTCTTGAAGTCCATGTCGAAGGCGGATGCGTTGAACGAGAGCTGGTCCAATGCGCGGGCCTTCAGTCCGGCCTCCCACGACACCGTGCGCTCCGGTTCCAGGATCTCGGCGCTCTCGGCTTCGGTGAGATTCGGCGCCGCGGGCTTGAACGACCGGCGTATCGACGCGTAGAAGTTCGCCGCGTTGAGGCCGGCGCTGCCGGGCGCCACGGCGCGGAACAGCGCCGAGAAGCCGCCCGAGAACCCGGCGTCCTGGCGCGAGTCCTTGACCCGGGACGGCCCGTTCACCGGGTCGTCCACCTCGGTCTCGAGATCCTCCTTCACGGCGTCCACGCGTCCCCCGGCCGCGAGCGACAGGCGCGGATGGGGCGTCCACGTGTCGTGGACGTAGAAGCCGATGAACGTGCGGCCATCTTCGAAGCCGTGCTCATCCTTTGGCGTCGCCGCCGCGAGGGTGGGGATCGACGGGTAGGCCGACAGCGCCTGATCGAACTCGAACTCCTTCGCCCGACCCTTGGTCTCGCCCCACGTGAGCGCGGTCCCCGCGACCAGCTCGTGCGGACCCGACGCCTCGAACGTGGAGATCACGCGCAGGTCCTCGTAGAGCGACGTCTCGGTCGGGTCGAGCGAGATGCCATCCGACACCATCGTGTCGGCCACGACTTCGCCCGGAAAGCTCCGCACCAGGCGCTGAGCGTCGTGCGTCAGGCTCAACGTGTTCTCGAGCCTGCGCGCGTTCGAGAACCGGAAGCTCGCGCGCGTCGCCGCACCCACGACCTCGTGCTGGGCGAGCGCGCCGACCACGGCGTAGTTGCGGTCGAACTCCAGGCCGGGCAGCGGTGCTCCGGCGTCGTACGGCATCGGCGTGCCCCAGTCCTGGCGGTCGCGGAAGGCGATGAGATCGAGCGCGACCGAACTGCGGCCGACCGAGCGCGAGAGTGTGGCGGTGCCGCGATACACGTCGTCCTTCGTGCGATCCTGCCATCCGTCGGAGCGCGCGTAGGAACCATTGAGGCGCAGGTCGATCCCGCTGTCGAGGCTCCGGCCCCATCCGAACGAGCCATGTCCCTGCGAGAACGCTCCGCCGCCCACGGCGACGTGCCCTCGCCCCACCTCGGTCGTGCGCGTGAACACCTGCACCATCCCCGCAAACGCCGAGACGCCGTAGAGCGTCCCCTGCGGACCCTTCACGATCTCGATGCGATCGACGTCCTCGATGGGGATCTGCGCGAGGGACGGGTTGAACGGGCCGCCCACCGGCACGCCGTTGAGCGTGATGAGCAGCGCGTCGAACTCCTTGAGCCCCCAGAGCCCGATGTTCGGCAGACGCGAGCCGCTGTCCGACCCCTCGCCGGTGTCGAGGCCGACCACATCCTGCAGGGCCTCGGCCAGCGTCTGAATGCCATGGCGACGAAGCTCGGCGCCGGAGACCACCGCGGTCGCGTTCGGGATGTCGAGCGGGTTCTGCGGTGTGCGGGTCGCGGAGACCACGATCTCGGGGACGGGCACGACCGAGGTGTCGGTCGCCGCACCGGCGAATGCCACGAACATCAAGATAGTCAGGTCGAGCATGGCGCTCTCCAGGGCGGGCTGGATCTCGGGGCGAGGGGACGAACGACCGCGGATAATGCCCGAACGCTTGCGCCGGCGGCAAGAACGGGCCGGTCCGCGGGGGCTCAAGGCTCCCCCCCGTGTGGCCGATAAGACCCCTCAGGGTTCCCGTGTCCTGAAGCTCTCGCCGGCCCGCTCGTGAGGCATGCGCCCGTGCACTCGAAGCACACGTTGCTGGAACGCGTCCTGCTCGCCTATCGCGATGGCGACATGGACGAGTGCATCCGGCGGGTGCGCACCCTGGTCGAGGCGGCGCCGATGGCGAGCGCGCCGCGCCACCTGCTCGCCTCGGTCTACGCGCAGGCGGGCAACCAGCGCCTGGCGCTCGCCCACTACCGCCGGCTCCTGCCCGCGGCGATCTGCCGTGGCGAGGTGTTCCTGGCGCTGGCGATTCAGAAACAGATCGACTCGTTCGAGCCGCGGGAGTCGCACGCGCTCGACCGTTGGATCACGCTGCAGACCCGTCTGCGCGCGTCGGGCCAGGCGAACGACGGGACCGTGCCCGGCGGGTACGGCCGGCCCTGGTCGACGGCCCAGATCCTGGCGCTCCCGCGCATCTGGTTCGAGCGCATCGCCTACGAGACCCAGGTCGAGCTGCTCGGGCTCGAGCCTCAGACGCTCGACGTCGAGGCGGGGATGGTCTGGGAGCTGATCACCGGCCGCATGCGCTGGTCGTTCGCCCTGCCGGATGGTCGCGCGAGCGCCGAGGCGATCGCCGCCGAGGGCGATGCCATCCACATCGACCCCGAGCTCGCGCATCGCGTGCGCGTGACCATCGCGCCCGAGTTGCCGGTCGAGTGCCTGCGCTTCCATCCCACGCTCGCGCGCGAGTTGCGAGCCGTGTTGCCGGCCCCGACCGGCGGCTCCAGCGCCACGTCCGGGGGTTTCACGCGCGAGACGCGGGCACTCCTCCCCGCGCGACCGCGCCCTCAGGAGGATCTGGACATCCGTCGCGGCGTGCCCGAGGCACCCACGGGCAGTGAGCCTGCGCGCCTGGCGCTGCCGAAGGGAGCAGCACCACCCTCGGAGGCGAAGCCCCGCGACACCGGTGAGTGGCTGGACTTCGGCGTCATCTCGTTCGACGCGGGTGCCGCCGCCGACGCTGCGCCGGAGCGCGAGCCGCGCGATCTGCCGACCTCGCCCGATGCCGACGTGCCGACGGTGTCGCGCCGCAGACGGAGCGGCGACGCGCCGCGGCTCGTCGAGACGACGCGCGGAGACGCCGGAGCGTCCGCCGGCCCGCCGGCCCCGGGCGTGTCACCCTCCGGTCTTCCGAACGAGCGCATGATCGACCTGACCCCACCGTGGCCCGCCCGAAGTGACCGCGCCGCGGAGACGCCGCCCGCGAGCGTGACGCGCGAGCGCCTGGTGGACCTGCCGCCGATCGACTCGCGGCCGCCGTCGAAGCGGGGCCGTCCGGTCGTGCAGCCGCGCGGTGCGGCCGAGATGGGTGAGGGGCTCATCGTCCCGCCCGGGAGCGATCCGTTCGCCGAGCCGATCCCCGACCTGGGGAAGCCTGTCGAGCGTCGCCGCCACCCTCGGGTGGGAGTTTCGTTCGACAGCAACCTCGCGCTGCTGCGGATGGGGTCGTCACGCGTGGCGCCGATCCGCGGCCAGCTGTTCGACCTCTCCACCAGCGGGCTCGCCATGCGCTTCGACCAGACGGCGGTGGGATTCTCCCGCGCCGCGCTCGACGACGCGGTGATGGCCGTCGAGCTGGATCTGCCGGGCACCGGGGGACCGCTCCGGGTCGCCGGGCAGGTGCGATGGCTCGAGGTGGACGACGACGGCAAGGAGGCCCGCATCGGCATCGAGTTCGTGCTGATGACAGAGCCCGACCGCCGGCGCATCGCCGGCACGCTGGCCAGCTCGCCCGCCGGGCGTGAGGCGGCACGGCAGAAGCGTTAGCCCCGGCGCAGCCGCCTTCGTCCGAATCGTCGACGCCCGTCCTTCTTGTCTGCCCACGGGCCGTGGGCTAGTGTGGCCGGCCGCGCCCGGCAGCGTCCTCTCACCTCCGCGACGGGCGCCTCCAAGCCCGATGGTTCCCACTCCGACCGCCCCCGCCGCGCCGCTCGAGCGCCTGCGCACCTACGCCTCGTTCGTGCGCTTCGAGCACACGCTGTTCTCGTTGCCGCTCATCGTCGCCGGCGTTTTCAGCAGCCCGGGGCCGGCGTTGCCGCCCGGCCGCTGGGGGCTGATCGCGATCGCCGCGATCGGCGCGCGCACCGCGGCGATGGCGCTCAACCGTCTCATCGATCGACGCCTCGACGCGCTCAACCCTCGCACCCGCGGACGCGAGCTGCCCGCGGGGCGCATGCGCCCCGTCGAGGCGTGGGTGCTCCTGGTGGCGAGTGTCGCGGCCTATCTGGTCGCCTGTCGCGCGCTCGGGCCGTGGTTCCTGGCGGTCGCCGTGGTGCCGCTCGCGGTCTTCACGCTCTATCCCTACCTCAAGCGATTCACGCCATTCTGCCACTTCGGCGTCGGCACCGCGCTCGCGCTCGCGCCACTCGCCGGCTACGCGGCCGCCCACCCCGATCTCGAGTCGCCGTGGCCGGCGCTCTGGCTCGCGGCGTTCGCCCTCATGTGGGTGAGCGGCTTCGACATCATCTACGCCACGCTCGACGAGGACTCCGACCGGTTGCATCGCGTGCGCTCGATGGTGACCGCGCTGGGACGTGATCGGGCGCTGCGGGTCGCGGCGGCGCTGCACGTCGTCGCCTTCCTGAGTCTCGTGTGCGTCGCGGGGGCGATCCTCGCCGTCTCGGAAAGCGTGCCGGGCTGGGCGCTGCCGGCCGTGGTCGCGGCGCTCACCGCCACCGGGGTGTTGCTGTACCTCGAGCAGCGCTGGGCCGACGACGTGGATCTCGCGTTCTTCAAGGTGAACGTGTTCGTCGGCTTCGCGGTGCTGGTGACCGTGCTCACGACGCGCGCGGCGGGCGGGTTCTGATGGCGCGCGTGCTGATCGGGATGACCGGCGGCTCGGGCGCCGCCTATGGCGTGGACCTCGTGAAGCGCTGCCCGGGTGAGAAGTTTCTGGTGCTCTCCGACTGGGCGCGCCAGGTGTTGCACTCCGAGACCGGGCTCAAGCCGTCCGATCTCGAGCCGTTCGTCAAGCGCGTCTTCGCCGACTCGGACCTCGCCGCCCCGTTCGCGTCCGGCAGCAACCGGTACGACGCGTTCGTGGTCATCCCGTGCAGCGTGAGCACGCTGGCCAAGATCGCGGTCGGCATCGGCGACACCCTCATCACGCGCGCCGCACAGGTGGCGCTCAAGGAACGCATGCGCATGGTGCTGTGCGTGCGCGAGACGCCGCTCTCCTCGATCGCGCTCGAGAACGCGCTCAAGCTCTCGCGCGAGGGTGTGGTCATCATGCCCATCTCGCCGCCGTGGTATCAGAACCCCGGCAGCCTGGACGAGCTGGTGACGGGATTCACGAACAAGGTGCTCGCGCTGCTCGGCGAGGCGTCCGGCCCCGGCTGGCGCGAGGCCGAGCTGGAGTGAGCCACTGCCGCCCCGGGGGATCGACTCCGCGGGCGGCGCCGGCCACCGGTGGGCCGGTCGGGCGTGCACCCCCGGCCAGGAATCGTGCAATTCCTGGCTGGCCGAGGCTGGCCCGCCGCCACAAGTGCACGCCAGTGAGCGCCCCCTTCGCATGGCGCGGGCCTTGCTCTTTCGGGCCCGGACTTGGGCAGATGCCCCGTTGCGTGTGGATGGAGGAGATCATGAAGAGCCTTGGTAGGGTCGCGATGCTCGGCGTGTGCCTGGTCGCTCTCGGGCTCATCGCCGGATGCAGCAGCAACAAGATCGCGGGCGCTGGCGGCGCGGTGATGAACCAGGCGACCGCCGACGACTTCGCGGTCCAGGCCGTCGCCACCCTGGGCGTGGTGAGTGGAGACGTGGGCGTGGCCGTCGAGGCCACGCCGCCCTCGTCCCCCATGTCGGTGCGCATCACGCCGGCCCGCGCGATGTGGGACACCACCTTCACGGGCAGCGGCGGGCTCAGCTACTCGGCCAGTCGGACGTTCTACGACGCCTCCGACGTCGCGCTGCCCGGCTGGAGCCTCCTCGCGACCAGGCTCCACTGGACCTCGAGCGCGGCCGGCACCATCGCCGGTCCCCAGGATACGGCGACCGTCAGCCACGAGAGCGTGCTGGACGCGCGCGGCATCGAGTCCGGCCAGGACACGTTGAGGTTCGACGGCTACTGCGCCGACACGCTGTTCAACCGCTTCCGCTCGCTCGACGGGACGCGCACCAGCTTCTTCCTGTGGACCAGCGCGCTCAGCATCGAGTCGCTCCGGATCCTCAAGAGCACGCTCCAGACCGACGGCCGACCGTTCAGTGGCACGGTGACGTTTGGTGTCTCGGCCGACCGGCTGCGCAGCCACAACCGGGCCGACGTCGAAGCGCACATCGACGCCACGGTCGTGGTGGTCTTCAACGCGGACGGCACCGCCGACATCACCGTGAGCGGCGCCTACCACTATCGCTGGAATCTTCAGGCCGACACGATCGTGCGCGCCTGAAGCGGTCGTTCCTCTCCTCCGCCGCCCGCCGGGCCACACGCCGGCGGGCGGTCGTCTTGGGTGGCGAAGGGTCCTCGACCACCCGGCACGATCCTGCAGCCGACCCCGCGCGGTGCTAGGCTGCCGCACCGATTCTCCGCGCCTCACTCCCTCCACCCCAGGGCCCGCCCGTGACCGGATTCCGCACGCTCTCCGACTTCCTTGCCGACCTCGAGCGTCGCGGGGATCTCAAGCGCGTGAGCCGCGAGGTGGACTGGGCGCACGAAGTCACCGAGATCGCCTGCCGCGAGGTGAAGGGCGACGGGCCGGCGCTCCTGTTCGAGAAGGTCCGGGGCTCCGCCTTCCCGCTCGCGGTCAACGTGCTCGCGGCGCGTCGGCGGGTCGAGTGGGCGCTCGGTCGCACGCCGGCCTCGGTCGGCGCGGAGCTCGAGGAGATCCTGCACGCGGTGCCACCCCGCCGGCTCGGCGATCTCTGGAAGCTGCGCGGCTCCGCCGGCCGCGTGCTGGCGATGCGCCCGCGGATGCTGGCGGCGGGGCCGGCTCAGGAAGTCGTGGATGCCGTCGACCTCACGCCGCTGCCCAATTTGAAACTGTGGCCCAAGGACGGCGGCCGGTTCGTCACCTTCGGTCTGGTGCTGACCGAGCACCCCGAGACCCGCGGCCGCAACCTCGGGATCTATCGCATGCATGTGTACGATGAGCGCACCACCGGCATGCACTGGCAGATCGGCAAGGGCGGCGGGTTCCATCACCACCGCGCCGAGGCGCTGGGCCAGCCGCTCGAGGTGGCGGTGGCGGTGGGCGCCGATCCGGCGACGCTGCTCGCGAGCGTGGCGCCGCTCCCCGAGGGGATCGACGAGCTGGCGTTCGCCGGCTTCCTGCGCGGCGCGCCGACGCGGCTCGCCTGCGCCCAGTCGCTCGCCATGCACGTGCCCGCCGACGCCGAGTTCATCCTCGAGGGCGTGGTGCCGCCCGGCGAGCGCCGCGATGAGGGCCCATTCGGCGACCACTTCGGCCACTACTCGCACCCCGCCCCGTTCCCGGTCTTCCACCTCCAGGCGCTCACCCACCGCCGCCGCCCGATCTACCAGGCGAGCGTGGTGGGCAAGCCGCCGCAGGAGGACAGGGTCATGGGCGAGGCGGTGCAGGAGTTCTTCTCCGGCGTGCTGCGGGTCATCCACCCCGAGGTGCGCGACCTGTGGGCCTATTTCGAGGCCGGCTTTCACAACCTGCTCGTGGTCTCGGTCGGGAACCGGTTCGCCAAGGAAGCGATGAAGACGGCGCTCGGCCTGATGGGCACCGGGCAGCTCTCGCTCACCAAGGCGATCGTGCTGGTGGACGAGGCGGTGAACCCGCGTGATCGGGCGGCGGTGTTCGGCGCCATCGCGCGCCACTTCGATCCCGCCCAGGATTTCCTGCTGCTGCCGGGCGTGCCGCTCGACACCCTCGACTTCACCTCCACCACCATGAATCTCGGCAGCAAGATGGTGATCGACGCCCAGCCGAAGCCTGGCTGCGCCGCCGCGACCCCGCTGGTGCAGGTGCCGGATCCGCGCGCCTTCGACGAGACGGTGGTCGCGCACCGGCTGGCCTGGGGCGGGCTGCTGGTGGTGCAGGTGCGTGGCGAGGGGCGCGCCACGATCGAGCGCCTCGTGCAACGCCCGGAGTACGCGGGCGTGAAGCTGATCGCCGCGGTCAGCGCCGATGTGCCGCTCGACGACGACGAGCTGCTCCTGTGGGGCATCTTCACGCGCTTCGATTGCGCGCGCGACATCATCCCGGCGCACGCCGAGACGCGCGGCGCATGGCTCACCTGCCGGGGCCCGCTCGGGATCGACGCCACCTGGAAGACCGGGTATCCGGAGCCGGTCGCGAGCCCTCCCGAGGTCGTGGCGAAGGTCAACGGCTGGTGGACATGAACCCGCTCTTCGACCTCTCGCCGTTCGTCTCGGCGGCACTCAAGGCCGGCCGGCCGGTCGTCGCACTCGAGACCACGCTCGTCACCCACGGCCTGCCGCATCCGGCGGGCGTGCGCGCCGCGGCGGCGCTGGAGGCGGAGGTCGTCGCGACCGGCGCCGTGCCCGCGACCATCGGCGTGCTCGACGGCCGCGTGCGGGTCGGCCTCTCGGTCGCCGAGCTGGAGCGCCTCGCCACCGCGTCCGACACCGCCAAGCTCAACTTGAGTAACCTCGCCGCGCAGGTCGCTGCCGGGCGGCCGGGCTCCACCACGGTGGCGGCGACACTCGCGGTCGCCAAGTGGATCGGCATCCGCGTGTTCGCGACCGGCGGCATCGGTGGTGTGCACCGGGGGGCCGACGAGACCGGCGACATCTCGGCCGACCTTCACGCCCTCGGACACTACGAGGTGGCGGTGGTGTGCGCGGGCGCCAAGGCGGTGCTCGACCTGCCGAAGACGGTGGAGATGCTCGAAACACTCGGCGTGCCGATCTACGGCCTCGGCACCGACGAGTTCCCCGCCTTCTACCGGCGCGCGAGCGGCCTGCCCGTCGACCAGCGCTTCGACGACATCGATGCGCTGGCCCGGGCGATCGATGCGCATTGGCACCTCGGCCTCGGCACCGGCGTGGTGGTCGCGAATCCGATCCCGCCCGAACACGAGATGCCGCTCGAGCTGTACGAGGGCGCCCTGGCGACGGCACTCGCGGAGGCGGCCGCGCAGGGCGTGCGAGGGCGCGCGGTGACGCCGTTCCTGCTCGATCGGCTGCGCACGCTCACCGAAGGGCAGAGCGTCTTCTCGAATCTGGCGCTGCTCAGGCACAATGCGCATGTCGCCGGCGCGTTGGCCGGCGCGCTCGCACGATCCTGGAGCGAACGGCGCGCGACCTGACCCACCGCGCCCGGGCAGACGCGGCGGGTGCGCGCCGTGCCTCGGGCCTCATCCCCGGAGGTGTGTCACATGGCTGGCGCAAGATCGATGGGGATGTCGGTGATCGCCGCGTTGAGCTTCGCCGTCGGCATCTTGGGGCTGCTCGGCTCGGCGAGCATGGTCAGCGACGGGCTCGGCATCACCCACATCGGCACCGCGACCAGCGGGCCCACCGTGGGCAACACCAGCGCCCCGCCGCCCTCGGACGCGAGCACCCGCGTGCGGATCACCCTGTTCGGCGTCGCCCGCGTGGTGCTCTCCCTGGTGCTGGTGGCCGGTGCGGTGGGCACCCTGGGCGTGACGCCGCTCGGACGTCGCGCCTCGCTCGCGTACGCGGTCGGCTGGATCGTCGTCGGGGGCATCGAGCCGTGGCTGCTGCGCTACCGCTTCGGCTGGCAGGTGGTGGCGAGCGCCGCCTATCCGTTCCTCCTGCTCATGCTCTTCAACGACCCGGGGTGGAAGGCCGCGTTCACGCCGGCGCGGGCGACCGACACCGCGGCGCCCTGAGCACGCCGACCTCCGCGCCGGTCGCCCGAACCCCTGTCCCGGTCACCGGGAACCCCCCGTTGGGCGGTCGGGGCAACCTCTCCATGGGCGCGCCCGTAGCCTAGCTCCCAACCCTTTGGTCCCTCGCTCCATCCAAGACCGCGGCACCCACCTGGAGGACCCGCCGGTGAAGACGCGATGAGCAAGACGCTCGCGGTACTCCTGATGGCGCTCGTGACCGTAGCCGCGGCGCATGCCGACAGCCTCTCGGTCGCCGTGCCTCCGGTGCGGGCGGCGCGTCTCGACGCGCCGGTGACCGTGGACGGGGTGCTCTCGGAGCCGGTCTGGCACAACGGGAACGCGGTCACGAATTTCAAGCAACGCGATCCGAACGAAGGGACCGAGCCCAGCCAGAAGACCGAGGTCCGGGTCGCCTACGACGATGACGCCATCTACGTCGGCGCCCGTTGCTTCGATGCGCACCCCGAATCGCTGCTGGTGCGCCTCTCGCGCCGCGACGTCTCGGTGCCCGCCGACCGGTTCTCCTTCTATCTCGACCCGTATCACGACAAGCGCACCGGCTACTACTTCCTGGTCAATGCCGCTGGCACGCTCTTCGACGGCACGCTCTCCAACGACGGCTGGGAGGACAACTCCTGGGACGGCGTCTGGGAGGCGAAGACCAAGGTGGACGCTCAGGGGTGGACCGTCGAGATGCGCATCCCGTACTCGCAGATCCGGTTCCAGCGCGCCGCGCAGCATGTGTGGGGCGTCAACTTCCGGCGCGTGATCCAGCGGAACAACGAGGAGGCCTTCCTGGTCTATCAACCCAAGAAGGAGAGCGGGTTCGTCTCGCGCTGGCCCGACCTGATCGGGATCGAGGACATCAAGCCGCCGCGGGCGATCGAGGTGCGACCCTACGTCACCTCGAAAGCCGAATTCCTCACCCACGCCCCGCTCGATCCCTTCAACGACGGCTCGCGCTACGAGCCGAGCGGCGGCGCCGACCTGCGGATGGGCATCGGCAACAAGCTCACCCTCAACGCCACAGTCAATCCCGACTTCGGGCAGGTCGAGGTGGACCCGGCGGTCGTGAACCTGAGCGACGTCGAGTCGTACTTCCAGGAGAAGCGGCCGTTCTTCGTCGAGGGCTCGTCGATCTTCAACTTCGGCAACCAGGGGGGCGACAGCTACTGGGGGTTCAACTGGCCGGAGCCGACCTTCTTCTACAGTCGCCGCATCGGCCGCTCCCCGCAGGGTGGCGTCCCGAGCGCGGACTACGTGGATGCTCCGATCGGCACGCGCATCCTGGGCGCGGCCAAGCTCACGGGAAAGCTCACGCCGACGATCAACTTCGGCACGCTGCACGCACTCGCCGACCGCGAGTTCGCGCGCATCGACAGCGCCGGCACGCGCTCGCGCCTGGAGATCGAGCCGCGCACCTACTACGGCGTGGCGCGCGGCCTCAAGGAATTCAACGACCGGCGCCAGGGGTTCGGGCTCATGACCAACCTCGTGTCGCGTTCGTTCGAAGACCAGACCCTGCGCAACGATCTCAACGCCAACTCGCTGATGACCGGGTTCGATGGCTGGACCTTCCTCGACCAGGACAAGAAGTGGGTCATCTCGGGCTGGTCGGCGATGTCGTACGTGACCGGCACCAGGACGCGCATGACCGCCCTGCAGCAGCAGTCCCGCCACTACTTCCAGCGTCCCGACGCGGACCACGTCCAGGTGGACCCGAACGCGACCTCGATGCTGGGCTATGGGAGCCGGTACTGGCTGAACAAGCAGAAGGGCAACGGCATCTTCAACAGCGCGCTCGGGTTCATGAACCCGAAGTTCGACGTCTCCGACATGGGGTTCCAGACCCGCTCCGACATCATCAACGGGCACATCGGCGGCGGGTACAAGTGGACCGAGACCACCAAGCACCGGAAGTACCAGGAGGTGCTGGGGTCGGTGTTCGCGAGCTACGACATGCAGGGCAATCCGCTCTGGGGCGGAGTGTGGGCGTCCGGGAGCACGGAGTTCAGCAACAACTACAGCTGGAGCTACAACGTCGCCTACAACCCGCAGACCGTGAACAGCCGGGCCACGCGTGGCGGCCCACTCATGCTCAACAAGCCGGGCTATGAGACCAACATCTACTTCGACACCGACGGGAAGTCGAAGCTGTTCTACTACGTCAACCTCTACGTCTACGACATCCCGGAGGCGGACTCCTACAACTGGAGCCTCGATCCGGGCTTCGAGTGGAAGCCCGCCTCGAACATCACCCTGAACATCGGCCCCAGCTACTCGCGCAATATCGACAACTCCCAGTACGTGACCACGACCGACGACGCCACGGCGACCGAGACGTTCGGGCACCGGTACGTGTTCGCGACACTCCATCAGACCACGGTGTCCGCCAACATCCGCCTCAACTGGGCGTTCACGCCCACGATCAGCGTGCAGACCTTCCTGCAGCCGCTCATCTCGGCGGGGGCCTACACGGACTACAAGTCGCTCGCGCGTCCGAAGAGCTACGCGTTCGATCCGTACGCGTTCACGGGCAGCCAGGATTTCAACATCAAGTCGCTGCGTGGGAACGCGGTCTTCCGCTGGGAGTACCTGCCGGGCTCGACGGTCTATCTGGTGTGGACGCAGGACCGCGCGGGCGTCGATCCCTACGGCGACTTCGACTTCGGCCGCGACATCAAGCGGCTCACCCGGGCCGACGCGAACAACATCTTCCTCGCCAAGGTGAGCTACTACTTCAGCCTCTAGCACCGCGAGACCGGCGGCCCGGTTCGGATCGCTGACGGCGCGCGGGGGGCGCGAGCCCCGGCACCCGCGCTCGTCGCCCCAGAGGGCCATCTCGTGGACGAGTGATTGCCAGGCACCGGCGCGACGCCCACCCTGCCCCATCTCGCCGTCCACCCACCGCCAGGAGGACGCACTGCCATGCGTGCCACTCGTCGTCCCGCGCTCGTCCTGTTGCTGCTGGCCGCGGTGCTCGCGGCCGCGCCGGTCGCGGTCTCGGCCGCCAAGACTCCGAAGCCCTCCAGGGCCGCGCCGCCCGCAAAGTCGCTCCTCGAAGGGTTGGAGCTGTGCCAGGTCGATGCCGCGCACTCGCCGATCGAGTTCTCGATCAGCTGGATGGGACTCTCCAGGGTGCGTGGCGCGTTCGCCGACTACGCCGCGACGCTGGCCATCGATCGTGCCGACCTCACGCGCTCATCGGTCACGCTCGTGATCCGCACCAAGAGCCTCACCACGTTCAACGAGCGACGCGACAAAGATCTCAAAACTGCGGACTGGTTCGACGTAGAGAAGTTCCCGACCGCGGTGTTCACGAGCCGCGAGATCGTCAAGCAGGGCGATGGCTACCTCATGCGCGGCAGCCTGTCGCTCCACGGCGTCAGCAAGGAGATCGAGATCCCGTTCTCGTTCGTCGGCCGGCTCCGGGACCCGTTCGGCGAGGAGCGGACTGGCTTCGAGGGTCATGTGGCGCTGAATCGCAAGGACTACGGCATCGTCGGCCCCGCGAGGTACAACGCCCTGCTGGAGCTGGGCAAGGCGATGGTGGGGGAGGATGTCGATCTGCCGCTGTCGATCGAGGCGTTCCGCTCGACGCCCAAGGACACGCTCCAGGACCGCGCCGCGGACTCGCTGTGGCGCACCATCCTGGCGCGCGGTGTCGCGCCGGTCGCGAAGGACTACCGTGCACTGCGGTCGACCACCGCAGACTCCCTCCTGCCGGTCAATGAGCCGCGGCTGAACGCCGTCGGCTACCAGCTCGTGGACCGCGGTCATGCGCTCGACGGGCTCGAGGTGTTCAGGCTGCAGGCCGAGATGTACCCGCAATCGGCGTCGGGGCTCGCGGGCATGGCCTACGCTTACGCCAACCTCGGCGATCGCGAGAATGCGGACGCGAGCGCGGAGAAGGCGGTGGCGATGAATCCGAGCGCGACCCGGGCCCTCGAGATCCTGAGACGCGCGCGGGCGGGGGCGGTGAACTAGAGGCGCGGCCGGGCGGCCCGGCCACGTCGCTGGGCGGACGGCTCGAGCGCATGCCGCCATCGAATCCCGGTGACCTTCGGCGCCGGGCGCCGCGGTCCCTCATCGGGCCGGACCACCGCTCGTCCGCTGAATGGCGGCGCTGGTCGCGAACCACCGCAACTTTTCGCGCCCCCGTAACACCTACGCCAACCATTGCGTCTTTCCTGCCGTCCAAGCCGACGTTCGCAGACCGCTCACCCCTCCCCACGGGGATCGACATGAAGACGCTCCTGTTCGCCGCCATCTTCGCCGCATCGGCCACCACCGCCCTCGCCGCCGACAGCCTGTCGGTCGTCCTTCCGGAGGTGCGCGCGCGTCGCCTCACGGGCACGCTCAACGTCGACGGTGTGCTCTCCGAGCCGGTCTGGAGCGGCGAGGCCGCTCCCGCCCGGTTCGTCCAGTCCGACCCCGTGCAGGCCGCCGAGCCCTCGTATCCGACCATCGTGCACGTGCTGTACGACGACGACGCCATCTACATCGGCGCTCAGATGCGCGATGCCAGCCCCGACTCGATCGTCGCGCGATTGTGCCGGCGGGATCAGGGCTCGCGATCGGACGAGTTCACCGTCTACCTCGACCCCTACCACGACAAGCGCAGCGGCTACTGGTTCGTCATCAGCGCGGCCGGGACGCTGCGAGACGGGGTGCTCTACAACGACGGCTGGGACGACGACTCGTGGGATGGCGTCTGGCAGGGCAGGGCACGCATCGACTCGACCGGCTGGACGGCCGAGATGCGGATCCCCTACTCGCAGCTGCGCTTCAAGAAGAGCGACCAGTACCGCTGGGGCGTGAACTTCCGCCGCACGCTGGCGCGCCGCAACGAACAGGACATGGTCGCCTACACGCCGCGCAACGGGAGCGGGTTCGTCTCGCGCTTCCCCGACCTGGTGGGCATCGAGCGGGTCTCGCCGTCACGCGCCATCGAGATCCGTCCCTACGCGACCACCCGCGGCGAGTTCCTGCAGCATCCGCCCCTCGACCCGTTCAACGACGGCTCGCGGTACGTCCCGGACATGGGAGCGGATCTCAAGACCGCGGTGGGCAGCAAGCTCACGCTGAATGCCGCCGTCAATCCCGACTTCGGCCAGGTCGAAGTGGACCCGGCGGTCGTCAACCTGACCGACGTCGAGACCTTCTTCCCCGAGAAGCGGCCGTTCTTCGTCGAGGGCTCGAGCAACTACGATTTCGGTTACGGCGGCGCCAACAACTACATGGGCTTCAACTGGCCGGGGCCGAGCTTCTTCTACAGCCGGCGCATCGGCCGCGCGCCGCAGGGCGGCTCGTATTCCGCAGACTACGCCGACGTCCCGCACGGCACCAGCATCCTCGGGGCCGGCAAGCTCACCGGGAAGATCTTCGGCGACTGGAATCTGGGCCTGATGCAGGCGGTGACCGCCCGAGAGATGGCCGACATCTCGCTGGGCGGCGTGCGGGGCAAGTCCGAAGTCGAACCGCTGACCTCGTACACGGTGCTGCGCGCCCAGAAGGAGTTCCAGGCGGGGCGGCAAGGGCTGGGCACGATCACGACCTTCTCCGGGCGGAGCTTCGACGACCCGGCGCTCAAGGACCAGATGAACAAGAGCGCGCTGGCGGTCGGGATCGATGGCTGGTCGTTCCTCGACAAGGACCAGATGTGGGTGCTCACCGGCTGGACCGGGATGAGCAACCTCCAGGGGACCCAGGCGCGCATCAACGCCGTGCAGACGAGCTCTGCCCACTACCTGCAGCGGCCGGATGCTCAGCGTTGGCGGCTCGATCCCGATGCCACTTCGCTCTCCGGGTACGCCGGTCGCTTCGCCCTCAACAAGCAGAAGGGGAGCCACACCTTCAATACGGCGGTCGGATTCATCGACCCGCAGTTCGACACCAACGATCTCGGCTTCATGTCGCGCGCCGACGTGGTCAATGCCCACGTGGCCACCGGCTACCGCTGGAGCGACCCCGACAAGTGGAAGCGGTTCGCGAACGTCAACGCCGTCGCCTGGGGGAGTACCGATTTCGACGGCAACCGCGTCAGCTCGGGCCTGTGGCTGGATGGCGGCGTCGAGCTCCTCAACTACTGGAGTTTCTGGCCGCGCTTCTCGATCAGCCCGCGGGCGATCAACAACCGCCTGACGCGCGGCGGCCCGCTCGTCGTCTCGCTGCCGCGCTGGGACGGCGGCATCTACATGGATACCGACGGTCGCAAGCCGCTGTTCTACTTCCTCGACCTGAGCTGGGCGCGCTCGCAGTCGGGCGGGTGGGCGTACGGCATCGGTCCGGGGGTCCAGTGGAAGCCGGCGCCGAATCTTCAGGTCAACCTCGAGCCCCGGCTCGACCGGAACCACCAGGACTCGCAATGGGTCGGCGCGGTCGCCGACGCCGGCGCCACCGAGACCTTCGGCCGGCGCTACGTGTTCTCGCAGCTCGACCAGACCACGATCTCGGCGGGCGTGCGGGTGAGCTGGGCGTTCACGCCGACGACCAGCCTTCAGGTGTACGCCCAGCCGCTCATCTCGAGTGGGAACTACTTCCACTACAAGCAGCTCAGGCGCTCGCGCAGCTACGAGTTCGATCCCCTGGGGAGCGGCACGCCGCAGTACGACGCCGCCGCGGACGAGGTGGATCTCGATGGCGCCGGACCGAGCCCGCCGTTCAATCCCGACTTCAACGTCACCTCGCTGCGCGGGAACGCCATCCTGAGGTGGGAGTACATGCCGGGATCGACCCTGTTCCTGGTGTGGACGCAGGATCGCAGCGGCTACGAGAACAGTGGCGAGTTCGAGATCGGCCCGTCGTTCGACCGTCTCGTCGACCAGAAACCCGACAACATCTTCATGGTCAAGGTGACCTACTACCTGAACATGTGATCCGCGCGGCTCGGGCGGGGCGATGACCGGGCGCCCCTCCGGCCGTGGATGAGCGGGGCTTTCAGCCGAAGCCGAATCTGGCCGGGCGAGGCTGGAAGCATGAGGCCCGTCGCGAAGGATGCGGCGGGCCTCGCCCATGTCCCGGTCGCGTGACGCGCGTGCTCGGGTCGCGCGCACGACCGCGCTCAGCGCGCGATCGCCACCCTGCGCGTCAGCCGTCGCGGCTCGCCGGGCGCCCTCAGGCGCACGAAGTACACGCCGTTCTCCATGTACTCACCGTTCTCACGCTTGCCGTCCCAGAACGCGAAGCCGGGCCCCGCGTCGTGCCAGCCGCGCATGATGGTGCGCAGCCTGCGCCCCTGCACGTCGAAGACCGCGAGGTCGATGTTCCCCGCCCGCGCCAGCTCGAAGCTGATGTCGCCGCAGAGCCTCATCGGGTTGGGGAAGGGCGGCTCCAGCGAGGTGTGATAGGGCCCGCGCGACGGTGGGAAGTGCACGCCGACCTGCACCGGCGCGAGCACGGTGTCGCGAGCGGTGTAGATGTGGTCGTCGGTTCCGAGCGATCCCAGATCCCCGTTGGCCGCGTTGCCGGCGACGAAGAACAGCACGGTGCCGCTGTCGACCGGGGGCGCCACCCATGCGAACGACCACTCCTGCGGGCTGGTCGCTCCGGGGTAGGTGGAGGGCTCCGTGTGGGTGATGTACACCCGGGTCTTCCAGGTGCTGGCGGAAGCACTCGGGTAGGTCGCCCGCCGCAGCGAGTCGGGGCGGATCTCCGGGATGATCCAGGTGCCGGCGCCCAGCCCGTTCGCCTGGTACACCGCGGTGAGCTCGAAGCCCCACCGGCGCTCCGGGTAGCTCTCGTTGGCGGTCGACGTGACCCGCACGCGCATGGGGTAGACCTTGCCGGGCGAGTAGCTATCCGGGAGGTCCAGGATCTCCACCTGCCCGTCCGGCAGGTTCGGCGCGTTGAGGTTGTGGCAGATGGTGCAGAGCGGCTCGGCGGGCTTGCCACCGACCGCGGGCATGCCGGTGCGGCTGAGGGGCGGGCCGGTGACGAGGGCGAAGGCGGCGGTGGCTCC
>JBGPXY010000196.1:0-4781 GCA_041492985.1 Candidatus Eiseniibacteriota bacterium
AGCAGCAGCGCGTGGCCGCCGCACGCGCCGATCCAGAGCAGCAGCGCCGAGCCCTCGGGCACCGCCTGCAGCGCCACCAGCGTGCCGCCCAGCGCGCAGTCGACGACCGCGAGCCAGCGCAGGCTCGCCGTCCACGTGCGGCGGCCGAACGCGCGCAGACCGGCGAGGCACGCGGTCACCAGTAGCAGCGCCAGCGCGGCCGCGCGCACCTCGGGCACGCCCGTCCACTGGGCCGCGTGCCGCCACAGCACCAGGAAGCCGGCCGCCGGCAGCATCACCGGCAGCCACGGGCCGGTGGCGCTCAGCGGGCCCGGTCGGTCGGAGAACGGGCGGGCGAGCGGGAGTGCTGCCATGAGTTCGAGCGCGCCCCAGAGGACGGCGAGCGCTTCCACACGCGCGACCGCGCCAGGCAGCGTCTGAAACGCGGGCAGCACGCCGAGCCCGGTGTCGCGCACCACCGCGTGGAGTCCGGCGGCCAGCCACAGCGCCGAAGCGGGACGCCGCAGCCACGCCCAGCGCGGCAGCTGCTCGGCGCGATCCTCGGCGGCGCGAGCCCAGGTCCAGAACCCCGCGGCCACCAGCTCGAGTCCGAGGGCGGCGGCGAACAGCGAGGGAAAGCCGATGAGCACGAAGCCGGCCGCGCACAGCGCGCCGCCGGCGAGCGAGGGGTCGAGTGTCACCGGTCGTCGCATGTCGATCTCAGTCGTGGAGGTCGTGGGCATCGCTCACCCACGCCGTGCCCGCCAGCCGCTCGCGGCTGATCGCCACCCGCATCGCCAGCGCCACGGCGATCGCGGTGCCGAACAGCACTGCGCCGCCGGGCAGCAGGGTCTCGGGCACCTGGGCCGCGCGCGCGGCGCCGTCCAGCACCTGAAGTCCGAGCCCCAACGACGCGAAGGCCACCCCCGCCCGCCGCGCATGGCCGCGCGTCATCAGATGGATGAGCCCGATCGAGAGGATGAGCGCGCCGTACGAGGCGCGGCGCGCGTCCTCGGGCGAGAGGTCCTGTCGCGCGACCGCGGCGATCAGGAGCACCAGGAGCACCAGCCCGAGCAGCAGCCCGACCGTGCCGGTCTCGAGCCCGTGACGCCGGGCCGCCAGCGGGCGACGCGCCGCGCCCTCGGGGGCCCCCGCTCCCAGGGCGACCATCAGCCACAGCACGCTCCACGCCGCGGTGAGCAGCGGCGACACGCCCAGCTCGCGGAGGAACGGGATCATGAGAGCGACCGCCAGGGCCGCGATGCGCGCGACCCGCACGCCGGGCACGAACACGACCGCGGTCAGGAAGCCGGCCGGCGCCAGCAGACGCAGCAGATCGAAGGCGGAGAGTTCGGTCCAGCACTCGAGGAACTGCACGCGCGTCCCTCCTGGACTGGGGCAGCGGACCGGCGGCGCCCGAGCGTCCGACCCGGTCGCTACCGGGCGATCGCCGCGGCGGACCGCGAGCGCGTCAGGACGAGGCGGCCGCCAGATACTTGGTTTCGGCGGACTTCAGCGCCGTCAGGAACGCGGTGGCGCTGTCGGCGTCGCGCAGGCTCCGGCGTACCGGCTCCTCCTTGAGCAATCGCGAGATGTTCGCAAGCACCTTCACATGGGGCGTGCCCACGCTCTCGGGCGAGACGAGCAGGATGAAGAGGTAGGCGGGCTCGCCATCCACGGCCTCGAAGTCGACGCCGGCGGGTGACACCGCGCAGGCGGCCATCATGCGGTCCACCGCCCGGGCCTTGCCGTGAGGGATGGCGACCCCATTGCCGATCCCGGTCGACATCATGGCCTCCCGGCGCAGGACACGGTCGAGGATCTCGCCCCGGCTATCCACGCCATGCCCGGCTTCCAGGACACCCACGAGTTCCGCCACGGCATCGCGCTTCGCGACGGCCTTCAGCCGCGTGGTGACGGCGCTGACGGTGAGGAGCTCGGAGAGCAGCATGGGGGTCGACCTCGAGGGAGCAATGCGAGGCAGGACAATGAGTTGTAACCTAAGGACCGGCGCGGTGGGGTGTCAAGCGCTTTCGCCCGCACGCGACGCATGTCCGGCCCGTCGCGCCGAGTATGCGATGCGTGCGAGGTCACATCGGCGAGCATGCGGGGTATCATGCGCATCGCCTCGTCGGTCCCACGTCGGGAGATCCTCCCATGAGAGTCCACTCGCTCGCACTCGCGCTCGTGATGCTCGCCCTCGGCGCGAGTCTCGCGCTCGCCGAGCCGGAGCTGGTGCTTCGCTACCCGAGAGGTGTGCCGCAGATCTCGATCACCGGCGACTACCCGGGCACCACCTACATGGTCTTTCGCGCGCCGGCTCACGGTGGGGTGTTCGAGCCGATCACCCAGCATTCCATCCTCTGCCTTGGGCCCTGCTACGCGGACGACCCGACCGCGGTACCGGGCGAATCCTATCGCTACCAGTTCAACATGACCGCGGCGCCCCACGATTCCTCGGGCCCATCGCCGGACTCCTACCGGAGCTTCGGACCCTATCTCGCCACCATCTCGCCCGCGCTGGCGAGCCCGGTGGGCGTCTTCGCGTTCCCGAATCCGGGTCGCGGCGCCACCAGCATCCAGCTTCACGTGGCGGGCGCGCCGACCGACCGGCCCGCGCAGGGCGAGGTGGGGATCTACGACCTGACGGGACGGCGGGTGCGCATGCTGCACCGGGGCCCCGTGGCGCGCGGGATGACGACGCTTCAATGGGACGGCCGCGACGAGCGCGGCGAACGGCTGGGCGGCGGCGTCTACATGCTGCGCTTCACCGCCGACGGGCACCCGGCGATCGCGCTCATCGTCCGCCACTGACCCGGCCGCATCGCCCGCGGCCCCCCGGGCGCGTCATCGTCGCGCGCTGACGCCGCACTCCGCCGGCAGGATCGCCGCCGCGCGTGGTCCCGACGCCGCCGAGCACTCTGCAGTTCCGAGCGCGCGGGCTGCAACGCCGCGCGCACCCTGTGCTAGAATCTCCTGCGTTCGCGGCGGGGATCAAGCCATCTCAACCTAGACCATCCCTGCGTCGCCGCCCCGGATACCCGGCTTCCCGCCGGCGCCGAGGGCCGTCCCTGCAGGGAGGCAGGTCGATCCGCCCATGAAGCAGCGTGACATCGGATTCCGTGAGCTCCTCGAGCGTGTGCTCCCGCTGGACGAGCTCCCCCTCGCCGATCGGCTGCGCGTCCAGCGCGCCTTGAGCGGCGGCATCACCCGCGAGATCGAGGATGCGGCGCTGTTCACGATGGAGCGGCTCGAAGCGGGCGGCGCGCTGCGCCGCATGCCGTCACCGCCCAACGGAGGCGGGGTCATCATGCGCTTCCAGCCGCGTGACGCGCTCGAGCTGATCACCGTCCACCTGCCCGGACCGGAGACCTTCGAGGGGGTGACGGCCTTCCCGCGCGCGTCGCTGCCCGCGCGTGCCCAGGCAGGGCTCGACCAGGTGCGTCGGCTGCTGCGCCTCGAGGATCCCTCACTGGTCGCCGACCCTCGTGACGGACAGAGCCGCACCAGCCTGCTGAGTCAGCTCGAGCAGGCCGGGCGCGAACTGCTCGGCAACAGCGCGCTGACCTTCCATCCGGTCGCGCGCTCCGCGAACGGCGAGGAGCCGATGGCTGAGCCGGATCTGCCGCGGCCCGCGCTCGGCCCGCTGGATCGCGCGCTCGCGGAGCAGGCCATCGCCCACCCGGCCGCCATCTGCTACTGCGCCGACGCCACCCAGGTCGCCCGCCTCGCCGCCGAGGCGCGCGCCCGCGGCGTGCGATCGATCGCCGTGGCGGGTGTGGTGTCGATCGATGGCAACGCCCTCGGACACCTGGAGGTGACGAGCGCTTCGCCCGGTGCCTACGCCCTCGACGACCTGGCGCGGATCGCGCTGTTCGCCGACTACTGTGGCGGTCTGCTCGAGCGCGCGGAGCGGATCGAGAAGCTGGTGTTCATCGATCCGCTCACCACCGTCTACAACCGCGCCTACTTCGATCTTCAAGCACAGAACGAGCTGGCGCGCGCGCAGCGCGATCACGCCTCGGTCGCGCTCTGCATCGTCGACATCGACAACTTCAAGTCGTTCAACACCGTGTTCGGCTACGAGGCCGGCAACCAGGTCCTGATGCAGGTGGCGCAGACGCTGCGACGCGGCGTGCGCCCCTTCGATACCGTGGCGCGATGGGGTGGCGAGGAGTTCGCCGTCCTGCTGGCCGCGCCCGTGCAGGCCGACGCGGCCCTGACCATCTCGGAGCGACTCCGCACCAGCGTCGAGCGCCTGCGTCTCCGTCTCGAAGGGCTGGACCGCAGCATCCACCAGGTCGCGGTCACGGTGAGCATCGGGGTCGCGCTCTTCCCCGAGCACGCCGAGAATCCTCAGGACCTGTGGCGGGCGGCCAACCAGGCGCTGCTCTCGGCCAAGTCCGGCAGGAAGAACGAGGTCATCTTCTTCCAGCCGCCCCGCGGCGCCTGAACGTGCTCGAGCCCGGCCGTGAGGCCGGGCTCGTCACGTCCCCGATCACGCGGAGCGGAACGGCGACGCTAGCGCTTGGCCTTCTTGGGGGGCGGTGGACCGATCAGCGAGCTGTCCTTGGCCGAGTCGAAGTCTTTGGGGCTGTCGCTCTGCCCGAAGCTGTCGCCGTTGATCCCCAGGTGCCCGAGGTCGAAGCGCAACCCCACGCGGTGCTCGCCGCTGCCGCTCGCCGAGGGGACGTAGCCGTAGTCCATCCACATCCCGTTGTGTCCTGCTCCGAGGCCGAAGCTCGCCCCACTCAAGGGATCGTCCTGCGAGCCCAGCTCCTTGCGGTACCCGGTGCGTAGCG
>JBGPXY010000183.1:0-5460 GCA_041492985.1 Candidatus Eiseniibacteriota bacterium
CCTCGACGCCGCGGGGCGTGCCCGAACGTGGCGGCGGCCCGGGCTTGGTGCTCTTGTCGCCGGCCTTGTCGCCCGACTTCGGCTCCGCCTTCGAGGGCGCAGCCTTCGCGGCCGCCGGCGCCGCGGCCGGGAGGTCCACCCACACCGGACGCGCGGCGGCACTGCGCACCGGCCCCGGGACCCACTGCACCTCGACGCCGGTGTTGAGCAGGTTCTCGGAGAGTGCCGCGGCCCGCGACGGGTCGCCGGCGGCATCGATGAGATAGGCGCGGAACGCACCGCGCTTCCCCTCGTCGATGGCGGCGACCGCGAAACGATGGTAGTCGCGCAGGCGCTCCTCGCGGTGCGCGGCGGCTGCCGCGGCGGTGGCGAGCGAGGCGGTGAAGTGGCGGCGGATGCCGTCGAGCAGCGTCACCACCGTCTCGTCATCGCGGCGGATGGCCAGGTTGCCGCCGCCGTCGGTCTCGTACGTCATCCCCACCGCGCCGTGGAGCGACGGCCACGAGTCCCAGTAGCCCGGGTAGTAGAGGTCGAACACGTCGCGCACGTAGTAGTTCCAGCCGTAGCGATCGAACGCAGCCGCGTTGGCGCGACCGAACACGTCGGTCCACTTCTCGACCTCGCCTGCCGAGAGCGTCGGGTTGATGGGGGCGGCCGGCGGGGCGAAGAAGTACGACGCGGTCTGTCCGTGATGGTCCACGAACACCTGCGGATTCCAGCGGCGGAAGGCGCGCGCCATCTGCCGCGATTCGGCCTGGCTCATCGCCAGCGCGTCGCGATTGAGATCGACCTGATAGTGGTTGGTGCGCCCGCCGATCCCCCACGGTTGCTGGCGCTGTTGCTCGATCGCCCAGGGGTCGGGATTGCCGCTCCCGAGCGCGTTGATCCAGGTGACAAAGCGCTCGTGCCCGTCGGGGTTGTGCGCCAGGTTCATCACCACCACGCAGCGCTCGAGGATGGCGCGCGTGGTCGAGTCCTCCCCCGCAGCCAGTTGGTAGGCGACCTGCATCATCGCTTCGAATGACGCGGACTCGTCGCCGTGGATGCTGTAGTTGAGCCACACCGTCGAGGGCGTGTCGTGGATCAGCTGCTCCGCCTCCGCCGGGTTCGTGAGCTTGCGGGGATCGGCAAGCTTGGCGGTCGCCCTGAGGATGGCATCGAGTCGGTGCTGATTCTCGGGCGAGGTGATGATGAGCAGCGCCCGCTCGCGGAACTCGTAGGTGCGCCCGAACGGCTCACGCACGACGCGGTCGGATGCCGCGCTCACCAGCGCAGCGATGTAGCGCTCCATATTGCCGTACGAGGTGTGGAAGGTGCCGGGCTCGTAGCCGAGCACATCCGCGGGCTTCGGGATGTCGGACCGGTAGGGCCCGCGGTCGTAGAAGTCGAAGCGGGCTGGCGCGGCGTGGGCGGAGAGCGGCGCGAGCGCGAGGAGGGCGGCGACCAGGACAGACACCAGCGGGGCACGACGCACGGGCGAGTCTCCGAGGAGAGCGGACGGGGCGCGAGAAAGGGAGGCGGGCAGTCTAGCCGATGAGGCGGTGGTGCTCCATCGTTCCGCCCGATGCGATGGACGAGCGCGGGGAGAAGGCCCTACGAGCGGAGCACGCGCAGGTAGGCCGGCCACGGGCCGGTCGCGGCGGTGTAGCGCTTCGCCATCACGCGCGCGATCTGCGTGACGTGATCCAGGTCGTGCGCCACCCACGTGGCGAGCAGCTGCTCGAGCGTGACGGTGCCCAGCTCGGGATGCTCGCCGGTGAGTGGCAACTGCACGGGCGTCAGCTGCCAGCCACGTAGTGTGGCGAGATTGGCGGCCCGCAGCGCAGCGAACCGATCGAGCAGCACCGCCAGCGGACGGCCCGCGTTGAGACGTTGGTGACGGAACCGGTCGAACGGCACGAAGCGGCGGTCGGGCCCCTGCGCCAGGATGATGCGCGCGCGCGGGATCCAGTCGGTCTCCTCGCCGTCGATCAGGTGACCGACCACGTCGAACGCGTTCCAGGTCGCGGGACCCTCGTCGGCTCGCACCCACGGCTCGGGAAGTCCGCCGAGCCAAGTGCGCAGGATCGGGGGCGTCCGTTCGAGCAGTGCGCACGCCTCGGTGAGTTGGAACACCATCGGTCCCGGCGCTAGTGCCCGCGGCCCGCGGCCGCGGCTTTCGACATCCGCTCACGCAGCTCGCCCGACCAATTGAGCACCAGGTTGAACTGCGTGATGTCGTCCTCCCCCTCGCCCTTCTGAATGGCAAAGATCCGGCCGTCCGGCATCACGTCCCATTCGCGTCGATTCACCCGCAGCTTTCTCAGATCGTGAACCACGACCGGCACCGAGGCGGCGAGGGTCGGCTGGGTCCGGATCGTGACCGACATCATCCTTTCGGGATCGGAGTTGTAGAAGAGCCGCCGGCCGTCGCCGGCCCACCGCGATCCCAGGCCGCCCCCGCTCGAAACCATCAGCGGCGGGCCGAGCGTGCCGTCGGCGCCGTAACTCGAGACGTAGATCTCGTACTTCCCGGATTCGTCGCTGCCGAACGCCACGAGTCGTCCGTCCGGAGAGAAGTGGGCCCCGCCCTCGTCGAAAGGCGTCGCCCGGAGGACCCGGAGCTTGGCCAGCTCGCCACCGGCAGCGACAGGCACGAACAGGATGTCGCCCTTGCCGCCCACGTACTTATTGGCGAGGAGGCCGGAGCCATCGGGAGCCCACGACGTCGGACTGACGCCGACCTGCTGCGATCCTGCCTTGAGGACCGCCTGGGGCGATCCAGCCCCGTCCGCCCTCTGGACGTAGATGCCATCGTCGGGATCGCGCGCCGTGCGATCGTACGCGAGTCGCTGCCCATCCGGGGACCAGATCGCCTCGGCGCAGTCGGCGTTGGGAAGCGTCAGCACCCGCTTGAGGCCGGGTCGGTCGAGGTCCGCGACCCAGGTCTCGTAGGTCCCCTTTGCGTTCGGCAGGACCACGGCGGCCTTCCGGCCATCGCGCGAAACGTTCGCCGAGTTCTGGTAGGCACGACGCTCGGCCGTGAACGGCACGGTGTTTCCCGACGCGTCCACGATCACGAGCTGCCGGGCTGTGCCTACCCGACCACCCGGTGCGTAGATGAGGCTCCCGTCGCCTGAGATCTCGAAGTCCCCGTTCCCCCACGAATTGGGCGTGCGGACATCTCCGGAGAGCGCAGCCACCTCACCTGTCACCGCCAACCGGCTCAAGTCGAATGGCGCGGCCATGATGGCCTCGCCGCGGGTGAAGACGACGTGGCCGGTGGGCGAGTAGGTGGCATTGCCCGCGCCTTCGAAGAGACGACGGGCCTTCCCCGTCTTGGGATCGAGGAGCCAGGCGTCCTGCTGGTAACCGCGCGGGCCCCAGGCCTCCATAGTGAAGAACACGCCGCGATCGCCCGGGAGCGGGGTGCCGAAGGATGAGAACCCGGTCACCGGTCCGGTGTCGAGCTTGATCGCCGGTCCTGGCGGACCGCCGCGGCTCGGCAGGCGGAAGAACTCGGTGCCGGTGTTCGAAAAGACGAGCAGATCTCCGTCCGCGAGCCAGGCGACGGGAGTGCTCCAGGCCTCGTCCCAATCGGCGAGCGTGACGGGGGGCGAGCCTCCATCCAACGGCACCTTCGCGATCCGTCGCTGTGACGACTCCTCGGAGATGGTCGCGATGAATGCCAGCCACTTGCCATCGGGGGACATGGTGTAGCTCTGGACGCCTTCGGTCCCGGGAATCGGCTTCAGCTCGAACGCGTCGAGCGGGCGCGCATAGAGCATCGCGCGCGGGTTCTCGGTGCCGTCCGGCTTCTTGGGGTAGCCGAAGACGATCACCGTCCCGCCGTCATGGGTGATCCCGGCATAGGTCGCGCGGATCGTTGGCGGTACCGCGATCGAGAGCCTCACCGGTCCACCCCCCCCCACCGCCGCACCGCGCGCTCCCGGTCCGACCGTGTTCCACAACCCGATCCCGGCGGCGGCACCTGCGAGCAGCGCCAGTCCCGCGACCAGGAGCACGCGGGGCGAGAGCGCGGCGCGGGTCCTTGCCTCGGTCGTCGCGGCGGCGATCCGTGTCGCGGTGGACCTCGCCGCGATCGCCGCCTCCAGCTCGAGGCGCACGTCGCCGATGTCGCGCTGGCGCTTCTTCGCATCCTTCTCGAGGCAGCGCCGCAGCAGCTCGCGCACGGTGCCCGGCGTCTGCGCCGGGAGTACCGACCAGTCGGGCTCGCGCTCGAGGATCCTGGCGATGGTGTCCGACACGGTCTCGCCGCCGAAGGCCAGCCGGCCGGTGAGGCACTCGTAGAGCACGCAGCCGAACGACCAGATGTCGGTGCGTTTGTCCACCGTCTTGCCGCGGGCCTGCTCGGGGCTCATGTAGGCGGCGGTGCCGAGGATCACCCCCGCCCCGGTCGCGGCGTAGGTGATGGTCGGCGACTGCGAGAGGTCGGGGCCCGAGCCCGACGCGGTCGTCGCGCCGCCCTTGGCGAGGCCGAAATCGAGCACCTTCACCTGCCCGTCGGGCGTGATCTTCACGTTGCCGGGCTTCAAGTCGCGATGGATGACCCCGCCCTCGTGCGCCGCCTCGACCCCCAGGGCGATCTGCCGGCAGACGTCCAGCGCCTCGTCGAGCGGCAGCGGGCCGCGCGCGGTGACCGTCGCCAGCGTCTCGCCGGGGATGTACTCGAGCACCAGCAGGCGCTGGCCGGCGCTCTCTTCGATGCCGTAGATGCTGGCAATGTTCGGGTGGGTGAGCGAGGCGAGCAACCGGGCTTCACGCTCGAAGCGCGCGAGACGCTCGGGGTCGCGGGCGAACTCGTCGGGCAGCACCTTGATCGCCACCGGGCGGTCGAGCTTGGTGTCCCGTCCGAGGTAGACGATCCCCATGCCACCGCGGCCGAGCTCGCGCTCGACCGGGTAGGCGCCGATGCGCTGCGGTCCGGGGGTCATGGGCGGGGGGCAGGATAGCCTGCCACCCGCACGAGGTGAAGCGCGAACGACTTGGAGCCTCACGGGCAACAGCGTAGTCGGGATTCTCACACGCCGAAGGCGGTGGCCCAGCCCCGAGCAACCCAGCCACGTTGGGGCTTGCCTCCCGTGGGAGAACGGGTGGAGTATGGAGCGGTCCCGCGCCGCCCGGGGCGCTCCTGATGTGCCCTCCAGGCTGCGCGGCCGCGTCCTTCCTCGCCGCGCCCAACTCCGGCGCGGGGGGAGTCCTACTCCGCGACCGGGGCCTACACCGCCCATCGCGGTGGTGAACACCGTCATCCTGAACCCCCCAGGCGGCGGATAGTGCACTCGATCGGGAGGCCGTCATGACACCCGCGCTTCGCGCTCCCAAAGCTGGCTGGGGAGTCTCGTTGCTGCTCAAGCTCGCGCTCGCTACGCTCGCCCTGTCCGTGGCACCGGCGGCGAACGCTGCCACGCCGTTCGTCCACGAGACCGTGGACGCCGTCGGGAGCGTGGGCCAGTACAC
>JBGPXY010000177.1:0-5776 GCA_041492985.1 Candidatus Eiseniibacteriota bacterium
AACGCGGGCGCGCTGGGCAAGCGGCTGCTCGTCATCCTCAACGACAACGAGTGGAGCATCTCACCCAACGTCGGCGCGATCGCGCGGCACCTCACCCGCCTCACCACTCACCGCTTCTACCGCCAGTTCGAGCGTGACGTGTACGAGCTGCTGGGCCGCGTGCCCCGTCTCGGGGCGAAGGCGCAGGAGGCGGCCCGCCGCGTCAAGGAGGGGCTCTCGAATCTGGTGGTGCCGGGGCTGCTCTTCGAAGAGCTGGGGCTCAAGTACTACGGCCCGATCGACGGTCACGACCTCGATCTGCTCATGCAGACGCTCGGGGAGCTGAAGGAGGTCCCCGGGCCGGTGCTGCTGCATGTCGTCACCAAGAAGGGCAAGGGCTACGCGCCCGCCGAGAGCGACGCCGGCACGTTCCACGGCGTGGGCGTCTTCGATCCCGAGACCGGGACGACCTCGAAGAGCGCGAAGAAGACCTACACCCACGTGTTCGGCGAGACGGCGGTCGAGATCGCGGCGAAGCTCCCCAACGTGGTCGCGGTGACTGCGGCGATGACCGACAACACCGGCCTCAAGCCGTTCGCGAAGCAGTTCCCCGACCGCTTCTTCGACGTCGGCATGGCCGAGGAGCATGGTGTCACCTTCTCGGCAGGCCTCGCCGCGGCGGGGCTGATCCCGCTCACCACGATCTACTCGACCTTCCTGCAGCGCGGCTTCGACCAGATCATCCACGACGTGGCGGTGCAGGATCTGCACGTGGTCTTCTGCATCGACCGAGCAGGACTGGTGGGGGAGGACGGCGGACCACAGCACGGCGCGTTCGACGTCGGCTTCCTGCGCATGATCCCGGGCGTGGTCGTCATGCAGCCCAGGGACGGCGCCGAGCTGCGCGACATGCTGTGGACTGCCGTGCAGCACCGCGGCAGCCCGATCGCCGTGCGTTACCCGCGCGCGAATGTGCCGGAGGAGAGCCTCCCGCAGCGTGAGCCCGAGATCCTGGCCCTCGGCGTCTCGCAGCAGCTGCGTGCCGGAGGCGACGTGGCGATCTTCGCCCTCGGCACCATGGTCGCCCCGGCGCTCGCCGCGGCCGAGTTGCTGGCCGTTGACGGCGTCTCGGCGACCGTGGTCAACGCGCGCTTCGCCGCACCGGTCGACGAGAGCGCCATCCTCGGGCTCGCGCGCTCGGTCGGACGGCTGGTGACGGTCGAGGAGAACGTCGCGGCCGGCGGTTTCGGCGACGCCGTGCACGAGTGCCTCGCGCGACATGACCAGTCGACCACCCCGATCCTCCACATCGCCCTACCCGACCAGTTCGTGACCCACGGCAAGCGCGACGAGCTGCTCGCCCAGGTCGGCCTCGACGCCCCCGGGATCGCCCGGAAGGTGCTCGAGTGGGTGCGGGCCCACCAGCGCCAATACTCATGAGCGCCCGGGTGCGCCGCGTCGGCATCCTGGGCCATACCGGCCGGCCCGGCGTGCGACGCGCCGCGGCTCGGATCGGCACGATGCTCGCCCGGCGCGGCTGCGTCGTGCGCCTCGATGCGTCGCTGGCCACTGAGATGAAACGCCCGGGCCTGGCCCTCGGCAAGCTGGCCGAATGGTGCCAGGTGCTGATCGCCCTGGGCGGCGATGGCACCGCGCTCAACGGCGCGCGCGCGATGGCCGGCCGGCGCGGAGCGCTCCTGCCGGTCAACCTCGGCGGGCTCGGCTTCCTCACCGTGGCCGAAGAAGGCGAGCTGGGCGAGGCCACGCGTCAGGCGTTCGCCGGTCGCTGGCCGGTGGTGCGACGACGGCTGGTCGGCGCCGTGGTGCGCCGTCGCGGTCGCGTGAGCCACCGCGGTCGGGCGATGAACGATGCGGTGGTCAAGACCGCGGGCGGTTACTCGGCGCTCCATCTGCGCATGACGGTTCTCGGCCACGACCTCGGTCATCTGGTGGCCGACGGCGTCATCTGCGCCAGCGCATCCGGCTCGACCGCCTACTCGCTCTCGGCCGGTGGTCCGGTGCTGGCCCCGGACGTCGAGGCGTTCGTCGTCACGCCGGTGTGCGCCCACACGCTCGGCAGCCGGCCGCTGGTGCTCTCGCCCGAAGGTCGGGTGAGGCTGCGGGTCCTCGGCTCGTTCGACCCGGCGATGCTGCTGCTCGATGGTCAGGAGGTCGTCGACCTCGCGGCCGGCGATGAGATCGAGGTCGGGCTGACGCGGGCCACGGTGCGCATGTTCCAGAATCCCGCCCGCCCCTTCGGCCGCTCGCTCCAGGCCAAGCTGGGTTGGCAGGGGAGCGAGCGCCGGAGTCTCTAGCCATGCTCGAGCGACTCGTCGTCCGCGACCTGGCCGTCATCGAGCGGGTGGAGTTAGCGCTCGGCCCCGGGCTCAACGCTGTCACCGGTGAGACCGGCGCCGGCAAGTCGCTGGTGGTCCAGGCGGTGAATCTCCTGGTGGGCGAGAAGGGCGACGCCGACTCGGTGCGCGAGGGCGCCGGCGCCGCGGTGGTCGAGGGCGAGTTCCACGTCGCCGGCGAGACCGCGCAACGCGTCGCCGACCTGTTCCGCGAGTGGAGCCTCGAGTTCGACGGCGAGACCGTGATCGTGCGGCGCGAGGTGACCAACGCCGGGCGCAGCCGCGCGTCGATCAACCAGTCGTCGGTGACGCTGGCCGCGCTCAAGCGCCTGGGGGAGGTGCTCGCCGACCTGCATGGCCAGCACGAGCACCAGAGCCTGCTGAGGCCCGAGGCGGGGCTGTTGACGCTCGACCGTCTGGCGGGGCTGGAGTCGGATCGCGCCCGCTACGGCGACGCGCTGGCGGCCTGGCGTGAGGCGGGCGCCGAGCTCGAGCGGCTCGAGACCTCGCTCGCCACCTTCACCGAGCGCAGCGACTACTTGAGGCACGCGACGCGTGAACTGGACGAGGCGAATCTGGTTGCGGGTGAGGAGGAGGAACTCCAGCGCGAGTCCTCACGCCTGGCCCACGCCGATCGCTTGCGCGAGCTGGCAAACGAGGCGCTGGGGAGCCTCTCCGAGGGCGAGCACCCGGCGGGCGACGCGCTGGCGGCCGCCGAACACGCGCTCGCCCAGGCCGCCACACTCGATCCGAGCCTCGAAGAGACGCTGCCGGTGGTGCGCGATGCCCGCATCGCCGCCACCGAGACCGCGCGCACGCTGGCCGCCTATCTGGAAGGGCTCGAAGCCGACCCGCGCGCCCTCGAGGCGGTGGAGGCGCGGCGAGACCTCATCAGCCGTCTCACCCGCAAGTACCGTCGCGAGGTGCCGGCCCTCATCGAATGGCGCGCGCAGATCGAGCAGGAGCTGGCGGTAGGCGACGACGCGACGGGTTCGCTGGAGCGGGCACGCGGGCGGGTGGGGGCGGCCGAGAAGGCGATGCGCACCGCGGGGCGTGCGCTCTCCCGCAAGCGCGGCGCCGCGGCGGTCGAGTGGGGCCCGCGGATCACCACCGAGCTGAAGCCGCTGGGGCTCGGCGCGGCGCGGATCGAGTTCACGGTGGTGACCGCACCCGAGGCCGAACAGAGGCCGGCACCTCATGGATTGGATGAAGTGTCGCTGCGCTTCACGGCCAATCCGGGTGAGCCGCCGCGACCGCTGCAGAAGATCGCCTCGGGAGGCGAACTCTCGCGCGTCATGCTCGCCTTGAAGAGCGTGCTGCAAGAGCAAGACCGCGTTGACCTTCTGCTCTTCGATGAAGTAGATTCCGGCATCGGCGGTGCCGTGGCTCAAGCCGTCGGCGAGCGTCTTCGACGACTGTCACGGCACCGCCAGATCATTTGCGTCACCCACCTGCCCATGATCGCGGCCCTGGCGGCACATCACCTGCGCGTCACCAAGCACGTGACCGGCGGCCGCACCGTGGCCCGGGTGGATCCGGTCGATGGCGAGGCGCGGGTCGCCGAGCTGGCGCGGATGCTCGCGGGTGATCGGGTCACCGAGACGACCCGCCGGCAGGCCCGCGAGCTGCTCGGCGTCACCCCGGCGCGAGCGAGCGAGCGATGATCGTCCCCACCCAGGCGGAGTTCCGCACCCTGGCGAAGAGCGGCAAGCTGGTGCCGGTCTATCGCGAGGTGTTCGCGGACCTCGACACGCCGGTCTCGGCGTTCCGCAAGGTGGATGAGGGTCCCTACTCCTTCCTGCTCGAGAGTGTGGAGGGCGGCGAGAAGTGGGGACGCTACTCGCTGATCGGCAGCCGTCCCTCGCTGGTGTTCATCGCCCGGGGCGAGCGCTGCGAGATCCGCGAAGGCGACAAGGTCACGCCCGGCACGCGCCACCCGGTCGAAGAGCTGGGCGAGCTGCTGCGCCAGCACCAGGCGGTCGCCCTTCCCGGCCTGCCGCGCTTCTGCGGCGGCGCGGTCGGCTACTTCGGCTACGACGCGGTGCGGTGGTTCGAGCGTCTGCCCAGGCAGGCGACCGATGATCAAAAGCTGCCCGACGCGGTGTTCATGTTCGGCGACGTGGTGAGCGTGTTCGACAATCTCACGCACACGCTCAAGGTGGTCACGCACGCACGAGGTGGGAGCGACCCCGACGCGGCCTACGCGGCGGCGGTCAAGCGACTCGAGGCCGAGGTGGTGCGCCTACGCCGTGCGCTCCCCTGGGAGGATGCGGTGATGGGCAAGGCGCCGCCCGAGCCCACGTCCACCATCAGCCGCGATGACTACTGCCGGGCGGTCGATCGCGCCAAGGAACTCATCCGCGCCGGCGACATCTTTCAGGTGGTGCTGAGCCATCGCATGAGCAGCCGCGTGTCGCGCCCGGCGTTCGAGGCCTACCGGGCGCTGCGGGTGACCAATCCCTCCCCTTACATGTACTTTCTCCGCCTCGGTGATTTCGCGCTGGCCGGCTCGTCGCCCGAGGTGCTGGTGCGGCGCACCGACGGCGCGGTCGAAGTGCGGCCGATCGCGGGCACGCGCCCGCGGGGACGCAACGCCGATGAGGACGTCGCGCTCGAGGAGGAGCTGCGCGCCAGCGACAAGGAGCGCGCCGAACACGTCATGCTGGTGGATCTGGGACGGAACGACGTCGGCCGCGTGGCCGAGTACGGCACGGTCGAGACCAACGAGTACATGGCCGTGGAGCGCTACTCGCAGGTCATGCATCTGGTCTCCAACGTGCGCGGTCGCGCGCGGCCGGATCTCGAGGCGATCGACATCGTGCGCGCCTGCTTCCCCGCCGGGACCGTGTCCGGGGCTCCCAAGGTGCGGGCGATGGAGATCATCGAGGAGCTGGAGCCGGTGCGACGCGGGGTCTATGCCGGGGCGGTGGGCCACTTCGACTACCACGGCAATCTCGACCTGTGCATCGCCATCCGTACCCTGGTCTACGCGAACGGCCAGGCGCACTGGGGCGCGGGGGCGGGCATCGTCGCCGACTCCGAGCCCGAGCGCGAGTGGGAAGAGACGCTCAACAAGGGACGAGCGCTGTGGCTCGCGGTGCAGCGCGCCGAGCAGGGGCAGTCGTGATCGCGGTCATCGACAACTACGACTCCTTCACCTATAACCTGGTCCAGTACCTCGGCACGCTGGGCGCCCAGATCGAGGTCTACCGCAACGACGCGATCACGGTGGAAGCACTCGCCGCCCGCTCGTTCGAAGGGCTGGTCATCTCACCCGGCCCCGGCGAGCCGCGGGACGCCGGGATCTCCGAGGCCGCCATCCGCGAGCTGGCAGGCCGCATGCCGATCCTCGGAGTCTGCCTCGGTCACCAGGCGCTCGGCGAGGTCTACGGCGGCAAGGTGGTGCGGGCCGCGCGCCTGATGCACGGCAAGACCAGCCCCAT
>JBGPXY010000088.1:0-10831 GCA_041492985.1 Candidatus Eiseniibacteriota bacterium
GGCGCGATGCGCTGCAGCACGGCGGCATCTACGAGGAGGCACCTCCTGCACCGGCCGTGCACCTCCCGGCCGCCCGACCTCCCGACCTCCCGACAGGCCTCCCGACCTTCGACGGCGACGGTGATTTCGTTCTGCTGCCGGTGCCGTCGAGCATGTACTACGACGGCCGGGGCGCCAACCGACCCTGGCTGCTCGAGAACCCCGATCCTGTCACCAAGATCACCTGGGGCTCCTGGGCCGAGCTCAATCCCGAAACGGCGCGCCGGCTCGACGTCCGCGAGGGTGAAGTCGTCCGGTTGGTTTCGCCCCACGGCGCCATCGAAGTGCCGGTGTACCTCTATCCCGGAGTCCGGACTGACGTCGTCGCGGTGCCGCTCGGCCTGGGCCACACCGAGTTCGGCGAATACGCCAAGGGGCTGGGTGTTAACCCGCTCGATCTCCTCGGTGCCGCCCCGGCGGACGGCTGCCTGCCCTACGTCGCCACCAAAGTCTCGATCGAGAAGACCCAGGGCTATCACAAGCTCGCCAAGACCGAAGGCAACCCGCGCCAGCTCGGCCGCCACATCGCCGAGGCCATGCCGCTCGCTCACGCGCAGAAGGGCTATACGGTCGACGAGTCCCTCAAGGACGTGGGCGAGGCGGAGCACGAGGTCAACACCGAGCGCGAGCTCGCCGGCATCGCCGGGTTCCGCGAATCGCAGCTCAAGAAACAGCAGCTCGGCGCCTACGCGGAGGACTTCCCCCGCTGGGGCATGGTGATCGATCTCGCCAAGTGCACCGGCTGCTCGGCCTGCGTCACGGCGTGTTATGCGGAGAACAACATCCCCTGGGTGGGTTACGACGACGTGACGCGCGGGCGCGAGATGAGCTGGATGCGCATCGAGCGCTATTTCGAGGGCGGCACCGAGCCGGGCGAGCCGTTCAACGCCCGGGTGGTGCCAATGCTCTGCCAGCACTGCGAGAACGCGCCCTGCGAGCCGGTCTGCCCGGTCTACGCCGCCTACCATACCGCGGACGGCCTCAACGGCCAGGTCTACAACCGCTGCGTCGGCACTCGCTATTGCAGCAACAATTGCCCCTACAAGGTCCGCTACTTCAACTGGTTCCCCTTCGCCAAGCGGGCGTTCCAGGCGCCGCTCGACCTCCAGCTCAATCCGGACGTGACCGTGCGCAACAAGGGCGTGATGGAGAAGTGCACGATGTGCATCCAGCGCATCCTCGAAGCCAAGGGGATCGCCAAGGACGAGGAGCGCAAGCTGCGCGACGGCGAGTTCCAGACCGCGTGCGCCCAGTCGTGCCCGACCCAGGCGATCGTGTTCGGCGATCTGGCGGACCCGGAGAGCGCGGTGCACCAGGCCTCGTTCGGCGAGCGCCGCTACTGGGCGCTGAACGAGCTCAACACCAAGCCCGGCGTGACCTACCTCAAGCGGGTCCGGCGCGACGCCGGCTCGGCCTAGGAGCGCGACGCGTGTCCGAGATGACCTACGAGACGGCTTCGGACCCCGAGGACGTGGGCGCTTCCGAGCACGTCCCGGCGACCGTGACCCAGAAGTCGCTCGACGCCGACATCCTGCGGATGCTCGAGCCGCCCGGGAAGATCTGGTGGTCCGTGCTCATGCTGGACCTCCTCATCCTCGCGATCGCCGTGGTCGCGCTGCGCAACGAGATCGTGCTCGGCCTGGGCGTCGGCGGATGGACGCGGCCGGTCATGTGGGCCTCCTACATCACCAACTTCGTGTTCTGGGTCGGCATCGCGCACTGCGGCACGCTGGTGAGCGCGATCCTGTTCCTGTTCCGCTCGCACTTCCGGCGCGCGGTCTATCGCGTGGCCGAGGCGATGACCGTGTTCGGGGTGTTGACCGCCGGATTGTTCCCGCTCATCCACACCGGCCGCCCGTGGTTCGGCTACTGGCTGGTGCCGTACCCCAACCAGCGCGGCCTGTGGCCCAACTTCCGCTCGCCGCTCGAGTGGGACGTGTTCGCGGTGACCACCTACCTCACGGTCTCGAGCATCTTCTTCATCGTCGGCATCATCCCGGACGCGGCGGCGCAGCGCGACCGCGCCAAGGACCGCCTGCACCGGCTGCTCGGGTTCCTGTTCTCCTTCGGCTGGCGCGGCGCCAACTACCAGTGGAAGCACTACTACGGCGCCTATCTCTACTTCGCGGCGTTCGCCACGCCGCTGGTGCTCTCGGTGCACAGCGTCGTGTCGTGGGACTTCGCGATGTCGCAGAACCCGGGCTGGCACAGCACCATCTTCGCGCCGTACTTCGTCGCCGGCGCGATCTTCTCGGGCGTGGCGCTGGTGATCAACCTGCTCATCGGCATCCGCAAGGCCTATCACCTCAAGCACATCGTCACCATCGATCACATCGAGAAGCTCTCGAAGCTGGTGCTGCTCACCTCGACCATCGTCGGGTATTCGTACCTGTGCGAGTTCTTCTGCGCCTGGTACGGGCCGAGCAAGTTCGAGCGCGACCTGTTCTGGTGGCGCTTCTTCGGCCACTACTGGTGGGCGGGCTGGATCATGTTCACGTGCAACGTGATCATCCCGCTGCTGCTGTGGTCCAAGAAGGTGCGCCGCAACATGACCGTGCTGTTCATCATCATGCTGTTCGTCAACGTGGGCATGTGGTTCGAGCGCTTCGTGATCATCGTCACGTCGCTCGCGCACACCTTCGACCCCGCGGTGTGGGTGTACTACAAGATGTCGTGGACCGAGGCCGCCATCACCGCCGGCGCGTTCGCCTGGTTCTTCATGTACTTCCTGCTGTTCATCCGGCTGCTCCCCGCATTCTCGATCGCCGAGATCAAGGAGACGCTGGCGCCGCCGATGCGGAAGAAGCCGTCATGAAGCCGCTCAAGCCCGTCTTCGATCTCATCGACAAGATCATCGCCGGACCGCCCGCGAAGTTCCGGGGGGTGATGGGCGTGTACTACTACGTGGACGACGTGACCGAGGCGGTCCGCGCCCTGCGACAGGTCGGGCACAAGGAACTGCGCGTCTACTCGCCGGTGCCTTACCACGAGGTGGAGCGGGCCCTCGAGCAGGGACCCTCGATCGTGCGCTGGGTGACCCTGGGCGGGGCGTTGTGCGGGATGACCGGCGGATTCGCCCTCTGCATCTACTCGGTCCAGTCGTGGCCGATCGTGGTGGGCGGCAAGGAGCTGATCTCGCTGCCGCCGTTCGTCGTCATCGGCTACGAGTCGATGATCCTGCTCGGCTCGCTCGCCAACCTGCTCGGCATGCTGGCGCTCTCGCGATTGCCCGAGCTCAAACCGACGGCCCCCTGGGACCCGCGCTTCACCGAGGACCGCATCGGCATCTGGGTGCCGTGCGCCGGCGAGGCGGCGGTCAGGGTGCAGGAGCTGATGCGCGGGCACGGCGCCGAGGAGGTCACCCTCCATGCTTAAGACCGTGCTGTCGCTGGTCGCCGCGGCCATCCTCACCCTGTTCGCGCTCCCGAGCGCGCAGCAGGGTCTGAAGGACGTGATCAGCGCGTGGACCCACCTCAACTACTACCCGATCCGCGATATGCGGCGGACGGTGGCGCTGGCGCCCCAGAAGCTGGTCAACCGCCTACCCGACGAGGCGAGCGTGCCGACCAGCGGGCGCGAGGTCGAACTCGATCGCGACGTGGCGGCCGAGAAGCTGCGCAATCCGATCCCGAGCGATGAGGCGTCGATCGCCCGCGGCGACTCGTTGTTCCACAAGCTCTGCGTGCCCTGCCACGGACCCTCGATGGCCGGTGACGGGCCGGTGGCCGCCCAGTTCATGCCGCCGCCCGACCTGCTGGGCCAGCAGACCCGCGATCGCAAGGACGGCTACATCTACTCCTACATCCGTCACGGCGGCGTGGTGATGCCGAGCTACGGATTCCAGGTCAGCGCCACCGAGGCGTGGCATCTGATCAACTTCATCCGCCATCAGCAGAAGGTGAGCCCGCGTTGAGCCCGTCCCACGCCCCCGTGCCCGCCGCCGAGCGCGACGCGATCCTCAAGGACATCGCCGGCCGCCTGCCGGTGAAGCCCAACCCGCGCCGACGCCGGATCTGGCTCGCGCTGATGGTCATCGGCGTGGCGACCTTCGCCTGGCTGCTGTTCCACGAGCCGCAGCGCGCCTGGGGCGCATGGGCGATCAACTGTCTCTACTGGATGGGCATCGCACAGGGCGCGGTGGTGCTGGCGTGCGCGATCCGTCTCGGCAACGGTCGCTGGGGCGGGCCGATCATGCGGATGGCCGAAGCACTCTCGGCGTTTCTGCCTTACGGGGCGGCGGCGCTGGTGGTGCTGATGATCGCCGGAGCGAGCAGCTACCTGCCGTGGGTGAACCACGTCGAGGCGCGACAGGCGCCTTATCTCAACCTGCCGTTCCTCTACGCGCGCACCATCCTCGGCCAGCTGCTGCTGATCTGGCTCACGCGTGACCTGGTCCGCGTCTCGTTGCGCACCGACGCCTACCTGCTCAAGAACCACGTGGCGGCCGAGCTGAAGCCCGACTACGAGCGGCTGAGCGAGGGCTGGCGTGGGGACGAGGCCGAGGCCGACTGGCAGCGCCATCGTCTGTCGAAGCGCGCGCCGGCCATCATCGTTGCCTACGCCTTCACGTACACACTGCTGTCGTGGGACTTCGTCATGTCGCTCAACCCCGAGTGGGCGAGCACGCTCTTCGGCTGGTGGTTCTTCATGGGCGCGTTCCTGAGCGGCATCGCCATGACCGCGCTCCTCACCACGCGGCTTCGCGCCCGCTACCAGCTCGATCGCTACATCACGCCGCTCCACCTGTGGGACGTGGGCAAGATCGCGTTCGGGTTCAGCGTCTTCTGGGTCTACCAGTTCTGGTCCCAGTACCTGCCGATCTGGTACGCCAACCTGCCGGAAGAGACCAGCTACGTGTTCCTGCGCTTCGAGGCGCCGTGGCGGACGCTGTCGTTCACGGTCTTCAGCTTCGTGTTCCTGGTGCCGTTCATCGGGTTGATGAACATCTACACCAAGAAGAGCCCGTTCTGGCTGGCGCTGTTCTCGATCATCATCCTGGTGGGCATGTGGATGGAGCGCCACCTGCTGGTGATGCCCTCGCTGAGCCCCGACCACGTCTGGGTCGGCCTGCCCGAGATCGGCGTCTCGTGCGGCTTCCTCGGACTGTTCGGCTGGAGGGTGCACAACTTCGTCTCGCGCTACCCGCTGGTGAAGGTGGCGGACGTGTTAGACGGCCACGGGGGACACGGGCACTAGCGCGCGGTTCGACTCTTCCGCGTGCCAGCGGCGCCCGGTCCCTCGCGAGAGGGGCCGGGCGTCCGTGTCTGCGGGGCGTCGCGTTGGGGCGCGACGCGATGCCCGCGGCGGCTTACGCTCCGCTTCGCTATGGACATAGTGCCGGGATGGTGGAACTGGTCAGACACAGGGCGCTTAAAACGCCCTGGGGGAAACCCCGTGCAGGTTCGAGTCCTGCTCCCGGCACCACCCTCGCCACGCGGGGGACTCCGGGCGAATGCCGCGCGCCCGACGGGTTCGTCTCGCGCCGTCGCCGCCGCGCGCTACTTTCGGGCGCTCGCCCGCGCCCGGCGGGTCTCCTCCAGCAGCTTCCGGATCTCCGAGCCGTCCGGGTGCGTTCGCACCAGCGTGTCGAGCAGTGCTTCCGCCTCGCGCAGCCGACCGGCGCTCAGGGCGGCCACCACCTGCGCGAAGCGCGCGTCGTCGTTGCCCGCCCACAGCGCGAGGGAGCGTGCGGCCTGCCCTTCGGCCTCCTGCGTTCGTCCGAGGCCTCCCAGCGCGAGCGCGCGTTTGCCCGCCACCATGCTCGCGAACAGCCGTGCATCGGGATCCCGTTGCAGGGAGTCGGCGCGCGCGAGTGCCTCCATCGCCACGTCCCAGCGTTCACGCTGGATGAGTCGCGCGGCCAGGTCGACGGACCAGAGCGCCTCCAGGCTCACCGTCGTCACCTGGCGCGGCGGCGTGGGCTGGAACTCGAGCACCAGCGAGGGCGGGTGGTGCGTGGCCTCCGACGGAGCTTCGAGCGTGACCCAGCGGAGTGTCGTGTCCCGGTACCAGATGTGGAGCGATTGGTCCCTGCCGAACGCGAAGAGCGCCCCGCGCGGGTAGAAGTGCGTGGCGATGCGGGTCCCGGGGGCGGGGTGAGGGAGCCAGGCGGCGAGCACTCGCCGGGTCTCGCCCACGAGCCGCTGCAGGCGGACGAGCTTGGGAAAGTCGATCGAGTACCCGCCCGGCGCCGCGACCGCGATCGCCACCGGTGGCCCGGGGCTCAGAGCGAAGGTCGCGAGACGCAGGGCGACCAGTGCCAGAAGCGCCGTGGGCCGCACCGCGCCGAGGAAGGCGGCGGCCGCCACGCCGAGCCCGATCGCGCCGAATGGGCTCCGGTAGGGCCGCCAATCGGGGTAGACATCGGCCAGGGTGGCGGTGGCGAGCGCGAACCAGGCGAGGCCGCCCACGATCCACGGCGCCCGGGCCCGCAGCCGCGCGCGTGCCCCGCGGTCGAGCACGACGATCGCGAGCGCCGTGGTGGCGATGAGGACGAGCGCCACCATCGTCGCGGCCCGGAGTGGTGGGGACAGGGCCGGCAGGTTGAGGGCGTCCGCGAGGCTCTCGCGGCACGCCCACAGGAAACGAATCGGCCACGGGGTTGCCAGCGCGCGCGGGTCCTCCACCGCGTCGCGGACCAGCAACAGCCTCGCGTGCCGGACCACGAGCCCGTAGGCGACCGCCCAGGCCAGCACCAGCGCCCCGCTCGAGATCGCCCATCGAACGCGCACTCGTCGGGCCAGGGTGGGCGGGAGGGGACCGGGTGAACGCGCGATCAGGAAGGGGAGCGCCACCGCCGTCACCACCGCCATCTCCTTGCACAGCAGGGCGGCGAGCAGCGCCCCGAGCGCGCTCGGGAGCCTCGAGCGCGACGCCTCGTGGAGCGCCACCGCGCTGAACAGGATCGCACCCAGATCCTGGAAGTTGGAATGGCAGGAGACCAGCGGGCGTCCCGCCTCGATCAGGAGCGGGAAGCTCGCCGCGGCCGCCGCCCAGCCGCCCGGCCAGTAGCGGCGCAGCGCCCGGTAGAGCAGGAGCCCGGCGAGGGCGGCGAGCGCGACCTCGAAGGCCGCGACCCCGGCCGGGTGCGCTTGCATCGGGCCACCGAGGAGGCGATAGAAGAGCTGGCGCGCGAGCGGCCGCCAGTAGAAGCGTGAGCCGCCACCGTCCAGCCATCCGCCGGGAGCGGCGTAGATCGTGTGGTGGAGGAAGTCGAAGTCGTCGGCGACCGGCTCGCCGATGAAGGGAAACCAGGCGTGAGCGGCCAGCGCGAGTGCGGCGAGCAGTGGCGCCAGCGCCCAGCCGTCGCGAGTCCAGGGTGGGGCGGGCCCCGGTGCGCTCGCCGCCGGCCGCGCCGCACGGCGGGGCGCCCGGGGCGGCGTCCCTCTATCGCGCCCGGGGCGAGCCAAACGCCGGGCTGATCGGGTTGTCCATGCTGCGCGTGATCTTCCATGCGCCGTCGGGCTGGCGGCGCAGGATGTTCATGAAGCGGACGGCGGTGCGGCGCTCGAAGCCGCCCTGGCTGCTGATGATGGTGATCGTGCCGCGGTCATACGCCCAGTCGCCGTTCACCTGGATCTCTTCGATCTGAGCCTCCATCACCGAGCTCGTCTCCGACGACTGGCCGGAGCTGAACTCCCCGCGATACAAGTTGTTCACGCGCTCGCGCCCCTGCACCGTGGCCACGTAGGACGGCATCACCAGGGCGTCCTCGGCGTACTCGGCGCTCATCGCCTGCCAATCGCGTGCGTTGTACCGCTCCACGTGTCGCTCGAGCGCCGCGCGGATGAGCGCCTCGTCGCGGGCGCCGGCCGCCGCGCGAGCGCGCGAGGGCGCGGGCGCCGCTGCGGGCGCATCGTGAAGGAGCGGGCAGAGCACCAGCAGCGTGACGAGGCTCAGCGCCAGACGGTCGCGCCGTCGGCGCGGTCGCGTCGCGTGGGTCCCGGCGCGGGCAGGGATGGGCATTCGGGTTCTCCCTGGCCCGATGGCCGCGTGCGCGTGGGGGAGGAGGCCAGGTCCGCCCTCGGAACGGTCGCCGGGACCCGGGGAACGTCCGCGGGTCTCGGTCGGACGGCGAGCATAGCCGCACCGCCGCGCCTGACGACACCCCGAACTCGCCCCGGTGGACGGACGCTCGTGGGCGACACCGGATGCGCCGGGCAGCGGACTCCTTGACGCCCCCCTGCCGACCGGTGAATCATGGTGTTGTCCGCACCGCGCCCCCGCACCTCCCGAGAGGACCGATTGCGCCACCGCCCCCCATTCATCCCCGCCGCGCTGGTCCTGTTCGGCCTGATCGCCACGACCCCCGCCTGGGGCTGGACCTACGGTGACACGCTCACCACCATCTGGCGGCCGCTTCCGAACCTGCCCGCCTTCGCGCGGCCCGGCGACACGTTCACGGTCTGGGCCAACGCCGGCGCCGGGGTCACCGGCTGGAGCGCCTCGCTGCGGTTCGGCGCGCTGACCGTGCCGCTGGCGCCCTCGGGTGGCGGATACCAGCCGACCAAAGGACGCTGGGAGCTCGGGTTCGCCGTCCCGGCCGGCACGCCCGAGGAACTCTACGATCTGGTGCTCACCTCGGCCGGCACGCTGCCCGACATCGCCCAGCACGCGGTCAAGGTGATCCCGGAGTACCGGACGGATTACTACTTCGCCCAGATCAGCGACACGCATCTGCCCACGCACGCCCTCTCGAGCGGCGGCGTCATCGACGCCGCGGACTCCTCGGCGATGGCCGATTTCAACGCCGTGATCGCCGATCTGAACGTCATCCATCCCGAGTTCGTCATCCACACCGGCGACCTGGTGAACGAGGGCGAGCTGGAGGAGTACCTCGGCATGTACGAGATGGGCCGCGCCCAGGACATGCTCTCGCGGCTGTTCTCGCCCATCTTCGTCTCCAGCGGCAATCACGACATCGGCGGCTGGAAGGCCACGGCCCCCCCCGACGGGACGTCGCGCAAGAACTGGTGGCGGCAGTTCGGCTGGCCGTTCCTGGCCAATCCGCCCGCCGGCGATCCGTATCACTCGCAGGACTTCAGCTTCGACTACGGGCTGCTGCACGTGATCGGGCTCGAGGCCTACATCAACAACGGCTCGTACGATTCCTACCTGACCAACATCTGGGGCGCCCAGAGCATGACCCCGGAGCAGATGAGCTGGCTCGCCGCCGACGTCGCGGCGGTGCCGGCCGGGCATTCGAAGCTCGCCTTCTTCCACTACGACTTCGGCGGCACGCTCGGGAACGGGCAGCCGGCCGCGAACTTCTCGCAGTTCAACAACCCGGGAGCGCTCGGGCTCAACGGCGTCATCTGGGGGCACAACCACGGCGTCGCCGAGGGGAACCGTACCGCGACGCCGTTCAACCTCGGCCTGCAGGCGGTGATCGACGGACGGCGCACCTTCCGCATCTTCCGGGTGAGCAACGGCGTCATGAGCCCGGGGCCGATGCACCACAGCGGCGGCTCCTCGGGCACGCCGACCGATTCCCTCACCGTCACCTGGGGCGGCGCCAACGACGGCACGCGCTCGGGGCTGACCGCGACCGTGCTCAACCGGTTCGGCGAGGCGTGGGAGCACGCGCGACTGCTGTTCGTGCTGGTAGACCACGATTCATCGTTCGCCGCCAGCGGCGGGACGTTGGTCGAGACCGTGCGTCAGGGAGGACACGCCAACGTCTACGTGGACTGCACGCTCCCGGCGGGCGCCACGACGGTGGTCACAGTGCTCCCGGTCGGCCCGCTCGCGGTCGGAGCCGCCGGCGCCACCGGACTCCGACTGGAGCCGCCGGCGCCGAGTCCCAACCGTCCCGATGGCGGCGCGCTGATGCTCTACTACGCGCTGCCGCGACCGGGACGCGTGCGCATCACCATCCTCGATGCCGCCGGCCGCCGCGTGGCGCGCTTGTACGAGGGCGTTCAGGACGCGGGCGGACATGCGCTCATCTGGTCTGGTCGGGCCGAGAACGGTGACACGGCGCGTGCGGGGGTCTATCTGGCGCGGCTTCAGACCGAGCTGGGCGAACGCACGCGGAAGTTCTCGCTGGTCCGTTGAGGGCTGGACGGCGCCGCGGCCGCCAGGCGCCGCGCGGGTCAGGAAGCGATGGTGATCGCGCGCCCGCGCGTCTCGGGCAGCGTCCAGATCCACGCCCCGGTGAGCAGCGCGAAGGCGGCGGCGAGCGCGATGCCCCCCTCCATCCCGTAACGCGGGGCGACGGCGGCGATCACCACCGGCGCCAGGAACTGGATCCCGCGCGTCACGTTGATAATCACCGAGAGCGCCGTGCCGCGCACCCGCGTCGGAAAGATCTCGCTGAACATCGGCCCGTAGCTCGCCCACGTGCCGGTGCCGAGACCGGCGACGGCCAGGAACGCGAGCACCAGCCACGGCTGCGCGGCGACGAGCGGCCAGCAGAGCATGAACATCAGGAGCCCCGCCGCCATGAGCGCGCTGAACGCCGAGAAGGCGACGCGTCGCCCCGTCCGGTCGGCGAGCCGGGCGAAGGAGAGGTAGCCGGCCAGGGAGCCGGCGACGAAGGCGAGCGTCGCCCATCCCGAGCGCGACAGCGTCAGTCCGCGCTCCTCCATGAGATATCGCGGCAGCCACACCACCGCCAACCAGTAGCTCGACATGTTGAGCGCCGAGAGCACGAAGCACCTCGCGAAGTCGGGCGCGACGGCGGGGGAGAGCAGCTCGCGCACGATCCCGCGGTCGCGCGCGTGCGCCCGCCAGATGTCGGACTCCGGCACCGCCCCGAACGCCAGCAGCGACAGGGCCGGCAGCGCCGAGA
>JBGPXY010000028.1:0-20834 GCA_041492985.1 Candidatus Eiseniibacteriota bacterium
CCCCCCGGTCGGCCGCGGCACCGGACGTCCCGCTTCGGCCCCAGGAGGGGCCTGCCGGGGACCACTGGAGGGCCCTTGTCCCGCCCGGCTCAGAGGACTGGAAGGCGCTCGACGCCTCGAGGGGCACTGCGGTTCGCCGCCGCCGTCTGCGCCGTCCTGTGTCTGTGCGCCCCGGCCCGGGCGGCGTACGAGCGCCCGAAGCCGCCGCCCTGGATCCCGGCCCGCTACCTGGGCACGCTGATGCGGGTGGATTCGCTCGGGCAGACCTCGCGCCCGGATGCCGCCATCGCGCTGGTCGGTCCGATCCTCCGCGAGGCGCGCGCCGGGGGCGATCCGCGCTTCCTCGCGCTGCTGCTTCGCATGCAGGGCGACCTCAACATCCGGGCCGGACGGCCGAAGGCGGCCGAGCCCGCCCTTCGCGAGGCGATCGTGCTCGCTCGCGCGCAGCGGGACTCGGCGATGCTGGCGCGCGCCACCCGCTTCCTCGCCATCACCCGCGGCCAGCAGGGCGACCGCGCGGGAGCCATCGCGTTGTACCGGGAATTGCTCGCCATCGGGATCGCGAGGGGCGATCGTTCGAGCGAGGGGTACGCCCGCACCGGGCTCGGCCTCGCCGCCCTGGAAGCGGGCGATCTCGTGAACGCCCGCGCCGAATACGAGCGCGCCGACGCCCTGTTGAGCGCGATCGGCGACCACCGGGGCGAGCTCGACGCGCTCACCGGCACGGGCCGTGTCTTCCGCGCGCTCGGCGAGTACGACCGCGCCCGTGAGTGCTGGCGCCGCGTGATCACGGTCGCGCACGCGAACGACCTGCCGTGGAACGAGGCTCACGGCTGGAACAACCTCGGCGGACTGGAGTTCTCGCTCGGGGATCCGGGGACCGCCGTCCGGGACTACCGGAAAGCATATGAACTCCACCGATCGATCGGCTCGGGGCCCGACGCGATCATCCCGCTCATCAACATCGCGCTGGCGGAACAACATCTCGGCCAGCTCGACGACGCGCTCGCGACGCTCGACGAGACGCTCGCGCTCTGCCGGCTCCGCGGCTTCCGAGGACTCGAAGCATCGGCGCTGCTGAACCTCGGCAACACGCGGGCGCAGCAGGGACATCTCCGGGAGTCCGCGGGTGAGTACCGCGCCGTGCGGGTCCTTGGCGACACCGCCTCGACGAAGGACCGGGTCGAGGCCATGCTGGGCCTCGCCCGTGTCCTGGTCCGACAGGACAGCGCCGCCGCGGCGCTGGCGATGATGGACCGAGAGCTCGTGGCTCTCGGCCGCGCGCTCCCGGCCGATCTCCGTCCCGCGGTGGATCGAGGGCGTGCCGCGGTGCTGCTCGCGCTCGGCCGGACCTCCGAAGCGCTCGCGAGCGGGCTCGCGGCCGACCGCGGCGCCGAACGCCTGGGGCTCGTGCGGGTGCGCATGCCGGCACTTGATGTCGTCGCCCGCTGCGAGCGTGTCCTCGGTCGGCCCGAGCGCGCGCTGGCCGCCGCGCGACAGGCGGTCGCGATCTGGGAGGAACAACGCGGCGCACCGCTCGACCCCGAATGGCGGGCGCAGCGCGGCGCGGACGGCCGCGGACTCTCCGCCCTGCTCGCGGAGCTGATGCTCGAGGATCCCACGCTGGCCGGACCTTCCGAGCGCGTCCGCGCGGCGTTCGATGCCATCCAGCGCTTCAAGGCACGCGCGCTGCACGAGCGGATGATCGGCCCCGGAGATCCGGCCGGCGTTCACATGACCGGGACCACGACGCTGGCGATCCTCCAGCGCCGTTCGCTCGCGGACCACGAACTCCTGCTCGACCTGTTCGCGGGAACGGATGTCTCGTTCCTGTTCGCCGTCACGCGGGACAGCTGCCGGGTCGTGCGCCTCCCCGGCGAGGACACGCTCGCCACGCGGCTGCGGCTCTACCACGATCTCATCGCTTCTCCCCCGCGCGCGGGCGAAAGCGGTGGCGCGATCGAGCGGGCGGCCGGAGAGCGGCTCGGCACGCTGCTGTTCGGCGAGGTGGCGGACCTGATCCAGGCCAGCCGCCGCGTGGTGTTCGCCCTCGACGGGACCTTCAATCTGATCCCGCCCGCCTCGCTCTCGCTCCCGGCCACTGTCGGGCGTGCCGCGGAACCGCTGCTCGTGTCGGACGAGCTGGTGCTCGTCCCTTCGGCCACCGCGCTGGCCATGCTGCGCGACCGGGCGCGCCAGCCTGCCCGCGCCGGGGCCGCGTTCCGCATCCTCGCGCTCGCCGGGACCCGCCGACCGAACGGGGACGCGCTCGCCGGTGCGACGAGCGAGGTCGGACATCTCGCGAGCCGCTATCAGGCGGTGGACGCGAGGACCGGCCTGGGACTGGACGGACTCTCCGTCGACGATCTGGCTCACTACGACGTCCTGCACCTGGCCGCGCACACGGTCGTGGACGACCAGCACCCGTGGCGGTCGGGGATCCAGCTCGCCGCGGACACCTCCGGCGAAGTCTCCTGCCTGCGCGCCTCGCGGATCGCCGGGCTCCGGCTGGGCGCCCAGCTCGCGGTGCTCTCGGGATGCGAGTCGGCGGGCGGGCGCATCCTCTCGGGCGAGGGCGTGCAGGGACTGAGCGCGGCGTTCCTGAGCACCGGGGTGCCGACGGTCGTGGCGACGCTTTGGCCGGTGGACGATCGCGCGACCGCGACCCTGATGGACGACTTCTACGCCGCGCTCCAGCACGGCGCCAGCGCCGCCGCGGCGCTCCGTGATGCGCAGAGCCGCGCGATGCGCCGCCCCGCGACCCGCCAGCCGTTCTACTGGGCGGGTTTCGTCTTGATCGGCGACGGCGACGTGCACATCCCCATGCGCCCGCGCCCCATCGGCGCGCTCCCGATCGCCATCGCGGTTGGAACCGCCATCGGCGTCGCGTGGCTCGCGGCGAGCCGCCGCCGAGCGTCCGGACCAGGTCGTGGGAGCTCTGTGATTCCGTCGGCTGGCGAGCGTCTCATCCCATGAGTCCGGAACCGCACGAGCCGACCGACGAGATCCTGCTCGGCCGCGCGCTGAAGGATCGCGCGGGTGCCGAGGGGCGCGACGCGGCCACGGCGCTGTTCGCGCGCTATCGCGGGAGGGTCTATCTCTGGTGTTTCGGGTACGTGCGCGACCACGAGCGGGCGCTGGACCTGGCGCAGGACGCGCTGCTGCTGGCGTGGCGTTCGCTGGATTCGTTCGCCGGACGGGCGCGCTTCTCGTCGTGGCTGTTCGCCATCGCGCGCAACCGATGCCTGAGCGCCATGCGGCCCGTGAGCCTGCTGCGCGATGCGAGTGCTCAGCTCGACGACCTCATCGATCCGCAGCCGGGACCCGAGGAACGACTGGAGGCGCAGGAGGACGAGGATCGCCTGATCGCCCTGTTCGTCCAGACGCTCGAGCCGCAGGAGCAGGAGGCGATGTTCCTGCGCTGCGTCGAACGCCTGCCGGTGGATGAGATCACACGGACACTGGGGGTCACGGCGGCCTCCGGGGCACGGGGGGTGCTGCAGACCGCCCGGCGAAAGCTCGCCGCCGCGCTCGCGCGGCGCGAGGATGTGGAAGGCAGGGGGGCATGATGACGGAGCGCTGCTTCGCGGTGGAGGAGCTTGCCGAGGTGCACGAACTGGTCGCGGGGGACCCGCGACTCCAGCATCTGGAGACGTGCCCGCGCTGTCGGGCGCGGCTCGCGGAATATCGGCGATTCCTCGCCCCCGGTCCGGCTCCTGCGGACGCGAACCTGGGCGATGCCGAGAGACGGTTGGCCGATGCGCTCGAGCGAGAAGCGGGAGCGCGCCCGAACGCGGGCGCGACCCTCCGCCCTGCCACGCCCGGGGGCCTGCGCGCGCTGTTCGGGGCGCCGGCCTGGCGCCCGGCGCTGGGGGTCGCGGCCGCGCTGCTGCTGGTGAGCGTGATCTACCTCGCCGTGGAGCGTCCGTTCGGTCGGGGCGATCGGGTGATCCTGCGCGGTGAGAGCCATCCCGGGGCGAAGGACGGGTTCGAACTGGCCCTGCCCCGTCCGGGGCAGGCCGGCACGCTCGACCTCCGCTGGACCCCGGTCGCCGGCGCCGACGCCTACGAGGTCCGGATCTTCGACGCCGGCCTCACGGCGGTCGCTCGCCTCACGCCTGTGTCCGGCACCTCTGTCACCCTGCGTCACGCGGACCTCCCGCCCGGGATCGAGTCGCACACGTCGTTGATCTGGCGGGTGGCGGCCCTCAGGGCGGGCGACGAGATCGCGCTTTCGTCGGTCGGCACACTCCAGGCGCCCTGAGCGTCACCCCCTGCCGGCCGCCCCGTAGCCGGGCGGCGCTCGGTCCGGTGCGGGCTTCGTCCCAAGTCACCACGCCGTGTGATTCCGGGGACCCCGCCGCGTCCTACCCCGCAGCAGCCTCCGATTCGCTCCATCCCGAGGGGGTAGGTCATGCCGGCTCCACGCACCACTACCGCTCATCCACGCCCGGCCACGCTCGGCCGGTCCGTGATGCTTGTCATCCTGCTCGCCGCCGCGCTCATCGTCGGTGTCTGCTCGAACGCTCGGGCGGCGGGGCCCGAAGCTCGCGTCGAGCGCTTCCTCACCGCGGACGGCCGGATCGACATGGCCGCGTTGCGCACCTCGGGCTTCGAGGGTTCGCTGGACCTCCGGGGAGTCGATCTGCGGCTCGAACGCCGGACGGGCGAGCCTCGCGTCGCCCCGGCCGGCGCCGCGCGCATCGAGTCCCATGATGACGACAGCTGGAGCGACGCGTTCGGACCGGCGTCGCCGAACGGCACGCAGATCTATTCGCTGCTGGTCTGGAACGGTGTGCTGGTGGTCGGCGGTGACTTCACCGCCGTCGGCGGCATCGCCGCCGATCACATCGCCCGCTGGGACGGCTCGAGCTGGAGCGCGCTCGCGGCCGGCTTGGACGGCATCCCCTACGCGCTCGGAGTCTATGCCGGTGATCTGATCGCCGGCGGTGCGTTCAGCCATTCTGGTGCCTCCGACCTCAGCTTCATCGCCCGATGGGACGGATCGGCGTGGAGGCACATGGCCCTCGGGCTCAACTCCAACGTCCATGCGATCGCGGTCTATGGAGGAGATCTGTTCGCGGCCGGGTCGTTCACCCAGAACTTCTTCGGCGCCCCCCTCGCCCACATCGCGCGCTGGACCGGCAGCTCGTGGGTGGGTGTCGGAACCGGACTGGACGGCGAGGGGACATCGCTCGCGCTGTACGGAAGCGATCTGATTGCCGCGGGGACCTTCACGACCGCCGGAGGAGTCCCGACGAGCAACATCGCACGGTGGAACGGGACGAGCTGGAGCGCGATGGGCGCCGGCGTCGACGGCCTGGTGGACGCCCTGACGGTCTGGGGCAGCCTGCTGGTCGCCGGCGGCAGGTTCATGAACGCCGGTGGCGCCCCGGCGAGCCAGATCGCGAGCTGGGACGGCGCCTCCTGGAGCGCGCTGGGCACCGGAATCGCAGGCACCAACAGCAGCGTCTATGCGTTCGCGGTGTACGGCGGCGCGCTCATCGCCGCCGGCGATTTCACCACGGCCGGGGGATCACCCGCGAACCGCGTCGCACGATGGGACGGGAGCACGTGGACCTCGCTCGGCAGTGGCCTCAACTCCGTCACGTTCGGCCTGGCCGTCTTCGATGGCTTCCTCTATGGGGTCGGTGGCTACCTCGAGACCGCCAACGCCGCGGGCGCGCGCATCCGCCGCTGGGACGGCACGAACTGGGGACCGGTCGCCAGCGGACCGGATGGACTCGTCCTGGCGCTCACGCTCTGGCGGGGCGATGTCATCGCGGCGGGGACCTTCCTGAACGTCGGCGGTGCGGTCGCCCATCGCATCGCGCGATGGAACGGCGCCACGTGGACGCCACTGGGCGGGGGCGTGAACGGCCCCGTCAACGCGCTCACGGTCCATCGCGACACGCTCGTCGTCGGCGGCGACTTCACCGCGGCGGGTGGGCTGCCGGCGAACCGCATCGCCCGCTGGACCGGCAGCGACTGGTTGCCGATGGGGTCGGGCACCGACGGCAACGTCTATGCCCTCACCGTATTCAACGGCAGTCTCGTCGCCGGCGGGGTCTTCACGACAGCCGGGGGCACGCCCGCGAGCAACATCGCGAGCTGGAACAGCACGGGCTGGGGTGCCCTCGGCACCGGAACCAACGCCCGCGTGAGCGCGCTGACCGTCTACGGCACCGCCCTGATCGCCGGCGGCAACTTCAGCACCGCGGGCGGGATCGCGGCAGGCTGCGTCGCGAGCTGGGACGGTGTCACCTGGAGCCCGCTCGGGAGCGCGATCGCCGGCGGGTTCATTGCCGCGCTCACGGTGTGGAACGGGAATCTGGCAGTCGCCGGAGGATTCGGCGGGGCGGGCGGGGTCTCGTCCGTCAGCATCGCGCTCTGGGACGGCGCATCCTGGAGCGGCATGGCGGGCGGCATCGGCGGCAACGGCCTCGCGCTGGGAACCCACAACGGCGATCTGGTCGTGGGTGGCAACTTCGTCGCCGCCGGCCCGATCTCCGTGAGCCGTGTCGCGCGCTGGAACGGGACGGCCTGGCGCGCGCTCGGGAGTGGACTCACCTGGGAGCCGGCATCCGGGCAGTCGATCGTCCGCGCGATGATGTCGCTGCGCGGCAGCCTGATCGTGGGCGGGGCATTCAATCGCGCCGGGGACAAGACCTCCAACTGCGTCGCCGGCTGGAACGACAGCGTGGGTGTCGTCTCTGTCCCGGCGCCCGAAGCCCGCGGGCTCGCCTTCCGTGCCGCATGGCCGACGCCCACGCGCTCGAATGTGACCCTCGAGTACGCGCTCGCGCGCGAGGGACCGGTGCGCCTGGCGATCTTCGATCCGCAGGGCCGTCGTGTGGCGATGGTCGTGGATGGACCGCAGGGCGCGGGACCACACCGGGTGACCTGGGATGGCCGGGATGTGGCGGGAGTGCCGACTCCGAGTGGCCTCTATCTCGCCCTGCTCGAGGCGGAAAGTCAGCGCATGGCGAGACGGATCGTCCGGATCCGGTAGCGTCCGGGGCGGGGGGAGACCGCGGATGCCGCGGACGGGGAAAGCCGGCCCGGAGCAGGGGCCAGGGTAGGGACCGGCCCGCTCGCCCTGCGGAGCTCCGAGGCGGCGGCTAGTACACCGTCTCGGAGGGCTTTTCCTGCGGCTGGACGCTGTGCGTCCCCGGGTTCGCGAGCTCCCGCTCGTACTCGGCCATGACCCGTTCGGTCAGGTACTTGCGGGTGGCGTCGTTGATCGGGTGAGCCAGGTCCTGGTGCTGACCGTCCGGCCGCTTGCGGCTCGGCATGGCCACGAACAGACCCGAGTTCCCGTGGATGATTTTGAGACCCCGGATCACGAACGAGTCATTGAGCGTGATGCTCACGAACGCCTTCAGTTTGTCGTCGTTGCGCAGAGAGACGCGGATCTCGGTGATCTCGATCATGATCGAACCACCTCCCGAGCCATCCTTGGGAAGACGTCTGGCTCGAGCTGCGCCCGCTCAGCGTCGGCGATGTCGCCTTGAGCTTCCTGCATCCTTGCCTCCGGCTCAAGCTACAGCAGCGTGGTTTTCGTTAGACCCGTTCCCCTTGACCGAATCAGATACAGCGCCTCGCTCCCGGTGAAGCGCGTGACGACGCGCCCGCCGGGAAGCCCGGCCGGAACGATCCCGAACACTGCCGACCCGCTGCCGGTCAGGTGCGGCTCCTCCACTCCCGCCCGCCGAAGCCGCGCGCACAGGGAGAGGAACTCCGACCGTCGCTCGTCCAACACCTGTTCAAAGGTGTTGCCCAGCCGCAAGGCACGTTCAACCGTTACCGCCTCGCGTTCAATGCTTTGGGCGAATCTTAGATTGGCCCTCCAGCGAGTCAAGCCATATTTCCTGACGTCCAATCGCCGGAAGGCGCGGGCGGTCGAGATCCGCCAAGCCGGGACCGCCAACACCGCGCGGAATGGGCGCGCAAGGCGCAGGGGCCGGAGGCACTCGCCCCGACCGAGCCCGAGTGCCGTCACTCCCCGCAGGGCGAACGGGACATCCGAGCCCAGGCGGGCGCCGATGGCGAGCCGCCGGGCGATAGGGATCCGCAGGCCGTGGAGCCGGGCCAGTCCCATCAGTGCGGCGGCCGCGTCGGCGCTCCCACCGCCGAGGCCCGCACCGGCCGGGATGCGTTTCACCAGGGTGAACCGTGCGCCGCCGGGCAGGTCGTACTCCTTCGCCACTAGTCGCGCCGCGCGCAGCACGAGATTGGTGGAGCCGCGCGGCACCGCGGCGACCGCCACACGTCGCGCCGCGCGGGACACCGGTCGAGCCGACCGGACCCGGCGTACCGACGCGTCCTCGATGCGGACCGCCAGCGAGAACCCGCGCGGGCGCCACTCGACCGTCAATGTGTCCGCGAGCGAGATGGACTGGAAGATCGTGGCGAGGTCGTGGAAGCCGTCGGGCCGCGCGGGGCCCACCGCGAGTCCCAGGTTGAGCTTGGCGCGCGTCTCGATGCGGACGCGTCGCGCCCGGGTACGGCGCGCGTGGGAGACGCCGTCGCTCACGTGCGGTGGTAGAGGATCACCACGACCGTCACGAGATAGAGCGCGACGCACCCCGCCAGCGGCCGGTCGGTGAGCAGCACCTGCGCGGGATCCTCGGTGTTCTCGGTCACCTGGACCAGGTAGAGGTACCGGAAGATCCCGTAGGCGACGAACGGGATGGTGTAGAGCAGCGCTTCGGTGTGGAACTTGGCCACGGTCGCCGGCCAGATGGTGTAGAGCGCGTAGGCCATGAGGCTCGCGGCCGCCGACACCACCAGCAGACCGTTCAGCAGCTCGGGGGTGTAGCGGTCGAGCACCGCGCGCTGCCGCGACGCCCCCTCGCCTGCGTTGGTCAGCTCGCGACGACGCTTGGCGAGCGCCAGGAACAGCGCCCCGAAGAACGTGCAGACCAAGAGCCACGGCGAGATCGCGGTCGCGGGTGCCACCGGCAGCAGCAGTTGCACGCCCGCGATCGCGCGCAGCACGAAGCCGATCGCGACGAAGAACACGTCGACCAGCACCAGCTGCTTGAGCCGGAATGTGTAGGCGAGGTTGATCGCCAGGTAAAGGGCCGCCACCAGCGCGAATGGCCGGCCGAGCCCCAGCGAGAGCAGGGTCACCGCGGCCAGCAACGGGAGGATCGCGGCCCGGGCGAGCCAGGGCGACAATCGACCCGAGGCGATCGGCCGGAGCCGCTTGAGCGGATGCCGGCGGTCGGCTTCGATGTCGGTGAGGTCGTTGAGCAGGTAGACGCTGCCCGACAGGAGCGAGAACGCGACGAAGCCGCCCGCCGCGCGCAGCAGCATCCGGGGATCGGTCAGGTGCTGGGAGAACAGCACGCCGGCGAACAGGAGCAGATTCTTGGTCCACTGCTTCGGACGCAACCCCTGAAGCAGCGCGCCGATCACTTCGACTTCGCTCCTCGACGCGGGGCGGAGGCCGAGCCGCGACGGGCGCGGCCCGGACGGGCGAAGATCGCGCGCTCGACCAGCTCGCACAGCGTGTGGCCCAGGGCGATGTGCGCTTCCTGGACGCGCGGCGTGGCGGTGGCGGGCGTCATCAGGGCATGGTCGCAGGCCGCGGCGAAGCGGCGCCCGGCCGCGCCGGTGAAGCCCACCACGGTCATGCCACACGCGTGGGCGGCGCGCACGGCGTTGATCACGCTCGCCGAGCGGCCGCTGGTGGTGAGGGCGACCAGCACGTCGCCGGGAGCACCCACGCCCTCGAGCTGGCGGGCGAACACCGCGTCGTAGCCGAAGTCGTTGGCGATCGCCGTCAGCGACGACGAGTTCGTGGTGAGCGCCACCGCCGCCAGCGCCGGGCGGTCCATGAGATAGCGTCCCGACAGCTCGCACGCGAGGTGCTGCGCGTCGGCGGCGCTGCCGCCGTTGCCGCAGAAGAAGACCGTGCCCCCTCCTTCGAGACAGGCGATGACGATCTCGGCCGCGGAGGCGAGCGCCTGCGCGCAGGCGCGCTCGACGCCGGCCATGTTGCGGCCGGCCTCCCGGAGGGCCGCGCGCGCCTGGCGCTCGAGCGGCCCGCGCTGCTCCTTCCCACGTCGCTTCATCCATCCTCCTTCAGCGTTCGGTGCGTCACCGCGCCGGCGCCCAGGTAGCGATCGACGGCGTCCTGCCACGGCGCCATGCGGTGGCCGGTCACCGCCTCGAACTTCACGTTGCTCAGCACCGAATACCCGGGCCGGCGCGCCGGCCGGGCGAGGGTCGCGCTGTCGATGCGAGCGACCGGTGCCGCGAGGCCCGCGCTCCGCAGCGCGTGAACCGCCAGATCGTGCCAGGTGCAGTCGCCCGCGTTGGTGCAATGATAGGTGCCATACTGCCCGCTGCCCGCGAGCTTGACCAGCCCCGCGGCGAGATCGGCGGCCGAGGTCGGCGAACCACGCTGATCGTCCACCACCCGCAGCGGTTCGCCCTTGCGCGCCCGGTCGAGGATGCTGTCGACGAAGTTCCTGCCGCCCGCGCCATAGAGCCACGCGCTTCGCACGATGAGATGGCGCGGGTTCGACTCGCGGACGGCGAGCTCCCCGGCCAGCTTGGACGCCCCGTACACCGAGCGTGGCCCGACCGGGTCGTCCTCGCGGTAGGGCCGTGTGGCGTCACCCGGGAACACATAGTCGGTCGAGACCGAGAGCACCGCGGCCCCGACCTCGGCGGCCGCCTGCGCGGCGTTTCCGGCTCCCAGGCCGTTGACCCGGTGGGCGAGATCGGGCTGCGTCTCGCAATCGTCCACCCGGGTGAACGCCGCGAGGTGGAAGACCCAGTCCGGCCGGAAGACCTCGAGTGGACGGCGCAGCGCCTCGAGTCGTGTCACGTCCGCGTCGCCGCGCGTGAGCCCGACCGCCTCGTGCCCGGCCGCCGCGAGCGCCGGCATGAGCGCCGACCCCAGCATGCCGCCGGCCCCGGTGACCAGCGCCCTCACCGCCGCCCCGCGTCGCCCCGCGGCCCCGACCTCGGGCGCCTCACGCCAGCTCCACGCGGCTCGAGTCCCCGAGCATCAGTCGGTGCGCCCGCGGACGAGCCTCGCTCGCTGTCACCACCACGTCGCGGCCGATCAAGCTCGATTCGACCCGGTGCGGCAGCTGCTCGAGCCGGCTGCGCTCGAGCACGATCGAGTTCTCGATCTCGCAGTGCCGGAGCACGACGCCGTCGGCGAGCGCGCTGAACGGGCCCACGTACGAGTCCTCGATCCGTGCCCCCGCCCCGATCACCAGCGGACCCCGCAACCGCGAGCGTGCGATCACGGTGCCCCGGCCGATGCGGACGTGCCCCTCGACCACCGTGTCCTGATCGACCGTCCCCTCGATGCCGGTCACGAGGTCGGCGAGCACTATCCGGTTCGCCTCGAGGAGGTCTTCGACCTTGCCCGTGTCCTTCCACCATCCGGTGATGACGTGCGATCGGACGCGCTTGCCGGTGTCGATCAGGTACTGGATGGCGTCGGTGATCTCCAGCTCGCCGCGGGCACTCGGGGCGATGGCATTGACCGCCGTGAACACCGTCTCGTCGAAGAGGTACACGCCGACCAGCGCCAGATCGCTCTTGGGCTGTTTCGGCTTCTCCTCGAGCTTGATCACCCGGTCGCCCTCCAGCTGGGCGACGCCGAAATCCGACGGCGTCTTCACGTGCGCGAGCAGGATCTGGGCGTCGGGCTTCTCGGCCATGAACTCGCGCACGAACGGCGTGACGCCGTCCTTGATCAGGTTGTCGCCGAGGTACATGACGAACGGCTCCCGGCCGATGAAGGACTGCGAGATCTTGACCGCGTGCGCGAGGCCGAGCGGAGCCTCCTGCTCAATGTAGCTGACCTTGAGCCCGAACGCCGAGCCGTCCCCCACCGCCGCGCGGATCTCCGCCTGGCTGTTCACCATCACCGTGAGCTGCTCGCCGGTGCGGCGATCGGGACCGAGCATCTCGCGCGGATCGCTCACGACGATGCCGACCTCGACGATGCCGGCGTCGCGCAACGCCTCGAGCCCGTAGAACAGCACCGGCTTGTTGGCCACCGGCACCAGCTGCTTGGCGTAGGTGTGGGTGATGGGCCGCAGCCGCGTGCCGCGGCCGCCGGCGAGGACGAGCGCTTTCATCGTGTCGGGCTCCGGGGGTCCGCGGAGCCGAAGCCCGTGACGCCGGCGGTCGTGATCAACCGGCGAGCGCCGCGGAAAGCAGACGGCGCGCCTCGGCGAGCGCGTCGGCGAGCTTGCTCGCGTCCTTGCCGCCCGCGAGGGCGAGGTGCGGCTTGCCGCCGCCCGACCCGCCCGTCACCTCGGCGACCTGCTTCACCAGCGTGTCGGCGCGGAGTCGCTTCTCGGCCACCAGGTCGTCGGTCACCGCGGCCACGAACGTGAGCCTGCCCCCAGCGTTCACCGCCAGCACCGCCGCCCCGCGTCCGAGGGTACCGCGCAGCCGGTCGGCCGCATCGCGCACCGCGTTGGCATCGGCGTCCGAGGTGATCTCGGCGACCACGTAGCGGCCGCCGGGGAGCGCGATCGCGACAGCGGCAATGCGCGCGAACTCGGCCGCGAGCCCCCCCGCTTGTGCCACCGCCTGCGCCTTGCGCAGCCGCTCCAGCTCGGCGCGCAGCTTCTCGACCTGTTCGGGGACCGCCTCCGGGCGCACCTGGAACATGGCGGCCGCCTGCCCGAGTGTTTCGCCCTGCGATCGCAACCAGCGCATCGCTTCGTGCCCGCACAACGCCTCGATCCGCCGCACGCCGCTGGCGATGGGGCCGTCCGAGACCAGCGTGAACGCGCCGATGTCGCCGGTGCGGCGCACGTGCGTGCCACCGCACAGCTCGCGGCTGGTGGGGATGCCCGCATCCTCGACCCCGGCCACCGTGACCACGCGCACCTGGGCGCCGTACTTCTCGCCGAACAGCGCCATCGCGCCGGTCTGCTTGGCCTGGTCGATCGGCATCACCTCCCACGAGACCTCGCGGTTACGCAGCACCCATTCCATCACCAGGTGCTCGATGCCCTGAAGCTGCTCGGGGTGCGGCGCCTCGAAGTGCGTGTAGTCGAAGCGCAAGCGCTCGGGCGACACCAACGATCCCGCCTGGCGGACGTGAGTGCCGAGCGCCTGGCGCAACGCGGCGTGCAGGAGATGCGTGGCGGTGTGGTGGCGCATGGTCGGGAAGCGATACATCGGATCGACGATGGCCTTGAGCCCGCCGCGAGCGCCCGCGGAGAGGAGTGTCTCGCGCTCGCCGTGGCTGAGGCGCACGCGGTGGACGATGCTCTCCCCCTCGCGGTAGACGTGCGTCAGCTCGGCGCTGAAGCCGATGGTCTCGATGCGTCCGCGATCCGCGACCTGGCCGCCCGACTCGGCGTAACAGGGCGTGCGGTCGAGCACCACCTCCAGCTCGTCGGCGCCGTGCGCGCGCCAGCGGCGCAGGGTGATGCCGCCGGCACCCAGCGTCTGATAACCGAGGAACTCGGAGTCGGACCCCTCGCTCACCACTGTCCAGGCCGCGCGGGTCGCACCCTCGGCCTCGCGCTCGAACTTGCTTCCGGCGCGCGCGCGCTGGCGCTGGCCCTCCATCGCGCGGTCGAATCCCTCGCGGTCGATCGTGACGCTCCGCTCGGCGGCGATCTCCTCGGTCAGCTCGACCGGGAACCCGTACGTGTCGTGAAGCGTGAAGGCGTCCTGCCCGCCGATCCGCTTCGCACCTCCCGCCAGCAGCTCCTCGAAGCGGGCGAGCCCCGCCTCGAAGGTCTGGGTGAAGCCCTCTTCCTCGCGCGTGAGCACCTTGGCGATCTCGTCGCGGTGCTGGACCAGCTCCTGGTAGTGCCCGCCGAATTGCTCGACCACGCGGTCGGCACAGGCGGCCAGGAACGGGCGATCGATCGCCAGCGAGCGCTGCGAACGAGCGCGCGTGACGGCGCGGCGCAGGAGACGGCGCAGCACGTACCCCGCTCCCTCGTTGCCGGGGAGCGCGCCCTCGGCGATCGCGAACGTGAGCCCGCGCGTGTGGTCGGCGATGATGCGCGCGTCGCGCAGCGCGGCCGGGCGGGCCGCGGGCCGGGCCATGGCCAGCACCTCATCGACCAGAGGCTCGAACAGGTCGGTCTCGAAGATGCTCGTCTTGCCCTGGACGATCAGCGCCAGGCGTTCGATCCCCATGCCGGTGTCGATGCCCGGCCGCGGCAACGGCGCGAGCGTGCCATCGGCGAGCGCGTCGAACTGCGGGAACACCAGATTCCAGAACTCCATGTAGCGGTCGCCGGCGTCTCCCGCACGCTCGCCCCAGAACGCGTCCGCGGGCAGGTAGGCCGGCCGCTTCTCGCCCAGATCGAAGTAGATCTCGCTGCACGGCCCGCACGCGCCCTGGCCTCCGGCCGGGCCCCAGAAGTTGTCGGCGCGGCCGAGCGCGACGATGTGGTCCGCCTTGAGCCCCACCTTCTTCCACAGTGCGGCCGCCTCGTCATCGCGCGGCAGCTTCCCTTCCCCGGCGAAGATGGACGCGTAGAGGCGCTGCGTCGGCAGTCCCAGCACCTGGGTCACGAACTCCCAGGCGAAGGCGATCGCTTCCTCCTTGAAGTAGCCACGCGGGCCGAACGAGAAGTTGCCGAGCATCTCGAAGAACGTGTCGTGCCGCGGGGTGAGCCCGACGTTCTCGAGGTCGGTGAGCCGCAGGCACTTCTGCACCGAGACCGCGCGGCCGTTGTAGGGCACATCGCGGGTCGCGGTGTAGTACGGCTTGAACTGCACCATGCCGGCGGTGGTGAAGAGCAGCGACGGGTCGCTGGGCACCAGGGGCGCCGAGGGCACGGCGGTGTGCCCGCGGGCCACGAAGAAATCGAGGAAGGCGCGGCGCAGCTCGGCCGCGGTCCGCACCGCGGGAGAAGCGGGAGAAGGGCACATGAGGGCCGGAAGATAGCCGGTCTCGGCGGGGGAGGAAAGGTTGGCGCCGCCGCGCGTGTGTGGACGAGACGGGCCGCCGGCGACCGTCCCACGGAGCGTCGCCGGCGGCCCGTCATGCCTCAACCTTCGAGCGTCGCCTCCATCGTGATCTCGGCCTTCAGCAGGCGCGAGATCGGGCAGCCGGCCTTGGCGCCATTCGCGACCTCGAGGAACTTCGCCTTGTCCGCACCCGGCACCTTCGCTCTCACCGTGAGGTGGCTCTTCGAGACCGTGGGCTTGCCATCGATGGTCTCGAGCGTCACCGCCGCGGTCGTCTCGACGCGCTCCGGGACCATGCCCGCCTTGCTCAGCTCGGCGGAGAATGCCATCGAGAAGCATCCCGCGTGCGCGGCGGCGATCAGCTCCTCGGGGTTGGTGCCCGGTCGATCCTCGAACCGGGTCGCGAACGAGTAGGCGGCGTTCGTCAGCACGCCACTCGGCGCGTTCATGGTGCCCTTGCCGCTCTTGAGATCGCCCTGCCAGACGGCCGATGCCTTGCGGATCATGTGTCCTCCCCTTTGGATCGCGCGGCTTACCCGCGCTATTCGTCTGCGGAAACCGGCGCCGCCCGCAGCGCCTGTTCGATCGTCTCGCTGTCGAATCCGCGGCGAGCGAGCAACGCGTAGAGCCTCTGCCGCCGCACCCGTGGCTCGAGCGCAGCGTACCGTCGCGCGGCCTGCGCCACCACCCGGCTCGCCAGGCGGACCTCGTCGGCGCCGCCTTGCTCCTGCTCGAAGCGCGCGCGGGCGCGCTCGATGTCCTCGCCCGCGACCCCCCGGCGCCGCAGCTCCTGCTCGAGCCGTCGCCACCCCGCCGCCCGCCGACCCCAGCGCTCGACGAGGAATGCGTGGGCGTACTCGGCGTCATCCAGCAGGCCCACGCCGGCGAGGCGTTCGATCACCTCCGCCACCACCGGCTCCGCGTAGCCCTTCTCGCGCAGGCGCCGGGTCAGGTCCGAGCGCGTGCGACGGGTGCGTTCGAGCAGCTTGAGCGCCGCCTCGCGGGCCGCCTCGGGGTCGTGCGCGCGCTCCTCGCTCACCGCCGCGCCGCGACTCATGCCGCGCACCTCAGTACGCTCCCGGCAGCAGTCGCGCCGTGCGCGCCATGTAGTCGCGGTAGTCGGCGCCGAACTGCTCCACCATGAAGCCTTCCTCGACGTCCATGCGTCGCTTGAACATCCAGATCACCACGGGCATCAGCGCCAGCGCCACGACGCTGCGGAACACCCCGGCGAATCCCAGGTCCATGAGGAGGATGCCCAGGTAGGACGGATGTCGCACCGCCCGATAGAAGCCGGTCGTATGGAGCGTGTGTCCTTCCTGCACGGCGACCACCGAGACGAACCGGCGGCCCAGCTCGAGCATGGGCCCGAGCCTCAGCGCGACACCCAGCGTGAGCACGATCAGACCTGCCCAGCGGGTGATGTCGCCGCCCGGCAGCACCCAGAGGTCGCGCGCGTCCATGTAGGGCATCAGGAAGGCGGTGAACAGCGAATGGAAGACCAGCAGGGGGAAGAAGGGCTTCCAGTCCGCGCGGCTCTTGAGCCCGCGGCTGCGGCCCGAGGTGCTCAAGGTCATGATCGGGATCATGATCAGGTGCAGCACCACGACGCCGACACGCACCGGATGGGCGAAGAACCCCTGCCAGCTCCCCCAGCCCATCACCATGAGCAGCAGGAACAGCAGGACGTTGAGGGGGATGCCGAGGAGCTGAGCGAGGGGCGGTCGGTCGGACGTCGTCATCGCGTGGCGGCTCCCTTCACGGGCGAGACCGGACGCGCCGCCCGCGTCGGGCGCGGGCGTACGCATCCATACCTCCGGGAGGCATGAGTCGAGCGGGTCCGCTCACGCGGGACCGGCAGCGCTATCGGAAACCCGGGGAAGCTAGCGTTTCCGGTCCCCGCTCGCCACCATCGCCGGCTGCGGGCGAGCCGCCGGTGGCACTACCGCTTTCACGGGCACGGCCTCGGGCGCGGGCGTGGGCGCACTGGCGGGCGCCTTGAGTCCCAGCATCGGCAGCAGCTTCGTCTCCAGCTGCAGGCGGATGTCCTTGTGCTCCTTGAGGAACATGCGCGCGTTCTCGCGCCCCTGCCCGATGCGTTCCTCGCCGAACGAGAACCAGGTGCCGCTCTTCTGGATCACGCCCTTCTCGAGCGCGAAGTCGATCAGCTCGCCCTCGCGCGAGATGCCCTCGTTGTAGATGATGTCGAACTCGGCCTCGCGGAACGGGGCGGCGACCTTGTTCTTGACCACCTTCACCTTGGTGCGGTTGCCGACCGCGACGTCGCCTTCCTTGAGCGTGGCGATGCGGCGGATGTCGAGCCGGACCGAGGCGTAGAACTTGAGCGCCCGGCCGCCGGCGGTGGTCTCGGGATTGCCGAACATGATCCCGATCTGCATGCGGATCTGGTTGATGAAGATGACGCTGGTCTTGCTCTTCGAGATCGAGCCGGTGAGCTTGCGCAGCGCCTGCGACATGAGCCGTGCCTGCAACCCGACGTGCGAGTCGCCCATCTCGCCCTCGATCTCGGCGCGCGGCACCAGGGCCGCGACCGAGTCGATCACCACCACATCGACCGCACCCGAGCGCACCAGGTGATCGGCGATCTCGAGCGCCTCCTCACCGGTGTCGGGCTGCGCCACGTGCAGGTTGGCGATGTCGACGCCCAGCTTCTGCGCATAGGCCGCGTCGAGCGCGTGCTCGGCGTCGATGAAGACGGCGTTGCCGCCGTTGCGCTGCGCGTTGGCGATGATGGTGAGTGCCAGCGTGGTCTTGCCCGAGGACTCGGGGCCGTAGATCTCGATGACACGGCCGCGCGGGATGCCGCCGATGCCGAGGGCCATGTCGAGGGCGATCGAGCCAGACGGGATGATCTCCACCGCCACCTGGGCCGACTCCTCCCCCAGCTTCATGATCGCGCCCTTGCCGAACTGCTTCTCGATCTGTTGGAGCGCGAGGTCCAGCGCCTTGGTCTTCTCCTTGGCCGACGGCGTATTCGGAATCATGTTCTGCGTCTCCTTCGCAGGGGCTGCCGTTCTCGATGCGGGGCGCCGGGCGGGCGGGGCGCCGGCTCGGGGCCATGATAGCGGCGGCAGGCCACTACCGGCGAGTCGGAACGGATACTACACACTTGGGCAGTAGATGAAAAGGGCCGATTTCAGGGGTCAGATGTAGTGCTTGAGGGCCGGCCACGCCCTGGCGACCGGCATGCGCAGACGCCGGCCGATCGACACGTCGAGCCCACGCTCGTAGGGCATGGCGTAGGGAGACCGCGTCTGTCCGACGATCTCGATCTGCTCGAAGAACGCCGCGTTGTCGGGCCGGTCGCCGCCGATGATGATCAGCACGCTGCCGTCCCAGTCTCCCGGACCCCAGAGCCAGTAACTGTTGTGCCCGCTCACGGCCCGCGGCAGGCCGTAGCGTCGGCCGAGCACGTCGATGGCTCCGGCTTCGCCGTAGTTCTGGCCGAACACGCGCGCGTGCTTGCGCTCCTCGAGCGTGAGCCGTCGATACGCCGAGTCCACCAGCGCCGTCATCTCCTCCCAGCCGAACATGTCCGCGTACTGCTGCGAGAGCGGCCCCACCTCCTGGTGCTCCTCGGTCCTTGCTCCCTGCCCGAGCGCAGACTGGTAGCGGATGAAGGTGTCGACCGGCAGCACGGGGAGCGCGAACGGGACCGCGATGAGCCCCAGCGCCGCGATCAGCGCCGGGAGCGCGGGACGCAACCGGCGCCACGGCGGCCGGGCGAGCAGGCGCTCCCAGGCGACACCGCCCAGCGCCATCAACATCGGATAGGCGATCGCGAGGTAGCTGGCGCGACTCTTCCCCCCGACCAGCAGCAGCAACGCCACGCTGAGATAGATCCACGCCAGGATCCGCCACGGCCGGCCGCCGCGGGCGATCAGCGCGAACACAACGCCGGGGATCCAGACCAGCGCACTTCCGTGGCCCACGTCCCGGATCTGTTTGAGCACGAACTCACCCCAGCCGACCGTGACCATCTTGCGTGCCGTCGCATTGTGCATGAACTCGAGCGTCGGCCAACCGTTGGCCCGCAGCCAGATGACGTGCGGCAGGAACATGAGCCCGGCGATCGCCGCCGCCACGTAGGGCCACGGACTCGCGAGCCAGCGGCGGTGAGGGGTGAGGAGCAGCCCGAGCCCCAGCCCCAGACCGAGCCACGTCACGCTGATCTTGTTGAGCAGCCCGAGGCCAAGCAGGACGCCGAGCGCGATCCAATCGCGCCCGTAGCCCGCGCGCAGGATCCGGAGCAACAGCCCGATCGCGCCGGTCCAGATGAGGAGGTCGAGCGCGTTCATCGAGTAGTAGTGATCGAGGGCCAGGAACACGGGGGCGAGCAGGGCCGCCAGGCACGCCAGGCCCTGGGCGAAGCGTCCGCCGCCCAACTGGCGCGCGATGTGACCGGTCAGGAACACGGTCGCGGCTCCGGCCAGAGCCGGCACCGCGCGCACGGCGTTCAGCGAATCGCCGAACAGTGAGCGCACCACGGCGAGCACGGCGATCGAGAGCGGCGGATGCTCGACGTAGCCCCACGCCAGATGGTCCGTGCTCGCCATGTAGTAGAGCTCGTCGCGGAACCAGCCGTAGTGCGTGATCGCGGTGAGCTGAAGCGCGATCTTGGCAAGCGCGAAGGCGAACAGCAGCCGGAGATGGCTCGGCCCCGGCGGGGGCAGCTCAGCGGAGTCCATGCTTCCTCCGATCGTTCAGCTGTCCAGCGCGGCCTCGGCCCGGACCTGGTAGCGCGAGCCGCGGGGGGCCAGCGTGCTCTGCACCACCACCACGCGATCCACCGTGAACGATGCCCCGGCCTGCGCGCTCACGCCCGCGAGCGAGCCGCTCCAGTCCCGGTCGCCCGCGCGCGCCCGCCCGAGCGTGAGGTGCGGCGTGAACGGACGCCCGTCGCGATCGAACTTCTCCGTGCGCAGCGCCTGCTCCACCGAACGCGCCAGCGACGTCAGCGCCTCGCCACCCTCGGCAAGCCCGAGCCAGATCACACGCGCGCGACGGGCCTCCGGGAAGGCGCCCGCATCCCCGAGCGCGGCCGTGAAGCGACGATGTCCCCGCGCCCCTTCGCGCGCCGCCGCCTCGGCCCGCGCCACTCCGTCCTCGCCCAGCTCGCCCAGGAAGGACACCGTGTAGTGCAGGTTCTCGCGCTTGACCCACGCGATGCCATCGCCCGGCCGCCGCAGGCGCTCGATCACGGCGGCGGCCGCGGCCTGCGCGGCGGCTGAGGGGAACACCGCCAGGAAGACGCGCATGGCGGGAGCGCCTCACTCCCCGAGGCTCGCGTCCAGCGGCAGACCCTGCAGCTCGCGGCGCAGCAGATCGAGCGCGGTCTGCGCGGCGCGCTCGCGCACCGTCTTGCGTGTCCCCATGAACCGGAACTTGCGAACGGCGTCCCCGCGAGGCGACGAGATGCCGATGAACACCGTGCCCACGGGCTTCTCCTCGCTCCCACCGTCCGGCCCCGCGATGCCGGTGATCCCGGCGCCCAGCTCGACCCCGGCCCGCTCGCGCGCGCCGCGCGCCAGCTGCTCGGCCACCGGCGCGCTCACCGCGCCATGCGCCTCGAGGTCGGCGGCGGTGACGCCGACCAGCTGCATCTTGGACTCGTTGGAGTACGTGATGAAGCCGCGCTCGAAGTAGCGCGACGCGCCCGGCACGTCGGTGAGACGGCGCGCGAGCAGGCCGCCGGTGCACGACTCGGCGGTGGCGACGCGCCAGCCCTTCTCCACCAGCGCCTCGCCCACCACCTCCTCGATGCTGAGTGCGCCCTCGGCGTAGACGACCGCCGCCACGCGCTGCTTCAGCGCCTCGTAGGCCCTCGCCGTCACGTCGAGCACCTGGGCGCGGTCGGGCCCGCTCACCGTGACGCGCAGATC
>JBGPXY010000198.1:0-4661 GCA_041492985.1 Candidatus Eiseniibacteriota bacterium
CACATTCCGCAGCCGCACGCTGGTCACCTTCCGCGCCGTCGGATCGATGATCTCCACCAGCTCGCTGTCCCAGATGAAACGGATCTTGGGGTTCGCGCGCGCCCGGTCCTGCATGATCTTCGAGGCGCGCAGCGTGTCGCGGCGGTGCACGACCACCACCTCGCTGGTGTAACGGGTGAGATAGGTGGCCTCCTCCATCGCCGTGTCGCCGCCGCCCACCACCACCACGCGCTTGTCGCGGAAGAAGAACCCGTCGCAGGTGGCGCACGCCGAGACACCCATCCCCATGAGCCGCGTCTCGCTCGGCAACCCGGTGAGCTTGGCGGAGGCCCCGGTGGCGACGATCACGGTCCGCGCGCGGTACTCCTTGCCATCCGCCCAGACGGCGAAGGGCCGGCGGGAGAAGTCCACGCGCTCGGCGGTCGTCCACACCATCTCGGTGCCGAAGCGGATCGCCTGGTCGCGCATGCGCTCCATCAGCTCGGGCCCGAGGATGGCCTCGCGAAATCCCGGGTAGTTCTCGACATCACTGGTGATGGTGAGCTGCCCGCCCGGCTGGGGGCCGCCGATCAGCAGCGGCTTGCGGTTGGCGCGCGCGGCATAGACGGCCGCCGTGTAGCCGGCGCTGCCGGAGCCGAGGACGAGCACGTCGTGGATGGAGGACACGCGGGTCTCCTGAAGGCGAATGGGAGGGACGAAGCGGCGCGCATTCTAGTGCACCGTCCGGCGGCGACCAAGGCGTCCGAGCCGGCCCGGACGTGCCTTGAGATGCAACGGACGGGCGGAAGATGCCCCGCGCCCGGCGCCGGCTTCCCGACGGCCGGTTACCGCCGATCGAAGATATAGCTGTTCAAGTACTGGATGGTGGCTTCGTGTTCCGTCACCTCGTGGGCCAACAGGTCCCCGATGGTGACGATGCCGCACAGGCCCTTGTCATCCACGACTGGTAGGTGCCGGATCCGCTTGTTCGTCATCACCCCACGACACTCCGCGAGCGTCGTGTCCGGACGGCAGCAGGCCACGGGGGCGGTCATCACGTCGCGGACCAGGGTCGCGCCGGGATCGCGCTGGGTTGCGACGACGCGCCGCAGGATGTCGCGCTCGGTGACGATGCCGATCACCCGATCGCCATCCGTCACCACCAGCCCGCCGATGCCGCGCTGGTTCATCAGCCGCGCCGCGGCGAGGGCGGAGTCGGCGACCCCGATCGAGACGACATGCGCACCCTTCCCCATCAGGATGGATTGCACGGTGGCCATGGGTAAGCCTCCTGCGACCGACTCGGGGGTGGCCCGCACCCTCACCGGTCCGACGGACACGGCGGGTGCGTGCAGAGGACCTTACCGCGCTGGGAGGCGCGCGGCCAGCGCCAGGTTGGCGGCCTTGTGCGAGCCCGACACCACCGGCCTACGCTGCGCGCAGCGTCGCCGCCAGCGAGCGCTTGCCCGCCCATCGTGCGGGGAGGAATCCGCCCACCAGCCCGAGCAAGGCGGCGAACACGAGGCCGATCAGCATGCCGGTCGGGGTGACTCGGAACGCGAAGGCCACCTCGCTGAACGACGCCCAGTTCGTCGTGCTGGTGGTGATGCCGTTGATCGGCAGCGCGAGCAGGCAGCCGAGGACGCCGCCCAGGAGGGCGAGCAGCACCGACTCGATCAGTAACGAGAAGGTGATCGCCCAGGGGGTGAACCCCAGAGTCTTGAGCACCGCGATCTCCCGTGTGCGCTGATTGACCGCCGCGTACATGGTGTTCATGGCGCCGAAGATCGCCCCGATCGCCATGATGAGCACGATGAACACACCTCCCACGCGGATGACGGTCGCCATCTGTTGTGACTGCTCGGCGTACCACTGCCGCTCGGTATGGACCTGGATCCCGAGGCGCGGGTCCGCCTCGAGCTGCTTCTTGAGCGCGGCGAAACGCGACGGGTCGCGCATGCGCAGCGTGACGCTCTGGAAGGCGTCCTCGCGATTGAGCGCGGGCATCAGCACCGCGTTGTCGCCCCACACCTCGGACTCGAAGCCCGAACCGCCCGAGGTGAAGTGGCCGACGACACTGAAGTCGCGCTGTCCGAAGCGGAGCTTGTCGCCGATCGCGCAGTTGGCGAAGCGGCCCGCCATGCGCCGGGCGACGATCACCTCGTCGGTGCCGGGGGTGAACATCCGCCCCTCGACGATCTTCACCTGGCTGCGCAGCGTGAGTCCCTCGGGGCTGATGCCGCGCACGGTGACGTTCGACGAGCCCGTCTGGCCGAGCCGCGGCTGATTGATGAGCACCACCATCTCCGGGCTCGCGAGCGGGCGGCCATCGGGGCCGATCGCCACGTCCGGGAGCGCCCGGAGGATGTTGGCCGCGTCACGCCCGATCCCGCTCGAGATCTCCGAGTCGGCGCCGGTGCGCAGCGCCATGAGGTTGTCGGTCGAGCCGGTCTCGATGAGCGCGGCCTGGAAGCCGGACGCGAGCGCGAACGCGCCGACGAGGATGGTCACCACCAGGGCGATGCCGACGGTCGTCGCGAGCGTCGACATCGGCCGCTGGATGACGTTGCGAAGATTGTAGGAGAGCGGGATCGCCATCGGTTCCCCCGGTTACTCGACGCGCCGCAGCGCGTCGACGATGCGCAGGCGCGAGGCCTGCAGGGCAGGGATGAGTCCACTGGACGCGCCCATCAGCACGGCGACCCCCACACCGGCGGCCACGGTCGCCCAGCTCACGGTCATGGGTGGCAGGAATCCGGCGGCGTTGAAACGCGAGCCTTCGATGGCGAACTTGGCCAGCAGCGCCCCCAGTACGCCGCCGCCGAGGGTGATGATCGCCGCCTCGATCAGCACCATCCTGAAGATGGTGCCGTCCTCGAATCCCAGCGTCTTGAGCACGCCGAACTCGGCCATGCGCTCGCGTGTCGCCATCATCATGGTGTTGGCGGCGACCAGCAGGATCGCGAACACGACGGCGAGCCCGATGAAGCTGATCAAAAAGGGCACGTTGCCGTACATGCTCATGAACCCGGCCTGGAAGGCGCGCTCCGTCTCGGTGTGCGTGGACGCGGCCGAATTGACGAAGAGCGCGTCGACCGCCCGGGTCACGTCGCCGGCGCGACCGGGGTCCGCGAGCTCCAGCACGTACCAGCCGGCGATCCCCTGCCCACCCATGCCCCGCTCGCTCAGGTATTTCCAGTGGAAGAGCATCGACTCCTCGCCGAACGCCGGATCCTTCGCGTGGTACACGGCGCGGATCTTGAACTCCCAGGTGCCGGGGAAGATGGTGCCCGAGACCGGGACGGTCTGGCCGAGCTTCCATTTCTTCCGCTTGAACAGGCTCTCGCCGACGATGCAGGCGTCCCGTTCGCTCATGAAGGCGGCGAGCTTGGGATCGACCCCCGGTGGCAGGGCGATCGCGGACTGCGGCGCGTCGGCGGCGATGATCTCGACGTCGCGGTTGTACATCGGCATGTAGTTGTCGGCATCCACGGCGAACTGGGCGTAGAAGTCGTGGGGATCCACCGGGTCGCGGCCGCCGAACCAGTTCGCATACGAGACGTTCCTCACCCCGGGCACGGCGATCAGCCGCTCGCGGTAGGCGATCGGCAGCGGGAAGATGAGCGAGATCGCGTTGCGCGTGATGAGCCGCGCCTCGCTGCCCACCTTGATCGAGGCGGCCAGCGTGTCGAGCACGCCCCGCAGCGCGCAGAACAGGAACAGCGCGACCACGACGCTCATCACGGTCAGCGTCGTGCGGATCTTGTTGCGGCCCAGATTGACGAGCACCAGCGAGAACAGGTTCATGGTCGGCCGCCCCTAGGAGAGCACGCCCTTGTCGAGATGCAGGACACGATTTGCGCGCTCGGACGCGTGCGGGTCGTGCGTCACCATGATGATGGTCTTCTTGAACTCCTTGTTGAGCCGCTCGAGCAGGCCGAGGATCTCCTCCCCGGCCTTTCGATCCAGGTCGCCGGTGGGCTCGTCGGCCAGTACCAGGGTCGGATCGCTCACGAGCGCGCGGGCGATGGCGACGCGCTGCTCCTGCCCGCCCGACAGTTGACGCGGGAAGTGCTTGATGCGGTCGCCGAGCCCGACGATGTCGAGGGCGTTCTTGGCCCGCTCGAGGCGCTCCTTGCCGCTCATCTTCACCAGGAGCAGCGGCAGCTCGACATTTTGCAGCGCGGTGAGCACCGGGATCAGGTTGTAGAGCTGGAAGATGTAGCCGATGTGGCGCGAGCGCCAGCGCGCCAGATCCTTGGGCTTGAGGCGGCCGATGGCGTCGCCGTTCACGGTCACGTCGCCCGAGGTGGGCTGATCGATGCCGCCGATCAGGTTGAGGAGCGTCGTCTTGCCGCTGCCCGAAGGCCCCATGAGCCCGACGAACTCCCCTTCGTCGATCTGCAGCGAGAGGCCGTCGAGGACCGGCACCTCCTGCGTGTCGTGGCGGTACACCTTGCGCACGTTTCTGACATCGACCAGCGCCATGAGACCTCCTGTCAGCTGCTCCGTACGCGCACCCGCGCGCCCTCTTTCAACCCCGCCGGCGCGCCGAGCACCACGCTCTCGCCCCCGTCGAGTCCCCTGCGGATCTCCACGTGGTCGCCGCGCGCGGGTCCCACATCGACCGTTCGCGCGGTGACGCGCCCATCAGCGACCACCCACACGCGCGCGCCGTCTCG
>JBGPXY010000194.1:0-4867 GCA_041492985.1 Candidatus Eiseniibacteriota bacterium
CGAGACCAATAGCGGACCGATGCGGCGTTGTTCATCAGCGCCCCTTAGGTCCCTCAAGAGGAGGAACCTAACGCTGGCGCGCGAGCCGTCAACCGCGTGGCAGAAGCGCCGCGAGGCGGACGCCGTAGGTCGAACGGTGGGCTACGGGTTGGATCCGGCCCAACGACCCCGTGCGTATCACGGATGCGAGCGAGTTCTGACTGGGCCCACGCCGCCGTTCCGCCCGCCAACAGTGCCGCCATCATCCACACGCCGCCGTTCCACTTCATGCCGTGTCCTCCTCAGTGAGCCGGCGCGACGGCCGATCCCAGCGCCTCGTCGATCCGGGTCTTCAGGGTGTCGTAGGTCGTCTTGCCTTCGTGGAACCAGAGCCGCTGGCCCGCGCCATCATAGAGAAGGGTCGCGGGCAGCGCACCGGTCCAGCGAGCATCGAGGCCGTCGATGAAATGCATGTCATCACCCTGTTTGAGAAATGTCAGGAAGTCGACCTCATGCTCGGTGAGGAACTGCTTCACCGCCGGCAACTCGGTGTCGAAGTCGGCGGAGACCAGCACCAGCCGCAGTCCCCGCTGCCGGTATTCGTGTTCGATCCGCATCAGGTCGGGGAACTCCTCCCGGCACGGCGTGCACCAGGTCGCCCACACGTTGAGCAGCACGACGCGCGCTCCGGGCGCGCGGACCGCGGCCAGGATCTGATCCACGGTCGCCGGCTGAACCTTGGCGGGCGCGGCCGCGGCGGGCTTTCCGGCAGGCCGGGGGGCGCCGCACCCGAGCACCGACGCGGCGACCAGTATCGGGAACAGACAAACCAGGGCGCGGCGTATCACTGCCGGGCCATCGACGCAGCCTTGAACGTGGCGCCAGCGTCCGCCATCACGAACCGCAACTGCCGGTGCGCCTCGCGGAGCGCCGCCTCCACCGTCTCGGGGCGTTCGGCGCGCGCGAACAGGAATCCCGGATAGCGCGACCCTTCCGGGAACGGGACCAGTCGCTCTCCCGGATGGGCCGTGATGACCACCTGCTCGATCCCGGGGACCTTCGCCGCCTCCTCCACGCCATCGACCCGCTCGAGCACGCCGGCGCCCGGGATCGGGAGCATCATCACGCCGGAGCTCCGCTCCTCGCGCACGAACGCCTTCGTCTCGAGCCCCACCGCCTGACGCAGGATGAGCTCCTCGAGCGCGACGTCGTCGCCGAAGCGCAGCGCGCGCGAGCACAGGCCGCCGATCGGGCGCGCCGCCACCTCGATCACCCACGGTGCCTCCCCTTCGACGCGCAGCTCCGCGTGCACCGGCCCGCGCTCGAGGCCCATGGCGCGCACCGCGCGTGTCGCACAGTCGCCGAGGGCGGCCTGGGTCGCTCGCGAGAGGCGTGATGGGGTCACGTAGATCGACTCCTCGAAGAACGGACCGTCGAGCGAGTCCGGCTTGTCGAAGATCGCCAGCACGCGGAGCGTCCCGTCCTCGATCAGCCCCTCGAGCGCCACCTCGCGACCCGGCACGAACGCCTCGGCAAGCCCCGCCTCCGCCTCGGCAGGTCGGGCGCCGGCCGCGGACGAAGCGAGCAGCGCCGCCAGTCGCCGCATGGATCCACCCAGCGCCGTCGCGTCGTCGGCGCGCATGACGCCGCGGCTCGCGGCCAGCCGCAGGGGCTTGAGCACGCACGGGAAGCCGACGCGGGCACCCACCGCCGCCGGGTCCTCGTCGAGCCGGCAGGCGGTGAAACGAGGCACCGGCAGCCCCGCGCGCGTGAGCGCCTCGCGCTGGCGGAGCTTGTCGCGCGCGATCTCGACCGCCGGCACCGGGTTGTGCGGAAGCCCGAGCCGCTTCGAAAGGACCGCGGCCAGCACCGCGGTGTCATCCTCGACGCCCACCACCGCCGCCAGCGGCGTGCCACTCGCGAACTCCGCCACCCTGGCGGCCGCGGCTTCGGGGTGCGCGAAGTCCAGCGCCACCACGCGCTCGGGCTCGAGCGAAGCCCAGACCAGCTCGCGCTCGGTGGCGACCGTCACGTCGAGCCCCAGCCGCCCGGCCGCGGAGAGGAACGCCTCGGCGCGCCAGGTGGTGGTCGGGAGCAGCAGCATCACGCGGGGCATCAGGCGCTCACGGGTGGCGGGATCCGGATCGCGGCGTGGGGTGTCGCGACCGTCGGGACGCGGGTGGATGGCTGCGCGGCCGGAGGCTACTTCTTGGATTGGGCGTAGTAGGGATTCCGACCGGCGGCGTGGTCGGTCTGGTCGAGCACCTCGCCCAGCTCGGGGATCTCCTGACGCAGCAGTGTCTCGATCCCCTGCTTGAGGGTGACGTCGGCCATGCCGCAGCCCTGACAGCCTCCGCCCAGTTGCAGGAAGACGTTGTTGCCCTGCACGCCGAGCAGCTCGACCCAGCCGCCGTGCGAGCCGACCGCCGGATTGATCTGCGAATCCAGCAGCTGCTGCACGCGAATGCGGATCTCGTCCTCTCCCGGCATGCCCTCGAGCGCCGCCTCCGAGATCGAGGGGACGCCGCTCTGGATCTGGGCGCGGATCGCGGCACCCGCCTGGCGCGCCGCCTCCGGCCACTCGCCCGTCCCGCGCCTGGTGAGGGTGACGGTGTCGTGCGAGATCATGACCGAGACCACGTCGGGGATGGCGAACAGCGCCTCGGCGAGCGGCGATCCCGCCGCCTTCCCGGGCGCCGGGAAGAACACGGCGCGATCCGCGAGCAACGGCCGGTCGACGGTGAAACGGCACCGCTGGCTGTCGATCGGCAGCGCCTTGATCTTGATCTCCTGCTCCATCGAACCCCTCCCTGCGTGGTCGCGAGGCAGCACCCTACCATGTCGGGCCGGGCGCCGGCGCCCACCCGGAATGGGACCGGTTCCGAGATCGCCCCGCCGCCGCACGCCGAGCACCTATCGCGGGAACGCCGCCAGGAACGCCGTCACGAACGGCGAGCGCTGCACCGCCGCCTCCTCGAGGCCGTTCTCCCATCTCAGCCCATCGCTGTTGGCGAGCAGGATGAGCGTGAGGTGCCGGGCCGGTGCCTTGAGGTAGAGCGCGGAGTAGGCGCCCTCCCACAGGCCCGAGTGCCAGATCAGCGGTTCGCCTCCGTACTCCTGCACGAACCAGCCGAGCCCGTAGGGCAACACGGCGCCCGAGGGAGACCGCCCCGCCGACCACATGGCGTGTCGCGAGGCCCCGGTGAGCAGACGGCCTTGCGTGAGCGCGACATCGAACCGCGCCAGGTCCATGGCGGTCGAGATCACCCCACCCGCGGCGCCGTCGCCCTGCGGCGAAGGCGGATCCGAGGGCACGAGCTGCCCAGTGGAATCCGCGTGATAGGGCTTGGCGAGCTGGCTGGCCATCTCGGGCGGCAACGGCAGCCGCCGATGGATGCGCGCCGAGTGCTTCATGCCCGCGGGCGCGAACACCTCGGTCGCCGTCAGCTCGGAAAACGTCTTGCCGCTGACCTGTGCCATGGGCCGCGACGCCCACGAGTAGGAGGGCGGGTTGTAGAAGAATCGCGTGCCCGGCACGCCATTCGCCGTCATCGACAGCACGTTCCGCAACGTGATCGGGTAGCGATCGCACTCGTAGTCGCGGAAGAAGAGGCCGCCCGACTCGCGGACACCCTTGCAGTAGTCCGCGAAGCCTTCGTACGAGGTCATCGGCCGGTCCAGGTCGAGCAGCCCGCGTTCCACCAGGCGCAGGGCGACCACCGCGGAGATCGGCTTGGTGACCGAGGCGATGTTGAATGGCGTCTCGGGCGTGACGGGGACGGAGCTCTCGAGATCGGCAGACCCGAGACCGCGCGCGAGGATGATCGTGGTATCGCGAAGGATGACGATCGAGAGGCCCGGGATCCGGGATGCCGTGCGGAGCGAGTCGAATCGTGCGACGAGGCGCGTGGCGGCCGCTCGATCGCCATGCTGCCTCGCGGACCCCGCGCCCGCCGAGGGTGGCGCGAGAGCGAAGGCCGACCAGAGGAGCGCGCTTGCGATCGTGCCTGCCACCGCGGTCCGTCGGGACAACTTCGACCTCGTTTCGAGCATGGGTGAGAGCGCGATGGCTGTCGCTGCTAGATTGCGGGTGTCCCCGCGGTCTCGAGAGGACCGAACTGGCCCTCGGTCGGCTCCGCTCAACAGAACCAGGGTTCGGTCAGCCGGGGCACTCGATGACGGCGTGCCGCCGCGTCCTCGGCACCGTCGGACCGCTCGAGCCCGAGTCCGGCGGCCTTGCGGGCGAGCGCGCGCACCCGGCCGAAGGTGACCCGCGGATCCTCTCCCGCCTGCGTGGAGGCCGCCACCCGCGCGCTCACCTCACGGTGGAGCAGGTCCATGCGCGGGTCGGGATGGGCCCACGTGTGGCCGAATGCGGCCGGGTCGAATGCGCCCAGGTGGGGCTGGATCGCGGCGCGCTCGAGCAGCAGCGACCCGGGCGGCACCAGCAGGCGGATCGTGTACTGCACCGGGTCCAGGTGATCCACCAGATCCTCGGCTTCCACCACCCGGAGCATCTCGACGTAGTCCTCGAGCGTGGTCCAGGGCGTGAACGCCACCAGCGAGGGGCGCATGGCGATCCCGGCGGCGCGCATCACGCTCAGGGCTTCGAACACGTCGGCGCGCGTGTGCCCCTTCTCGAGATGGCCGAGCACCACGTCGCTGAAGGACTCGACCGCCGACACCATGAACAGGGCGCCGCATGCCTCCAGCTCCGGGAACAACCCCCGGTGTTCCAGCACGTGCTCGATCTTGGCGGTGAAGTCGTACGTGAGCGACGGGAACTCGGCGTGCATCGCGCGGACGATGCGCAGCGAGTGGGTGGGCGCGTTGAGGAAGTCGGGATCGCCGAAAGTGATGTGGGTGGCGCCGAGCGCCGCCAGCTGGC